>NZ_CAJQOO010000036.1 GCF_905480005.1 uncultured Maricaulis sp.
CCGCCGCCATTGCCGCTATCATTGATCGTGATGCGCCAATCATTGCGCGGGAAACTCGCGGAAACGCTGGTATCATCGAAATGAATGCGAACGTTGTTTTCCTTCAGGCGGAGCGTATCGAATCCGAAACTCTCTCCATTCGAACAATCAATGCCGAGGCAAAGACTGAACTGAATGATGACATCGTCAAGATGCACGATATCGGCGTTGGACGGGCTCGGCACGACCACCATAAGCGCCATCGACACGGCCGCAGCACTCGTTGCGGTAAGAAGATGCTTCATTGTCTAAGGCCCCCGGTGCCCGGATTACGTCTCTTGGTCTGCGTCATCAAAGACCAATACCTGGCCATTTTCGACGCGGAAACTTCCTGTAAAACTCACGCCTTCGCGCGGACGCTGGGCGGTGGGCGCGCGCCCGTTATAGCCAGCCGGTTCCCGGCTGGACCGATCGGTCGCGTAAACCTGCGTAGCCGCAGTTATTTCAAAGCGATAGAGGCCGTCGGCAACCTCGCCAAAATCCGCAAGGCGGAAACTGGGGGCGCGACGCTCGGAATAAACCTGGCCGTGATAACCATCCGGACCGCTCACGGACACGGTAATGTTGGAATAAGTCGGGTCGGCATCGAAATAAATGCGACTTCCCGCATAGCGCGCCGACAAGCCGACATCGGCGGCCACAGATTGCGTCTGGCCAACAGCTCCGCCAACCGGCACCACGAGGAGCAGGCTGAGGGTCATCGCAAATTGGACTAAGCAGCTTAGGCGCATAAACAATCTCCTGATCGGGACGTTACACTGCTCGGCGACCGCACACAATCATCATAAGCGAATTCCTAGACGCCCTGCGGTGCTGCGACCGGATCAGTCTGACGACAGCCGTCGCGCCACGTCTCGCCGGGCCGTGTCGACCTGATCACCGGTCATCTGAAGCGCCAGATTATCGCGCAGGAGATCGGCATCGGGATATCCGCGATAGGCCGCCAGGCTGCACCAAACATAGGCCGTCCGGTAGTTCTGGGGCACGCCCCAGCCGTTGGCGTGAAGCAGGCAGAGACTGAATTCCGCGCTGCCCAGGCCTTGCGCCGCCGCCGCCTCGAACATGGATCGGGCTGACTGCAGATCCTGACGAACCCCGCCACCCCGCATGAAGCGATGCCCCTGAATATACTGGGCAATGACGTCATTGGCCTCAGCCGCGGTCAGCTCGGTCCGGTCCGGCGGCGCCGTCCAGTCGAGGTCGCGAAGGCGTTCATCGACCGGAAAACCGATGCTCGACAGCAACTGATCCAGTCCACCGCTTTCGAGCATCCGCGCGCGCTCGAGAAGCTGGCGCGCCTGCGCTTCGTCCACTGGAGCTCCCTGGCCACTTTCATAGAGGACAGAGAGATTGCGCAATGCTTGCGGCAGATCCTGAGCGGCCGCCAGCTGAAACCAATAGAATGCCGCCTCATAGTCCCGCGTCACGCCGTCTCCGCGGACATACAGAAGTCCGAGATTGTTCTGGGCCTGCGCATCGCCGGCTTCGGCGCCGGCGATGAACAGCGCGCGGGCCCGGTCGAGGTCTTGCTCAACGCCCTGACCGGTCATGTAAAGAATGCCCAGATTGGTCTGGGCCTCGACGAGACCCTGGTCCGCTGCGCGCCGATACCAGACAGCCGCCTCGGTGAGATCAGGCGATCCGGCCGAATCCGACGACAGCGCCTGTGCATAGTCGAACTCAAAGCGGGCATCACCGGTCTCGGCAGCTCGGAGCAGCCAGACCAGACCGGCTCCGGCATCGGGCTCCACGCCCAGCCCCATGACAAGTGAATGGCCAAGCGCATTCTGGGATCGCGGCACCCCCGATTGCGCCGACATCCGATCAAGCTCAACGGCCCGGACAAGATCCTGGGGCACGCCCAGCCCCTGGCGATACATGTGGGCCAGCCATGAGCGCGCCTCATCATCGCCATTCGCCGCGCGCGCCTCAGCCTGGAGACGGGCGCTGCCGTAATCACTCCGCTCGAGCAGGGCCTCGATCGTGTCGCCCGATTGAGCCACCGCCAGCGATGGAAGGCCGACGGCAAAAGCGAGGGCGGCGAGCCATTTCCTGTATGTTTGAACGCGCATCACGGTCCGACCTATTGCGACGGCTGCCAGTCAGCCGCCCGGTTCTGCGCCTCAGCCAATTGCTCAGGCGTCAGGAAACGGGCGAACACATCGCGCTCCTGGGCGGCGTCTGCCGCCCCATTCGCAGCGGCCAGATTCGCCCAGACATGCGCTTGCACATAATCCTGCGTCACGCCCTGCCCGGCCGCGAAGCGACGCGCCATGGCCAGCTGGGCTTCCGGAGCGCCAGCCTCTGCCGCCTGGCGGTAATAGTCGAGCGCGCGAGCATCATGCTGCGGAACGCCCTCGCCCGTCTCATACATGACGGCCAGTGCGTTCAGCGCCGCCGCGTCACCTGAATCGGCACGCTCCTCGGTCCAGCGCAGGGACGCGCCATCACCGGCACGCGCGGCATCCAGCACCCAGACTTGAGCATTCGGGAACTGCTCGGCCCCGATTTCGCCGGAGGCGACCAAAGCGCCAAGGCGGGCGCTGATACCGGGCACACCTTCTCCGATCACGTTCAGATACCATCGCACAGCCTCGGCTGTATCCGGCTCGGTGCCCCGCCCTGTCTCGTAGAACAGGCCGACCGCAGCTTGCGCGCGTACCATTCCGGCTTCGGCCGCCATCTGGTACCAATGCAGCGCGCGCACATCGTCCCGCGCGACGCCCGTCCCGGTCGAATAGGCATAGCCGAGATTGGACTGGGCACGCACATCACCCGCTTCCGCCGCTTCAGTGAGCAACCGCAAGCCCCGCGCCAGGTCGCGCTCGACGCCGGTCCCGGAAAAATAGTAGGAGCCCATCACAGCGGTCGCACCGACATCGCCGCGACGCGATGCCCGCTCCAGCCAGTCAATCTCCTCCGACGGCTCCGATGCCGCCTCGGCGCGCTCAAGAAACAGCTCGATCAGCGCGTCCTCAGCGGCGGTCCACTCCTGGGCCGCGGCATCTTCGAGCAGCGCGATCGCGCGATCCGGATCGATCTCCACACCGCGACCTTCGCGATACATCAGGCCCAGGCGATACTGCGCCAGAGGCAGGCCCGCCTCCGACAATTCAGTCAAAATTTCAGCGACTTCCGCATAATCGGTGCGGGCAAAGGCGGCCTCGGCCTCTTCCATGCGGGCGGCCATTTGCGCCTCGGAAAGGCCGGATTGCGACGACCCTTGATACATCGCGAAGCCGATGACGGCGGCCAGGACCGCAACGCCTGCGCCAAGCAGAATTCTCGTTCGCATCACTCTACACCCCTGCCATGCCTGCGACGGTGAACGCGATAAGTCGCTCCCGCCTCCAACGGCTCATTGATTTGTGTGACTCTTCCATCCGCCCAGCGGATCGATGCACTGTCGATCTGCTCCAGATCACCCAGTCCGAAATGCGCGATCGGGGCGTCAAACGACATGAAGCCCCCGCCCAACTGGATTTCGCGGGTCTGCAGACCGGTACCGAAACCGGCATGACGAATTTCAATCCGTGCCCCGATCCCATCGCGATTGCCCCGCTCGTCGACCAGACGGAAGCTGATGGAAGAGCGGCCGGAATTGTTCAGGAAAGCGGTAACCGGCGCATTCACGGGGACGGCGATCACATCCAGATCGCCATCATTGTCGATATCGGCCAGGGTCGCGGCCGCAGTCATGGCGAAATCACCGAGCCCATACGTCTCCGTCACTTCTTCAAACCGCTCACCTGCCTGGTTGCGCAGGAATATGTTTGACGGCGTCACCTCATTCGGAACCCAGGTCCCGTTGACGATATACATGTCCTGCCAGCCATCATTGTCGAAATCACCGTGTGAGACATCCCAGCTCCAGCCGCCGACTTCAACATGCATGGCCTGTGCAGTCTCTGCGTAAGCCTCCTGCCCGCCCCGCTCCAGCAGGACATTCCGTGACAAGATCTGCGGCAGGGCTTCATCCTGCTCGCGCGCGGTCATGGCGCGCGATGGCAGGAAATGGACGTCGCAAAGCGCCCGGATCGTGGTTTGGCCAACCGGGATAATCGCGCACATTTCGGGATTATTATCCTGGATGGCCAGATCCTTGAGCATCATGCCGCGACACTCCGACCGGTAAGGCTCCTCGAAACCGGAACACCGCCGGGCATTGCTCGGATCCAGGCTGTTGCCGGACCTGTACCAGACCTTGATCGCCATATTGCGCTGGCAGATCTCGCGATCCAGATCGCGCTCGATACCGTCGCAATACTGCTCGATCGGCTGCATTCTGAGTCTGTCCGACACACCTTCAGCCCGGCCCGCAATCTGTGCGAAATACAGCGCCATCTGACCTGTATTGCGTAGATCAAAGGATGAGACTGACATGGTCGTATTCGTCGTCATCGGGATCAGCCCGTCCTGATGGGTCACGGCGGTAAACTGGCCGGCACCATCCCCGAAATAGGCATAATCCGGCACTTCAAAATCATTCCCGACCAGCAGGTCGACCGCGCCGTCCGCATCCAGGTCAGAGAACAGGATTGACAGGGTCTCGCCGGGAATGCCCGGGAGATCACGGAAATCCTGCCCGCTCAGGGCGCCGTCATCATTCAGGATGATGCGATTTCGCGATTCCTCGCCGGGGATGCGCCGGTACCAGCCAGCCGCCCAATTGCCGAGCGCGATATCCAGGTCCCCGTCCCGGTCCACATCGGCAAAGCTGGCTGCCAGGGTCAGAATGGCGTCATCGCGATTGGCGACCGGACGCAATCGGTCGGCCGCGAACTGCCCGCCGTCATTCGGCAAAATGAAGTTGCCCTCGCGGAATGTGGTCAGGAACAGATCAGGGAAGCCGTCATTGTCGACATCCATCAAAGCCGCGTTGAAGATGGGGAGCGACCGAAGGCTCGCCGCATCCACCGCGCCTCCCGAAAAACCGCCGGCACCGTCATTGCGGTAAATATAAAGCCCCACCCGGGTCGACGCGAAAACCAGGTCGATATCACCGTCGCGATCAATATCGCCGGATGCCACGCTTCGCCCTTCCCAGAAGGGCGGCCACATATCACCCATCGAGAACTCCACGGCATGGTCGATACCCAGCTGCCAGGCTTCCATGCGGGTGAAAGGCGCATCGCCATAAGCGGCATTATCGCCATAGGGCAGACGCTCGAGCTCGACATCATCCTCTGCCTCTGTCTGAAGCGCCGCCGGACCGGTCGGATCCTGGACGGGAAGGCTGATGGCCGGGTTCAAGGCCCCGGGCGCAGACGCCACGACCTCCTCCGCGCCGGTCAGCAATTCGATCGCGCGCCGCGTCTGGTAGTCATGATAGGCGTCAATGGCCACACCACTCCCGACACCCAGGACACAAACGGTCGCAGCAAGCAGGCCCGCCGCCCGCCAGCCGACCGACGTCGCGACAATCATGAAGGAGTACACGCTGAAACTGCCGAGTGTGAAGACGAGCGTCATGATGAAACCATGACCAACCCCGCCATTGAGCAGAGCGCCGGACACGACCACGTCAAACCCGATCGGCACAGGCAGGAATGTGCCCACCACGCCCGCGGCAAGCGCGCTGACCAGCCCAAATTCACGGCCATTGATCAGGTCGACCGGCAGCAGTGTGGCGGCGATCGCGCCAAGGAAGCCGGCGAGCAGCATGAGCGGCGCGGTCATGCGAAGTATGAACCAGAAATTCCGCCCAAAATCAGTGACAAAGCCCACCAGGGACGCCGTCAGGGTTTCGAGCTCGGGCTCGGGCAAGTCCGGCGCTTGTGGCGCCGGCGCGGATTTCACGGAATGCAGGAGGCGCTCTTGCGGCAGAACCCGGCAGATCAGCGGTACAGCCAGCAGGATGACGGCGAGGCTGAGCACGAGTTTCGTCACCGCGATGTAGAAGGGAAGCAGTGAGAACGCCATGGTCAGGACGACAACGTTCAGGGTTGGCGAGGCGATCATGGCCGAAAGCGTTGTCTCGGCTCGTGAGCCGCCCTGAAACAGGCCCCGGGCGATCGGTGCGGCGCAGTTCACGCACACGCCCAAGGGCGCCCCGATGACCATCCCGTAGAAGGAATTGGCGAATCTTCCCT
>NZ_CAJQOO010000037.1 GCF_905480005.1 uncultured Maricaulis sp.
ACCATCGTGATCGCAGCCGTCAGCGTCGTCTTGCCGTGGTCAACGTGACCAATCGTGCCGATGTTCGCATGCGGCTTGGTGCGCTCAAACTTTTCCTTCGCCATGGTCTTTCCTCTTGAACGCCGATCTTGATCGAGAAGATGGGCTATAGACTTGGATGTGTTGATTTCATTGGATACGGACAGACCATACCCGTCAGACCGGCGCGGGATAGCGTCGCTCGCTAAAGAAGGCAAGCCCCAAGCGCCTATGCCCGCCCCGCGGCACCGCCGAATGTCAGAACCTACCGGTCATGTCAGAGAAAGTATGGAGCGGGTAGTCGGGATCGAACCGGCATCCTCAGCTTGGAAGGCTGCTGCACTACCATTGTGCTATACCCGCACCAGAACCCGTCATTTAGCGGCTCAGATTTCCCCAGTCGAGGGGTGAGTTGCTGTATTTGCTGCAACGCGGTCAGCGTGACGCCGTTTGCCGACCCATACAGACCCGGCCCGCAGGGCCGCAAGCGCGACTGCGCGCCGGCCGGTCAGGCCGCCCCATCGGAGCCGTGACCCCGGATCAAATCCGGGGGAATTGCCGTGAGATCACCCCCCCCCCCGCAGGGCGATCGGTGGAGGTGCTGGAAGCCGCATCTTCGAACCCGCGGGGTTCGCAAGGGCGACTGCCCGCCCGCAGCTTTAGCGAGGAGCGATTGAGCGGACGCGAAAGCGCATTGTGGGAAATGGTGGAGGGGGCTGGATTCGAACCAGCGTACGCTATGCGGGCAGATTTACAGTCTGCTGCCTTTAACCACTCGGCCACCCCTCCACAGGGTGCATTCAGGCCGCGGCTTAACCGGCCTTCATGTGTCCTGCAAGAAACAGTCTCAGCTTGCGGAGAGGCATGTTATGCCTCGGCAAATCAGGTGACCGCCCCAAAACAGGAGCGCGGACTATAGTGACGAAGACTCCCATGCGCAATACATCCAAACGGACCGATTACAGCCGCCGCTCCAAGCCTTCTGGCACAGGTGATTCAGGCTGGATCTGGGGCCGCCATGCCGTGCTCGCTGCAGTCGCCAACAAGCGTCGTGAAATCCTCGAACTGAAGGTCACCCGCAATGCCGCGCGCGAGCTGCCCGACGGCACCGACCACCAGCAGGTCGAGCCACGCGCGATTGACCACGCCCTGCCCGACGGTGCGGTCCATCAGGGGTTTGCCGCCCTCGCCCGCGCCCTGCCACCGGAATCGGTGAATGGCGTCATTGATCCGACCCACGGCGCCCTGCTCGTCCTCGACCAGATTACCGACCCGCACAATGTCGGCGCCGTGCTGCGCTCGGCCGCAGCCTTCGGGATTCGCGCGGTCGTCATGCAGGACCGCAAGGCACCGCCGCTTTTCGGTACGGTCTGCAAAAGCGCGGTTGGCGCTGCCGAGCGTGTGGCCCATGTCCGTGTCACCAACATCGCCGATACCCTGCTGGATTTCCGCAAGGCGGGCCGACATGTACTGGGTCTGGCCGGCGAGGCTGAACTCGATCTGGCACCGGCGCTGGCCGCGCCTGACGGCAAGGGTTGGGGCCCGGGCCTGGTGCTGGTCATGGGGTCAGAGGACAAGGGTCTGCGCCCGCGTGTCGCCGAAGCCTGTGACCAGCTGGTGCGCATCCCGATGACGGGCGAGGTGGAGAGCCTGAATGTTTCCAACGCCGCCGCCATCGCGCTCTACGAGGCAGCAAAATGGCGCCCCGTCAAAGACGAGACGCCATCTGCGTGATCCGACCTTTGGGGGGACGGAGGGATCTCAATTCGTCCTAGTGGACGTCGCCAACGCGCAGCACGGTACGGCCATTGCGGGTCCAGTTCACACTGCCCTCGATCTCGGAGATGGAAACGTCACCGCCGCCATTCTCGCGCACGACCACATCGACAGCCGTTCCACCAAAGGCAATATCGCCGGAACCGCTGATTGAGGCCTCGAAGGGCTGAGCCCGGCCGCCATGAACCGCGATGTCACCGGAACCGGAAATGCGCGAATGGAACGCGCCATCCATGCTCGCGGCTTCCACATCGCCGGAGCCGGACACGCCGACGGACAGGCCGGCCACACGGCCAAACTCGATATCGCCCGATCCATTGATATTCACATCAGCATCGCCGCCGACATCGCCGGTGACGACATCACCGGAGCCATTGATCGAGACGTCGGCATTGCGGGCAATGGCGCGGGTCACAATGTCGCCGGAGCCATTGATGCTGATCGCGGCTTCGCCGCCAATCGTGCCGGCATTGATGTCGCCGGAGCCGCTGATGCGGATACGGGCATCCTCGGCAATATCGCCGAGGTCGAAACTGCCACAGCTGCTCATATTGATATCGACCGTGCGCATATCGCCCGCCGACCCCATGAAGGCGCTGTCGCTCAGCTCGAGCGCCAGCGAGGCCGGTGCGGTGATGACCAGGCTCGGATACTCGTCGATATTGTGGCGCCGGCCGCCATTGAGGCCGATCGTCATCGTGTCATTGCGGGTGTTGCAATTGGTCCGGCGCAGGCTGAGCCCGCCATCAATGCGAACCGTCGAACCGCTGTCGGAAACGCTCGGATCCTCGACATGGCCGCCCGCATTGGTCATCGCGACCGAAATGCTGTCCGAGCTGCCAGTCCGGATTTCGATCCGTCCCACGAAATTCTCGATTTCCAGTCGATCACCGGAATAGCTCTGGGCGGCACCACTCAACTGGGCGGCCCCGGCGGACATCGACACAAGCGCCATGCCGACCATCGCGGCGGCGCTGGTTGCAAGAAGAATTGTCTTTTTCATCGGTCGTCCCTTTTGCGATCTATCCCCCGGATGCACGCCGACGGCAAATCGGATGCAAAGCGCCGGACAATAATGTCGGTCACGCCCCTGCGCCTCACTGTCCGAGAGATGACAGTGACGTAATCCGCGGTCAGGGCATGGACGAGACGGACGCTCAGCCGGGCCAGAGTTCGAAAACCAGGGTCGCGATCGGCGTTCCGATCGCATAGCCCAACACGCCGACGAGTACGCCGGGCGTAACCAGATCTTTCCAGCCCTTCGCGGCGGCGAGCGCCGGCGCCGTTGTCGCCCCGAGAATCGCGGCATTGGACGCCGTGATCAATTCGGGCAGGGACAAGCGGACCAGGCTGCCCACGCCGAACAGGATCACGGCATGGACCGACAGCATGATACCGATCAGCACCAGCAGGACCGGTGCTTGCTGCAGCAGGGACACCACATCCGCACCGGCGGCAATCATGGCGAAGAAGACAAAGCTGAGCGCGATGCCCATCTCATAGCCACCGCGCAGGCGGCCAATCGTCTGCGGGAAGGCGGTCGCCGGGATCAAGGCGAGCACAGAGATGATCGCGAATTTCCATTTGCGCCCGGCATCGTCCCAGATCGCGTCGAGCTGGTCTGCAAGTGCGGTCCCGATTGCGACAATGATCAAGGCATAGGCTGCGGACAGGCACAGGGAGGCAGCGGTTATCGGGCGCTCCTCTTCGACCTCGGCCTCACCCTGGCTATGGTCGATCGGATTGAAGCGCTTGGCCAGCCAGGTCCAACCGGGCATCAGCGCGAGCAAAGCCAGGAAGAAGCCGGAATAGAGATTGTCGACAGCCGTCATGGCGGAGGCCCAGCTCGGGTCAGCTTCGCCCAGCCCGGTCGAGGCCATCAGGGCCCCGTAATTGACGGATCCACCGATATAGGTCGCCGTGAAGGCGCCAACTGCTGCCGCTTGCCGGCTCCCCAGCGCCGCCGCTTCCGTCCCGGCTGCATAATCGCCGATATCGATGAGCGAGAAGGCGATCAGGGCACCGGCCACGGTTGCCACAGCCGCCAGCATGAAAGCGCCCGCCATGCGCGTCGTCTCGAAGAAGATTTTCTTGAGGTCCGCTTTCATGAGGAAGAGCGGAATCAGGACCGGGACGAAATAGGTCCAGACAAAGTCATAGGCCGCCGCCGATGAGGGGATCAGCCCGATATTGGACGCTATGATGGCCAGGAAAATGGCCCATACGGCCCCGGTGAGCAAAGCCCCGATCCGGGTTTTCTCGATCAGGAAGCCTGCCGCCGCAATGGCGAACAGGCTGGCCATGACGGCCAGATGATTATCAGCCGGAATCAAAGACATGAAACGCCCTCTCCAAAAAGTCGCGCGACCCTAGCCGTCACTGATCGACGGCGCAAACCCCTCACCCCGCCAATTCGGTCTCACGCGCCATGGCGCGCTTGAAGGCCGGGCGTGCGACCAGGCGGTCGACATAGGCTGCGAACGGCTCGGCCCGCTCGAGCAGTTTGAAATTCATCATGAAGTTCAGCGTCGAACCGACCATGAGATCGGCAGCCGTGAACTGGTCTCCGACAAGGTATTCCTGGCCGTCCAGCGCCCGGACCAGGCTGGCCTTGACGGTCGCGAGATCACCCCAGCCGGCTGTCTGGCGCGGCGTTTCACGCGACATCGCCTTGTCGATGAAGGCCGGCTCCATGGCCGACCCGGCAAAGAAGAGCCAGCGCAGATAGCTGCCCCGCCCCGGCGCATCGACGGCAGGGGCCAGGCCCTTCCCGGGAAAGCGGTCGGCCAGCCAGGCGCAGATGGCCGGGCTCTCCGTGATCAGCTCACCGTCCACTTCGAGCGCCGGAACCTTGCGCATCGGATTGACCGCGCCATAGGCCTCGGACTGGATATCATCACGGATATTGACCACACGCAGATCGTAGGGCTCGCCGATCTCCTCGAGCATCCACAGCGCGTGAAAGCTGCGGGTACGCGGGCAGAAATAGAGGGTGAGATCGGTCATCGGCGTCTCCATTGCGCGGCGTGGTCAGTCGTCTTCGAAACAGGCATCGGCCTCGATCTCGATCAGGAAGTCCGGACCGATGAAGCGCGAAATCTCGATCATGCTGGTGGTGGGGGGATGGTCGGCGAAGACCGCAGCATGAGCCCGGCCGAACGCGTCCCAATGGTCAATATCGGTCACGAACATGCGGGTTCGCACGACATCCCGGATCGAACCGCCCAATTCTGTCAGGGCCGCATCGATGATTTCGAGACAGCGACGCGCCTGCCCCTCAGGATCGCCGACGGCGAAGGGCTGCCCCTCAGCGTCCAGCGACACCGTACCGGTCACCCAGGCGAGATTGCCGCGCCGAATGGCACGGCAATACCCGACCTGGCTTTCCCAGCTGGCGCCGGTAAAGGCGCGACGTGTGCTGTCGACCACAGCCCTACTCGGCGCCGGCGTCCAGAATATCAAGCGCCACCGCGGTCATCGCCTCGGTTGCCTGGGTGATCGAGCCACGCGGGTCATCCGGTGCGAAGAAGGGCGAGTGGTTGGACGGCGGCACCAGGCCGCGGGCGGTATAATCGTCCAGGGTTTCCTGGGTGGTGCCGCCGACCCAGAACATGAAGGTCGGGATATTGTGCTCGGTGCGATGATATTGCGAGTAGTCCTCACCGCCCATGACCGGCGAGGCCTCGACCACATTATCAGCCCCGAACCGGTCCCGCATGGCGTCTACCGCGCGGGCTGCCAGTTCCGGATTGTTGTACAGAGCCGGCGTATAGGTCTCCTCGATCTCGACGCGCGGATATTCTTCCGGCGTCAGGCCGTAGGAGGCTGCCTGGTTGGCGGCGATCCGCTGGATGCCGCTGAGGAGCTGGGCGCGCACATCATCAGTATAGGAGCGAACCGTCAGCTGGAGATGCGCATTGTCGGAGATGATGTTGTGCTTGGTGCCGGCATTGAAGGCACCGACTGTCACAACAGCTGGCTCCAGCGGCGAGACTTCGCGCGACACGAGCGATTGCAGCGACACGACGATCTGGGACGCGAGATAGATCGGGTCCTTGGTGGTGTCCGGATAGGCACCATGGCCACCGCGGCCCTGAACATAGATGTCGACCGAATCAACATTGGCCATCGCATAGCCGGGAACATAGGTGATGGTGCCGGTCGGAATGGCCGAGAAAGTATGGAAGGAAATGTTGAAGTCCGGCAGCGGGAAACGCTCGAAGAGCCCGTCCTCGATCATCGCCACGGCGCCCTCGCCCAGCTCCTCGGCCGGCTGACCGATCAGGACCAGCGTGCCGGACCATTCATCAGTGCGTTCGACCAATTGCCGGGCCGCACCGACCAGAGCGGTCATGTGTGTATCGTGGGCGCAGGCATGCATGACCGGGTTCTCGACCCCGCGATGGTCAACATCGGTATCGGTCGAGGCGTATGACAGGCCGGTCTGTTCCGGGACCGGAAGGCCGTCCATGTCCGCCCGCAGCATGAGGGTCGGCCCCTCGCCATTTTCCATCACCGCCACGATGCCGGTCCCGCCAATTCCTTCGGTGACCTCGAAGCCAAGTGCCTCGAGCTCGGCCGCCAGACGGGCCGCGGTCTCGAATTCCTGGTGGGAGAGTTCCGGGTGGGCGTGGAAGTGCTGGTAAAGCTCTTCCAGATAACCGTCATAATCGGCGGTGATCGCTGTGCGAAGCGCGTCCTCGTCAGCCGCCTCCTGCAGGGCGAATGCGGTCGGCTGGGCAGCCAGAGCAAGCGTGAAGGCCGCGGCGGCCGACATCAGATGGCGTTTCATGATCAAACTTCCCCTCATTGAGTTGCCGCCATTCGACCCAGCTCGCAGGCAAAGGTCAACGCTTCCGCTCCGTGAAAGACGGGAGGGACCGGCTTTCCCACAATCCCGCTCGGATCACCGCGCCGCATTCTTGCCAGCAGCGCTGCACCGGCGCCCTATTGGCGACATGACTGAAACCGTTCTCACCCTGCAGGGCGTAACCCTGCGATATGGCAAGCTGACCGCGCTCGACGGGGTCGACCTCGCCATCCCGTCCGGCGCCATTTACGGCTTTCTCGGGCCCAATGGCGCCGGCAAGACCACCGCGATCCGCTGCGCCATGGGACTGCTCACACCGCAATCCGGGCGGGTTGCGATCGGCGGCCATGATCTGAAGCGAAACCGCCGCAAGGCCCTCGCCAGTGTCGGTGCGGTCATCGAAACACCCGCGCTCTTCCCCAATCTCACCGGCCGCGAAAATCTCGATGTCACCCGCCGCCTGATCGGAGCCCGACCGGCCCAGATCGACAGGGCGCTGGAACTGGTCGACATGCGCGATGCCGCGAAACGGCGGGTGGGGCATTATTCGCTCGGCATGAAACAGCGCATGGGTCTGGCCCGCGCCCTGCTCGCCGAACCACGTCTCCTCATCCTCGACGAGCCGACCAATGGGCTCGACCCGGCCGGGATCCGCGACATGCGCGCCTTGATCCGTGATTTGCCGACCCGCACCGGCGCGACGATTTTCATGTCCAGCCACCTCCTCTCCGAAGTCGAGCAGATCGCCACCCATGTCGGCCTGCTTCAACACGGTCGGGTTTTGTTCGACGGATCGCTGGATGATCTCTCGCGGCAGCAGACGCCGCGCCTGATCGTGGAGGCCAGTCCGGCCGATAATGCCGCAGCGGTGATCGCCGGGGCCGGTTTCGCAAATGCGATCCGTGAAGGCGACCGCTTCACCCTCGCCGATGCTGACGCGCTGACGACAGAGCGCGCCGCCGCACTCAACGCCGCCCTGCACGCGGCCGGATGCGCGGTCAGCGAGTTGCGTCTGGAGCGCGCGGATCTGGAAACCACCTTCATGACCCTCACCGCCCAGCCGGAGGATGCCGCATGATCAACGCACTGATCGCCGAAGCGCTGAAACTGCGGCGCTCTCTCGTTCTGCTGGTCGCCGCCACCCCGCCGGTCATGGTCTTTGCCCTGGGCGTTCTCATCGTCGCCAGCGGCAACGGACCGGAAGAATGGACGATGCAGACCATGGCCGGGTCCGCCATCTGGGCCTTCTTCCTCCTGCCAATGAGCGTGATCGGGATCACCGCCCTCATTGCCCAACTGGAACATGGACCGAATACCTGGTCACACACGCTCGCCCTGCCGGTTCCTCGCTGGCAGGTCTTCGCGGCGAAAGTCCTGGTCACACTCGGCCTGATGGCGGTGGTCAGCTTTGCGGTCGCGCTTGCGGGCTGGGCCAGCGTGCCGGTCGGCCTGCAATTTGGTGACGACCTCGAGATGGCCGGCCAGTTCGACCCGGGCCTCGCCTTGCAGCTCTATGGCAAGATGTTCATCGCCGGCCTGCTGGTCATGGCGATCCAGTGGACTCTCGCCATGCGCTTTCGCAGCTTTGCCGCCCCGGTCTCGATCGGGATTGGCGGGACTTTCGTCGCCGTCGCCGCGGCCAGTGCCGAACAGGGGCTCTACTTCCCCTGGCTCATGCCGGTGAATGTCCTTGCCAGCGAAGGCAGTCGCGGTGAGCTGGCCGTGATGATGGGCGGTCTTGGCGGACTGATCGTCTTCACGCTCGCCATCATCTGGATGAGTCGGCGCGACTGGGGCTGAGCCCCGTCAGCAAAGCCTCAGACCGCCTTGGCCTTGAAGTGACGGATATCATCTTGGGCAGCGAGGCAGGCCGGGCGCAATTGTTCGGCCTGGGGGAAGTCATGGATCCGCGCCCAAAGCGCATCCTTCAAAGGCCCCGGATAAGCCTTGAAACGCCGTGCGGCATGGCCGATCGCCAGAATGCCGGCATTGACCATCCACGGGTCATTCGACGCGGCGGCGAATTGAAGCGGCGGGGTCAGCGCCTCCAGCCCGTCGCAATCCATGGCGATTCCGACAATGTCGAGCGGGGCGTAGTCGATAGGGGTCTCGGTCATTCGGCAATTATTCGGCGAGGCGCACCGGAGCAGGCATGTGACAGGCCTCGATCACCGGTGGCGGGGTTTCAAAGAAGAAGTCGTGTGTGCGGTTGCGACGGGCCGCCTTGGCCGCGTTGAAGGCCTCTGAGTCCGTGCGCATGACCTCATAGGCCGGTCGCTCCGCTTCGGGAAGGGCCGAGGCCATGCGTGCTGACACAATGGTGTCACGAGCGAGCGGGTCGGCGATCACGCCGGAATTCACCGACGGGTCCCCGCGTCGCAACGCCTGGACATGCTCCATCCCGTCAATTACCCGGCCGAAGACGGACATGATCCGGTCGAGATGACGCGGGCCATGGCCAAGCACGATATAGAATTCCACATCGCCGCTATCGGGATCAGTATCGCGCGCCATGGCGACGGTCCCGGGACAATGGATCGGCCAGATTTCGGTCCCGGCCTCATTCCTGGCCGAGGGAAAGCCGTCGACATGACCGGCTGTCGCTGCATAGAGATCCTCGTCAATCATCGGCGTGAAGGTCACGCTGTCCGCCGCTACCGTGAACTCGCCGGCCAGGGGCGGGTATTGCGGCAGCTCGATCGAGTCGGCCTCTTCCCCGCGCCCGCCCTGGGCCACGAAACCGTCGATCACGCGGTAGAAACTGCGCCCGTCAAAGAAGCCGTCGGAGGCGGCCTGTCGCATGCGGTCCGCATGGTCGGGCGCAATCCAGTCGGCCAGTTCAATGGCGATGGTGCCGTCTTCCACATCGATCAACAGGAGGTCGTCCGGATCGACAGGGCGCCAGTCCGGGTCGGACTGGGCGAGCGCTGTGCCCGCTATCACAGACGCGGCAAACGCCGCAGTGAGAAGCTTCATTGCGTCATTGACGGGCAGCTCGGCGCCCATCCCCCCATTCTTGTTTTGTCAGCCAGTGGGCCCCGGCAAGATATCCATGAATATCTCTGCCTGGCGCGAGGCCGCGGCTCAAACTAGGCGTCCGGCGCCCCGCCAAAACGCTCCGACCATTCGGCCAGCTGCGCATCCTCGATCTTGGCGAAGAGCACGTCCGGCGGGGTGATGGCGAGGCCATGCGGCAGCGCGTCGAGCAGATCGCTGGCCGGACCATCGAAATCCCAGCTGCGCCGATCTTCCGGCACACCGACCGCGTCGAGGATTTTCTTTGCCGCTTCGGGAATGAAGGGCTGGGCCAGAATGCCGAACAGGGCGACCAGGTTGAGACCCGTCCGCACACCGATCGCGGCGGCATCGACATCACTCTTATACTTCACCCAGGGCTCGGCCCGGGTGAGATACTCATTGCCGGCCGCCCAGATGGCGCGCACTTCCGACGCCGCCTTGCGGAATTCCATCGCTTCCATATTGGCGATAACCGCCGGCAGACGCGTCTCCAGCTCCTGGGCGATCCAGGCTTCCGCCTCGCCCGCGGCGCCGGTCGATGGCAGCTGGCCCTCAAATTTCGAGACCGTGTATTTGGTGATCCGGTTGACGAAATTGCCCAGGACATTGGCCAGGTCGGAATTGACCAGACCCTGGAAATGTTCCCAGGTGAAGGCTGCGTCCGAGCCCTCCGGCGCATTCGCCGTCAGATACCAGCGCCAGTAATCGCCGGGCAGGATGTCCAGCGCCTGGTCCATGAAGACGCCGCGCTGTTCCGAGGTCGAGAACTTGCCGCCATACCAGGTCAGCCAGTTGAAGGCCTTCAGCTTGTCGACCGTCTTCCACGGCTCTTCCGAGCCCAGGATGGTGGCCGGGAAGGAGACCGTGTGGAAGGCCACATTATCCTTGCCCATGAACTGGACATAGGTGACGTCATCAGCGCCCTTGTCGGTGCGCCACCAGCTCTCCCAATCCCCGCCCCCGGCTTCGGCCCATTCGGCCGTGGCGCCGATATAGCCTATCGGGGCATCAAACCAGACATAGAAGACCTTGGTCTCGAAGCCCGGGCGCGGCGTGCCCTCATGGGCGACCGGCACACCCCATTTCAGATCGCGCGTGATGGAGCGGTCGCGCAGACCCTCATCGAGCCATTTATAGGCAATCGACTTGGCCAGGCTCGGCCATTCGGTGGACGCATCGACCCAGTCGCGGATCCGGGTCTCCATCTGGGTCTGCACCAGATGGAGATGCTTGGTCTCGCGCACTTCCAGATTCTTCGAGCCGGAAATCTTCGAATACGGCTCTTTCAGATCGGTCGGCTCGAGCAGGCGTCCGCAATTATCGCACTGGTCGCCGCGCGCGCGCTCGAAACCGCAATGCGGGCACGTCCCCTCGACATAACGGTCCGGCAGGAAACGATCATCATCAATCGAGAAGACCTGTTCCTCGACGCGCTCCTTGATCAGACCCTTCTGCTCGAGCACCTCGGCAAAATGCTGGGTCAGGCGGATGCTCGGCGCATTCGAGGTGCGGCCGAAATAATCATAGCTCAGCGAGAAACCGTCGCCGGCGCGCTTCTGGATGTCATGCTGCTCGTCGCAATAGGCGCGCACATCCATGCCGGCGGTATCGGCCGCCAGCTCAGCCGGCGTACCGTGCTCATCCGTGGCGCAGATATACAGAACATCATGCCCGCGCAGACGCTGGAAACGGGCATAGACATCGGCCGGCAACATCGACCCGGCGAGATTTCCCAAATGCTTGACGCCATTGATATAGGGCAGAGCGCTGGTGATCAGTATACGGGCCATAATCGGAATTCTTCTCTTGCGCGGATTTCGGAGTAAAGTCTTCGCGTGAAAGGCGAGTCCCGGGGACATCGCCTCGCAGGGCGAGACATACAAGCCCTGCATGGGGGAGGAAACAGGAAATGCCGCGAATATTCGGATTGAACCCGCTTGCCGTCCTGGTGGCCGGGTTTGCGTTGTGGATGGTTGGATTTGTTTTCTATGGGCTCCTTTTCGCCGAGTTGTGGATCGGTCTTTGGGGCTTCACCGATGCCGACCTGGCGGCGGCCGAGGCCGTGGCCGGCCCGGCCATGGCAGCCGGCTTCGCGCTGTCGATCATATTTGCCGGCTTCCTCGGTTATGCGCTGAAAGCGCTCAAGGCGGACGGCATGACGCCTGCGGTCAAATGGGCGCTCTTCCTGTGGGCCGGCTTTGTGGTCACAACCATGGCCTATGACATCGTCTATGCCCTGCAACCCATCATGCTTCTGGTGCTGGACGCCGCACACAACCTGGTCGGCTTTGTCGTCATGGCCCTCATCCTGACCGCCCTGGACAAGGTCGCGGTCAAGGACTGACCAGCCCAACCGACATTGAGGCGGGCGCAATTGCAGCAAACACTTGTCGCGCCCGCCGCGCCCGCGTATCAGACCGTTTCTGGATGCCGGCTTAGCTCAGCTGGTAGAGCACCTGATTTGTAATCAGGGGGTCGGGGGTTCGAGTCCCTCAGCCGGCACCA
>NZ_CAJQOO010000038.1 GCF_905480005.1 uncultured Maricaulis sp.
AACCCTGCATCTGGAGTATGAGGGGCAAGGGTCCGGCTTGGCGATCCGCGCCATTTCGGCAGAAGATCTCACGCTGCTGATCCGGACGCCATCGGGTGAGTTCGTCTGCAATGACGAATTGGAGAGAACGGATTTTGTCAGCCTGGCCTCTGCCCAAGCGGGCCAGTACACGGTCTGGGTCGGTCCGCAGGTCGACAGGGCCCGCGCCGCCCTGGTTCCGGTCACCCTGACCCTGTCGGAATTCTAGACTTTCGCGCCAGTGGAGATATGGCCGGCCACCCCAGGCCGGCGGCTGGCTAGGCTCAATCACGAAAAGCCCCGGATTGCGCTTGGCGGTCCGGGGCTTTTTTTCAGAGCGAGATAACCAGTTCGGTCCTAGGCCGTCTCTTTTTCCATCGCAGGCTTGTACTCACCCAGCGAGGCAAGGCCGTTCATGCGGGCGCGGTGGTTGAAGGCCGTCTGGGCGGCGGCATAATTGCTCGCCTTGCCGTCCCAGGCCGTCAGCGGAGCCGCCTGCAGGGCGCGGCCATAGGAGAAGGTCAGCGGCCAGGGCAGGTCATAAGCCTCATTCATGATCGAGAGGTGCTCGGTGGCTTCCTCATCGGTCTGACCGCCGGACAGGAAGGCGATTCCCGGCACAGCTGCCGGCACGCAATTGGCCAGGCACTGGACGGTCATGTCGGCCACTTCCTCGGCCGAGGCGCGATCAGCATTCTTGGTACCGGAGATGACCATGTTCGGCTTCAGGATCGTGCCTTCCAGGATAACACCCTGGTCAAACAGCTCGCGATAGAGGGTCTTGAGCGCGAACTCGGTGACTTCATAGCAGCGCTCGATCGAGTGATCGCCATCCATGATGACTTCCGGCTCGACGATCGGAACGATATTGGCCTCCTGGCAGAGGGCCGCATAGCGGGCCAGGGCGTGCATATTGGTATTGATGCAATACTGGCTCGGGACGCTTTCATCGCTGCCACCGCCGATATTGACCACGGCGCGCCATTTGGCGAAGCGGGCGCCCAGATCGTAATAATCTGCGAGGCGGTCACGCAGGCCGTCGAGTCCCTCGGTGATCGTCTCACCTTCCGCGCCGGCAAGCGGCTTGGCGCCCATATCGACCTTGATGCCCGGGATGGAGCCGGCATCGGTGATCAGCTTGGTCAGCGCGGTGCCGTCCTTGGCGCTCTGGCGGATGGTCTCGTCATAGAGGATGACGCCGGAGATGTGCTTGCTCATGGCCGTTTCGGTGCGGAAGAGCATGTCACGCCAGTCACGGCGATTATCCGGCGTATTGTCCAGGCCGATCGAGGCAAAGCGCTTGCCGATCGTGCCGGTCGACTCGTCAGCCGCCAGAAGACCCTTGCCCGGAGCCACCATGGCGCAGGCGATTTCGTTGAGTTGATCGAGATCCATCAGGATACCCCCAGCTGTTCAAGCATATTGCGGCAGGCGCCCGCCTGCCCGTTCCGATTATCGCCCTTTTACCCCGGGGCGAAGCGATTTCCCACCGGGCCTACGCGGATTTCCGCGCATTTCCGGCATTCCATGTTAGCGATACCATGAAGCTCAGGGGCTGTCATCCCGATCCGGCATGGCGCCAGGTCAGGCCACCAGTTCGGCATCGCCCATGACCGCCGCAACGCCCGGGAGCGTCTTGCCTTCCATCCATTCAAGAAAAGCACCGCCGGCCGTCGAGATAAAGGTGAAATCGTCAGCGGCACCGGCCTGGTTAAGCGCTGCGACCGTATCACCGCCACCGGCAACCGCGATCAGATCGCCTTGGGCTGCAGCGCGCGCCGCGTGGCGGGCGGCTTCAACGGTGGCCGTGTCAAAGGGAGGCGTTTCAAAGGCGCCGAGCGGACCATTCCAGATCAAGGTTTTCGCCTTGTCGATCGCCTGACCGAGCGCGACCACGGTGGCCGGTCCGCAATCGAGGATCATCTCATTTTCTGCGACATCGGTTGCGGCGGCCAGACGGGTCTCCGGATTAGGTTTGAATTCCTTCGCCAGCACGACATCGCTCGGCAGCATGAGCTTGCAACCACTTTCCTCGGCCGCGGCCAGAATGGCGCGCGCAGTGTCCACGAGGTCCTTCTCGCACAGGCTGGCGCCGACCTTGATGCCCTGGGCATGAAGGAGCGTGTTGGCCATGCCGCCGCCGACGAAAAGCGTGTCGACCTTCTTCACCAGGTTCTGCAGGAGATCAATCTTGGTTGAAACCTTGGCCCCGCCGACCAGGGCGATGACCGGACGCTCCGGGCTTTCCAGCGCCGCGACCAGATGGTCGATCTCGCGCTGCAGGGCCAGACCGGCATAGGCAGGCAAGTGGCGCGTCACACCCTCGGTCGTGGCATGCGCGCGGTGCGCAGCGGAGAAGGCATCATTGACATAGATGTCGCCAAGCGCTGCCAGCGCCTTGGCAAAGCCGGCCTCATTCTTTTCCTCGCCGGCCTCGAAACGCGTATTCTGCAGCAAGAGGACATCGCCATCGGCCATACCGTTCACCGCCGCGATCGCATCCTCGCCTGCCACGTCATCGACAAAGCTGAGCTCGACACCCATCAGATCCGCCAGAGGCTGGCAGACCGGCTCGAGCGACATCGTGTCGACGCGCTGCCCCTTGGGACGGCCGAAATGCGCCATCAGGATAATTTTCGCGCCGCGCTCGACGAGATGGTCGATGGTCGGCAGGGCCGATTCCAGACGCGTCGCGTCGGTGACCTGCCCGTCTTTCATCGGCACGTTGAAATCGACCCGGACAAGCACGCGCTTGCCCTGGACGTCGGCATCCTGAATGCGGCGGATCTCGGTCATGGCGTAACTCTCTGACTGCTGACGCT
Organism: uncultured Maricaulis sp.; assembly: GCF_905480005.1. GTDB lineage: Bacteria > Pseudomonadota > Alphaproteobacteria > Caulobacterales > Maricaulaceae > Maricaulis. Next base: position 2,841 of record NZ_CAJQOO010000038.1, read on the forward strand.
AAAGGAATTTGCCCATGGCGACCGTGGTGTCGACCATGCGGCAGGCAAAGCCCCACTCATTGTCATACCAGGTCATGACCCGGGCCAGGCGCTCATCGATGACCTTGATCTTGTCGAGGGCGACGATGGAAGAGCGGCTGTCATGATTATAATCGATCGAGACCAGCGGCAGGCTGTCATAGCCCAGCACACCCTTCATCGGACCGTCGGCGGCGGCGCGGACGGCGGCGGCCAGTTCTTCTGCCGTAGTGGCGCGGCCCGGCGTGAAGACGAGGTCGATCAGCGACACATTCGGGGTCGGGACGCGCACGGCGGCGCCGTCGAGCTTGCCAACGAGTTCCGGCAGGACCAGGCCGACGGCCTTGGCGGCACCGGTCGAGGTCGGGACCATCGACATGCCGGCGGCGCGGGCGCGGTGCAGATCCTTGTGATTGCGGTCCAGCGTCGGCTGGTCGCCGGTATAGGCGTGGATCGTGGTCATGTGACCGCGCTCGATGCCGACGGCGTCATTGAGCACCTTGGCAACCGGGGCCAGGCCATTGGTCGTGCACGAGGCGTTGGAGACGATGATGTCTTCGGCGGTCAGCTGGTCGTGATTGACGCCATAGACGATGGTCTTGTCGGCATTCTTGGCCGGAGCCGAGCACAACACGCGTTTGGCGCCCGCCTCGATATGGGCCATCGAGGCCTCTTTCGAGTTGAAGGCACCGGTGCATTCCATGACAATGTCGACACCCATATCGCCCCAGGGCAATTGCGCCGGATTGCGATTGGAGACTTTCTGGATCTTGCCGAAACCGGCATCGATCCAGTCATCACCGACCTTGATCTCGCCGGGATAGCGACCGTGCACACTGTCATAGGTCAGGAGGTGGGCATTGGTTTCGGGGGTCGAGCTGTCATTGATCGCGACGATCTCGACTTCGTCCCAGCGCTCGCTCTCAAGAACCGCGCGCAACGCCAGACGGCCGATACGACCAAAACCGGTAATCGCAACCCGAAGGGCCATACTCATCTCTCCATGTCAGAACACCGGACCGGGGGACGTCCGGAGGAAGTTGGCGCGGATTTAGCGACCTTTGGGGTGCTAGTCCACCAATGCTGTGCGGGAATCCGCCGGAGACGGAATTTTTCCCAATTCAGGGCACTGCAGTCATTTGACCCCGAATTGTGCAATTGCTCGCAATTTTGATGCCGAACCAACGCATTTTCCGCACCAATCCTCAATGATACCGTTACCGGTTGCACCATGTCGCTCCGCCGCGGCGGGCCTCGCTGCCGGTCCTGGCTGCATTTCGGGGCAGCAGCACCCATAGCAGGCCACCTCTTGCCATGCCCGCGCGCCGCTGCGAGAACAAAAAGTCTAGGGATCTAACGTCGAGGGCAGACGTCGCATGAAAGTAATCGTTCTGGGCGGAGACGGCTTCTGTGGATGGCCGACCGCACTTCACCTCTCCAGTCTTGGCCACGATGTCGTCATCGTCGACAACCTGTCGCGCCGCAAGATCGATATCGAGCTGGAGGTCGAGAGCCTGACTCCGATCCGGCCGATGTCGGAACGCCTGGCTGCGTGGAAAGAGGTGTCGGGTCGCGACATCGCCTTCGTGAACATGAATATCGGCAAGGACTATCAGGAATTGGTCGATCTCATCGAGGCCGAGCAACCCGACACGATCGTCCATTTCGCGGAACAGCGCGCGGCGCCCTATTCGATGAAATCGGCTCGCCACAAGCGCTATACGGTCGACAATAATCTCAACGCCACGAATGACGTACTCGCCGCCATCGTCGAGAGCGAGCGTGACATCCACCTCGTCCATCTCGGCACGATGGGCGTTTATGGCTATGGCACGGCGGGCATGAAGATTCCCGAGGGCTATCTCAAGGTGAAGATCGAAACGGATGAAGGTCTGAAGGATCAGGAGATCCTCTACCCGGCCAATCCGGGCTCGATCTACCACATGACCAAGACCCAGGATCAGCTCTTCTTCCATTTCTACAACAAGAACGACAAGGTGAAGATCACCGATCTCCACCAGGGCATCGTCTGGGGTACGCAGACGGAAGAAACAAAGCGCGATGAACGCCTGATCAACCGTTTCGACTATGACGGCGATTACGGCACCGTGCTCAACCGCTTCCTGATGCAGGCGGCGGTAAACTATCCGATGACCGTGCACGGCACGGGCGGCCAAACGCGCGCCTTCATCCATATCCAGGACACCGTGCGCTGTATCCAGCTGGCGGTTGAGAACCCGCCCAAGGCTGGCGACAAGGTTCACATTCTCAACCAGATGACCGAGACCCACCGGGTCCGCGACCTGGCGAAGATGATCGCCGATCTCGCCGGAGCCGAGATGCAACTCGTTCCCAATCCGCGCAATGAAGCGGACGAAAACGATCTCCATGTCGAGAACGACACCTTCCTCCAGCTCGGCCTCAAACCGACCACGCTGGCCGATGGCCTGATGGAAGAAGTCACCGACATCGCCCGCAAATTCGCGGATCGCTGCGATCACTCGAAAATCCCGTGTATCTCCTATTGGGGCAAGGGTCGGGAAGATGCGGCCGCGAAGCCGGCGGAGACGGCCGCGGAGTAAAACCTCCCGCCATCCGGACACCGAGGGCGCCCGCCGGGGCGCCCTTTTTTTGTCTCGCTCACGACGGATATTCCGCGCCGGTTCGTATAAGATACGGAACTGACGCGGGGGGCCAAAATGAGCCGGATCGAGACAGCTATCGCGGTGACACGCTTCGGGATTGGCGCGCAGCCGGGCGAACTCGCCGCCATAGACGGTCATGGACGGGACTGGCTGGTCGACCAGATCGGCCGTATCGACGCCATCGACCGGACCGGGCTGCGCGACGCGCGGGAGTCCATTGTTTACTTCCGGCAGGAATACCAGCCCCGGCTGGCGGCCATCCAGAACGGGACTGCAGAGAATCCGGGAACCGCCAGGGACGAACTCGGACGCATCCTGCGATCAGGCTCGGCTGCTCATATCGCGGCCCGCACGGAGCTGGCCTTGCGGACCGGAACCGGCTTTTCAGAGCGCTGGATCCGCTTCTGGTCCAATCATTTCAGCGTTGCGATCACATCACCGCCCATGGCCTTGCTGGCGCCCACCCACGAGCTGGAAGCCATCCGGCCCAACGCCTTCGGGCGGTTCGAGGACCTACTCATCGCCGCGGAACTCCATCCGGCCATGCTTTTCTATCTCGACAATGCACAGTCGGTCGGACCCAACTCCCGGCCGGGGCGGCGACGCGGCCGCGGCCTCAACGAAAACCTTGCCCGCGAAATCCTCGAGCTCCACACGCTGGGCGTTGATGGCGGATACAGTCAGGATGACATTGTCAGCCTGGCCAAGCTGTTGACCGGCTGGACAATCGGCAATGAGCAGATGCGCCATAGCGATGACCAGATCGGCCGCACGGTATTCGACGGGCGCATCCATGAACCGGGCGCACAAACACTACTCGGTCAGCGTTTCGGCGGAACCGCGCGAGACCAGGCACCCGACGCCCTGCGCATGCTCGCCCGTCGGCCACAAACCGCGACCTTTATCGCCACCAAGTTGGCCCGGCATTTCATCGCCGACACTCCGGATGCCGTCGACATCGCCCATATCCGGGCGCGATTCATTGCCACTGACGGTGACCTTGCGGCGTTGGCCCAAGCCGTCATCGCGGCGCCTGGCGCCTTCACTCCAGAGCCCCGCAAGTTCAAGACGCCCGAGGAATACTTGGTCTCGGCCTTTCGGGCGCTCAACATCACCCAGTTGCGACCACGCGCGCTCGGCGGTTCACTTCGGGCGTTGGGACAAATCCCCTTCCGCGCTCCTTCGCCGGCCGGATGGCCCGATACCGAAAGCGAATGGGGCGGGCCGGATGCCCTTATGAAACGGCTCGACTTCGCCAATGAGCTGGCCCGCCGGGCCGGCGCGAACGCCAGACCCCGTGAACGCGGCCCACAAATTCTTGGTAGCAGATTGCAAGGCGGTACCGCGCTGGCCATCGCCGCTGCCGAGTCCGCTGAACAGGGCCTGACCCTGCTTCTCATGTCCCCTGAATTCCTGCGCCGCTAGGAGAGAGCCATGACCCGATTCCAGCCTGATCGACGCGAGCTTCTCGCCGGCGCCTTCGCCACAGGCGCGCTGACGCTCGGTGGCACCAGTCTCGCTCATGCCCGCACTGCAAACGATCGCAAGCTCGTTGTTGTCATCCTGCGCGGCGCTATGGATGGCCTTGCGGCCCTGATCCCGGCAGCTGAACCGCGCTACCGCGACCTGCGCCAGGATCTGGCCATCTCGGGCGGGTTCGATGTCGGTGAGGGCTTTCGCCTTCATCCGCGCCTGACCAATCTGCACCGGTTCTGGAACGACCGCGAACTGGTCCTGTTGCCGGCAACCGCAACCGGCTATCGCGAACGCTCGCACTTTGACGGTCAGGACTATCTGGAGGCCGGCAGCCAGGTAATCCGCGACGGTTGGCTTAATCGCGCCCTGCAAGTCAGCGCGAACCGCCCCACCTCGGTCGGAATCGGTCAGACCGTACCGCTTATCTTGCGCGGCGATGCAGCCACCACCTCCTGGTCACCAGGCATTCTGCCAGACCCGAGCGACGGAACGATCGAACGCTTGATGGACCTCTATGCCGGTGACTCCCGACTCGCCGAGACCCTGGCCATGGCGGTCGAGACCGATGCCATTGCCGACGGGATGTTGATGAACGACATGGGCACAGGCGGCGGTGGGCCGGGTCAGGCCTATCTCCAGACCGCTCGTGCCGCCGCCAATCTTTTAGCGGCGCCGGATGGCCCCGGCCTCGCCGTGATTAGTCTCGATGGCTGGGACACCCATGTCCGGCAAGGCAGTGATGACGGACAGCTCGCCAACCGTCTCGGCGCCCTCGACGCGGCACTCGCCATCCTGCGTGACGGTCTTCAGGCGCAATGGTCGGACACCGCCGTGCTTGTACTGACAGAATTCGGCCGCACTGTACGGGCCAATGGCTCCGGCGGTACCGATCACGGGACAGCGGGGACCGCTTTCCTGCTCGGCGGGGCGGTTCGTGGTGGCCGCCTCATCGGCGACTGGCCCGGCCTCGACACGCTCCACGAGGATCGCGACCTTGTCCCCGCCAACCGGACCGAAAACCTCTGCCGCACAGTGCTGGCCGAACATTGGGGCCTCGACCGGCGCGCACTGGACCAGCGAGTGTTTCCGGGCCTCGGGAGCAGCGGCTTCCGCGGGCTGATCGGCTAGGACTCCAGCACCCGCACCATCTTCTCCAGAAACACACAACACTGATCCAATTGGTCAATCGCGACAAACTCATCCGGCTGGTGAGCCTGGCTGATTGAACCCGGACCGCAGACCACAACACTCAGCCCGGCGGCCTGGAACTGGCCGGCCTCGGTGCCGTAGGAGACAACCCGCGTGGAGTTATCGCCGGTCAGCTGACGAGCGAGACGCTCGGCGGCGCCGTCCTCTTCCGGCGCGAAAGCGGGGACGTCGGAACGGACCTTGACCTCGATCGAGGCTTCCGGCGCGCTTTTCCTCATCTCGGTCTCGATCTTTTCGGCGCGCGACCGCAAGCCGTCGGCGATTGCGTGCGGGTCATCCCAGGGACAGGGCCGCATCAGCGAGCCGAACTCGCAATCGAGGGCCAGGATGTTGAGCGCCGTACCGCCTTTGATCTCGCCAATGGTCAGCGTCCCATGGGGCGGATTGAACGGGCTGTCGGCCGGCGCCGCGGCTTCCATCTTGCCGGCCTCGTCGGCGAGATACTGCATCAGGGGCACAGCGTGGGTAATCGCACAGGCGCCATCACGGACCAGCGAAGAATGGGCTTCTCGGCCACGCACGGTCACGGTCAGCGAGAACAGCCCCTTGTGCGCGGTGACGACCTGCATGTCGGTCGGCTCTCCCACCACGACCACAGCCGGTTTGACCGGGCCTTCCATGATCCGGTCGATCAGCGCTGGTGCGCCGAGACACCCAATTTCCTCGTCAAAGGAAAGCGCGATGTGAACGGGCCTTTTCAGTTCGGTGGCGGCAATTTGCGGCGCCAGTGCGAGAATGCAGGCCGAAAAGCCCTTCATGTCGCACGTACCGCGGCCATAGAGCAGGCCGTCGCCCTTGTCGGTCAGCACCCAGGGGTCCGAGGTCCAAGGCTGGCCGTCGACCGGCACGACATCGGTATGACCGGACAGGACCACCCCGCCATCCACCGCCGGGCCGAAGCGCGCATGAAGGTTGGCCTTCGTGCCATCCTCATTGGGAATGCGCTCACAGACTGCGCCCAGGGCGAGGAGCTTGGCCTCGACATGGTCGATCAGCGGCAGGTTGGAGTTGCGCGAGGTTGTGTCGAAGGCGACCAGGTCGCGCAATTCGGCAATGGCGGTATCGAGATGGGTGTTAGCGGTCATCGGGACAATAAGATCCGTATTTGGCAGGAATTGTTATGGGTCTTTTTACAGCGAATTGAAACTTCGCTCCGCGCGCGGGTCTGCGTCCGTCACACTGACTGCCAATCGAGTTGAAACGGGGCCGCAATATGTGGCGACACGCCTTCACATGGCTGCAACGACTGGGCGCGGACCGGCGCGGCAATGTCGCGATGCTGTTCTCGCTTCTCCTGGTGCCGATCACCGTGCTGGCCGGCGGCGCAGTTGACCTGAACCAGGCGCTGAACGCGCGGACCCGTCTGTCCAGCGCCCTTGATGCGGCAGCCCTGGCGGTCGGCGTCCGAACCTCGATCAGCGAGGCCGATGCCGCCGGTCTCGCGGCGGACTTCATCAATGCCAACTACCCCGACCGCGAACTCGGCGCGATCCAGAACGTCACGGTGGACCTCGATGACAATAACGACCGGGTGATCGTGCGGGCAGAAAGCCGGGTCGACACAATCATTCTCGGCCTGATCGGCCTGGACTACATCACGGTCCACTGGGAAAGCGAGGTCCAGCGCGCCCGGTCCTCGCTCGAGCTCGTCATGGTACTCGACAATACCGGCTCGATGGGCGGCTCGAAGATTGCCAGTCTGCGCGATGCCGGCCTTCTTCTCACCGACATCCTGTTCGACGGCGCTGATGCCGACCGGCTGAAAATCGGCCTCGTTCCTTTCTCCGCCACGGTCAATGTCGGCACCGGCTTTGCCCGCGACTGGTGGCTCGACCCGGAGGCACGCTCGCCGCTGCACTCGGAGAATTTCAACCCGTCTGCCAATCGCTGGGAGCTATACGACACCCTCCGCAACCGCAGCTGGACCGGCTGTATTGAGGCCCGTGCCATCCCGCATGATGTGGAGGACACAACGCCGGACACCTCGGACCCGGACACGCTCTTTGTCCCGTACTTCGCACCGGACGAGTCCAATTACGCCAGTAATTCCGGCTATTCGAACTCTTATCTCAATGACGGGATCGGCGGGTATGACGAGCGGGCGCGGATGCGCAACACCCCGAAATACACCGATGCCTGGATCAATTCGAGCAGTCGCGGTCCGCAAAGGGGCTGCACGGCGCGGCCGATCACGCCGCTGACCGATCACCGGCGCACGATTGATGATGCGATCGGAGACATGATTGCCAGCGGCACGACCAATATCCCGATCGGAGTGAGCTGGGGCGTGCGCGTGCTCTCGCCCGGAATGCCCTTCACCGAGGGCGTCTCCTTCGAGGAGGACGACACGATCAAGGCGATGGTCGTGCTGACCGACGGCGAGAATTATCTCAATGGCCGCAATAACGCCAACTACTCGGACTATTCCGGCTATGGCTATGTGCGCGATGGGCGGCTCGGTGTTATCTCGACCTCGGATTCAACTATCCGCAACGCGCTCAATGATCGCACGACAGCAGCCTGTGACTACGCCAAATCACTCGGTATCCGGGTCTACACCATCACCTTCCAGGTCTCTTCGAGCCGGACGCGGGACCTGATGCGCGACTGCGCGTCCCATCCGACGCTCTATTATGACAGCCCGTCCGATGCGGCCCTGCGCTCAGCCTTCGAGATGATCGCCGGTGACCTGACCAATTTGCGCCTGTCCCGCTAAGGTCCGGATTCATCTCTCAATAACCGTGGCATATAACGCCCCCTTAATCCCGATCCGGTAGGATTCCCGAGAATTCTGCATTGGATCACCGCCATGGCTTTCAAAGCCCTGAAAAATCTGGCCGCCCGGTTCCGCCGCGAGACGCGCGGGAATGTGGCAACGATTTTTGCGCTGTCATTGGTCCCGGTGGCCCTGTTGTCCGGCGGGGCGGTGGATCTCAGCCAGTCGATGAATGCCCGCTCCCGCCTTGCCCAGGCGCTGGACGCCGCGGCCCTCGCTGTGGGTGTGAACACCTCGCTGTCAAACGCGGATGCAACCAGCCTCGCCAATGATTTCATCGCGGCGAACTATCCAGGCCGCGAGCTCGGCGTGGTCCAGAACGTCAATGTAAACATCGACGATGAGTCCGACACGGTCACCGTGACCGGTGAAGCCCGCGTCCAGACTACCATGCTGGGCATGGCCGGCATCGACTACATCACCGTTCACTGGGAGAGCGAGGTCCAGCGGGCCAGGCAGCGCCTGGAACTGGTCATGGTGCTCGACAATACCGGCTCGATGGACGGTTCCAAGATCCGCGACCTGCGCGACAGCGCCGAGCTTCTCACAGAAATCCTGTTTGATGCCGCCGATGATCCGACAGACGTGAAGATCGGCCTCGTGCCCTTCGCTGCAACGGTGAATGTCGGCACACAATACGAGCGTGCCTGGTGGCTCGATCCGAATGCCGAGTCGCCGATCCACGCGGAGTGGGCGGGCGGCAATCCGGTCGAGGTGGAGACCTGCAGCGGGCGCGGACGTCGCCGCCGTTGCACGACCGAAGAAGTTGTCGTGAATCACTGGGAATTGTTCGACCAGCTGCGCAACACGTCCTGGGATGGCTGCGTCGAAGCGCGCTCCATCCCGATGGATATTGATGACACGACGCCGAACCGCAGCGACCCGGAAACCCTCTTCATTCCCTATTTCGCGCCGGACGAGCCGGACACCGGCAACTACTCCAATTCCTATCTGTCTGACGGCATCAGCGGCGGCGTCGATACACGCCTCGAATATCTCGACAAATACGACAATGGACGCCCGAGCCGCGAAGGCCCGAACCGGCGCTGTACCACGACGCCCATCACGCCGCTGACCACCAATGAGCGCACCGTCCTCAGCGCAATCGACGACATGGGTGCCCACGGAACAACCAATATCCCCAATGGCATTGGTTGGGGTATCCGCACACTTTCACCCGGCGCCCCCTTTACCGAAGGCGCGCCCTGGTCCGACGACGAATACATCAAGGCCATGGTGATCCTGACCGATGGCAAAAATGTCATGAGCGGCCGCAGTACCAATCAGATGTCGGATTATGAGGCCTATGGCTTTGTCGCCGACGGCCGGCTGGGGCGACGCTCCTCCAGCAGCAATGTGCTATCCGGCGAGCTTGACGACCGGACGGAGGCTGCCTGCGACTATGCCAAGGCGCAGGGTATTCGCGTCTACACCATCACCTTCCAGGTCAATTCCAGCTCGACCCGGGACCTGATGCGTGATTGCGCCAGCCATTCGAGCCTGTATTTCGACTCGCCGTCGGCCGAAGCGCTGGAAGACGCCTTCGAGATGATCGCCGGTGATCTGACAAACCTGCGCCTGTCGCGCTAGGCGACAGGCGTCAGGCCGTCTCATTCGATTTCAGGCGTGGCGTAATCAGCCCGGCAGGTCGAGCAATTCCAGCTCGAAGACCAGCGCCATGTTCGGCCCGATCGGTCCGCCCGGCCTGCCGCGCATGCCATAGGCCAGGTCCGGATGGATGAAGAGTTCCCATCGCTCACCGACCTGCATCAACGGCAGGGCTTCCACCCAGCCGGCAATCAGGCGGTCAGACGGAAAGGTCGCCGGCTCACCCCGTGTCCAGGAGCTGTCGAACTCCTCGCCATTGAGGAGTTGACCGCGGTAATTCACCGTGACCATGTCGCCGCGCGTCGGGCTGTCGCCCTCTTCCACCGCTGTCCGGATCCGGAAAATCAGGCCGGAGGGCAGCTGGAACACGCAAGGCTCGCCCACAATATTGTTGAGATACTGATCGGCCAGCGCGCCATTGGCGGCGGCATCGGCCGGGTCCTCGGGAAGATCAACCAGCGGAATGGTGACGCTGTCATCAACCGAACAGGCCCGCGCCTCGTCGACAATATACTGACGCGCAATCAAGGCATCGAGATTGGGAACAACGCGCTCCGCCATGGCCAGGCGCTCACGCATTGCGGTGTCATCGCCGGACGCCGTCGTCTCGGCGCGGGTCGTGGTGTCGGTCATGGCTTCGGTCTCTGTCTCGTCTGGAGTCGAGCCGGTCGGCTCGGAACAGGCTGACAGCGCCAGGGCGCAGCAGCTTGCGGCAAGGGCAAATCGGATCATCAGGTCTGTCCTGTCGGCTGAATGCTACTCGGTATCTCTCGGCAGGATGGTGACACGCCAGCTGCGCTCGGGCGAGAGGTAAGTCGCAGCCAGATCGACCAATTGCTCACGCGAAACGCTCTCATAATCACCGCGCAAGGAGCGAATCCGGTCGAGACGCTGCGGGTGGCTCCATGACTGGGACAACCAGCTCATCCAGGCACCATTATTCTCCATCGCATTCTCGATCTGTTCGATCAGCGGGCGCCGGGCGCGCAGGACTTCGTCCTCGCTGATGGCACCGGAGGCCAGATCCGCCGCAAGCTCATTGATCGCGGCATAGGTCTGGTCGACCGTTTCGATACGGACATCAGCCCCGACATAGAGATAGCCGTAATCAGGATAGACATCCGACTCCGACGCGGCATTCGACGCCGAATAGGTCAGGCCTTCGCGTTCACGCAGACGCTCGGTCAGCTTGAGGTCGAAGACGGCGTTGAGCAGGGCCATGGACCGGGTGCGTTGAGCGTCACTGTCGTCGAAGGTCGGCCAGTAAACATTGGCTCGCGCCTGGTTGGCCGGACCATTATGGCGCAGCACGACCGGCTCTTCGACGGCGTCCGGGAAAACAATCGTGCGGGCCTCATCATAATCAGGCCAGCTCTCGGCACGGGCCGACAGGGCGCCGAGCGTCGGGGCCAGGGCCTCGATCAGGGCCGCTTCACTGACATCACCAACGATCGTCACCTCGATCGGCGCATTGTCGAGCGCCGGCGTGAGAAAATCGCGAACCGCGTCCATATCAACGCCTGCAACCTGTTCCGGATCGGGCAGGCCGTAACGCTCATCACCCGATCGGATCATGCGCGAGACCTCGGCCGACATGACGCCGCCCGGGGTCGAATATGAATTGCGGCGGATCTCCGGAATCAGGGCGCGGAACTGGTCCAAACCTTCCTGGCGCCAGCCCGGATCGGTGAGGAAGGCTGTCAGCAGATCCATCTGGATGCGCAGATCACCGGGTGTGGTGGCCGTATTGAAGCTGAAACTGTCATCCCCGACATTGAAGCTGTAGCCAACATTGCGGCCCGCCAGGACGCGGCCCAGCTCATCGGAGGAATGCTGGCCCAGACCGGATGCCGTGAAGACCGAGCCGGCGATGATATCGACGGCCGGCATGGCCCGCGGCTCAAGTTCGCCGCGACCAAAGTCGAGGCGCACGCGAACCGTCCCGTCCTCGAAACTGGTCGGCTTGAATGTGACCGCCACACCGTTTTCAAACTGCAGACGCACCAGGCCGAGATCCTCGATCTCCTCGCGCGAGACAATCGAACCCGCAGCCCCGAAATCAGTGTAGGCAAAGACCAGGTCGCCATGGTCTTCCGGTGCCTCGACTGGCGTATCGGCGCTTGTCTGCCAGGCCTCGATCAGCCGCGTCTGGGCATCATCCATCTCCTCGGAGCTGGCGAGGAAGAGCAGCGGCTCAACGCCCTCCCACTGGGCCTGGAAGGCTGCGCTGACAGACTCGGGCGTGACTTGCGGCAAGGTTTCTTCGAAACGCGCGAGCATGGATTGCGAGGTCGTCAACACCTGGTCGGACCGCCAGTTCGACCAGATCTGGTCGGACAGGCTTGAGCTTTGACGGGTACCGGATTGTTCGGCTGCATCGCGCAGGGCGGTGTGGAGATTGGCAATCTGCTCATCGAGTTCCGCCTGGGTGAAGCCGTACTCCATGGCCCGGCGCAATTCCTGCTCCAGAGTCGCGACGGCTTCTTCCCAGCGCTCCGGTCGAGCAATGGCCAGCACGGATGCGCGATCCGCGAGGCTGAAATCGGTGCCGTGATTGGCAGCCGCCTGGATCAGTGGCGAACTGCCCGAACTGGTCAGCGTGGCAAAACGACGGCTGAGAATGGCATCGCCGATATTGGCCAGATTATTCTCGAAGCGGGTCTGCGAACTATCAAGGCGAGGCGCATGCGGACGCACCGCATCCACAGTGATGATGGTGTAAAGTTCAGGGTCGTAGAAATAGCCCGCCGAAAGAGGACGGTCTGCCGCGACGCTGCCGAGCTCCGGATTCGGACGCGCATCCTCAATCCCCTGCCAATCGGCAAAGCTGGCCTCGATCTGCGCGGCGACGGCGTCCGGATCGATATCCCCGACCACAACGACCATGCCCCGCTCGGGCGTGTAGAAATTCTCGTAATAATCAACAAACCGGTCGCGCTGGGCATTCTCCAGAACCTCGGTGGTCCCGATCGCGTCACGCTCCGGGATCAGTGTGCCGGGCAGACGGAAATGCCAGAGGGCGTTATTCCAGCGGCGGATTGGCGTATTCCGCACGCGCTCTTCGGAGAGGATGACGCCACGCTCTCGATCAATAGCCTCCGGATCAAACAGCATTTCACTGGCTGTCTGACGCATCAGGAAAAGCGCCGTCTCCACCGCCTCATCGCCGGCATCCGGCAGATCGAGCTGATAGCCGACCGTCTCATAACCGGTAAAAGCATTGGTATCGGGGCCGAACTGGAGGCCATAGCGTTCCAGCAACGGCACCATCTCGCCCTCGGGCACGTCGGTCGTGCCGTTGAACGCCATATGCTCGATGAAATGAGCCAGGCCACGCTGATCCTCGGCCTCGCCCAGCGAGCCCATATTGAAGACCATGCGCACCGAAGCAACATTGGGCGGCGTCTGGTTGGCGCGAACCGCATAACGCAAGCCGTTCTCGAGCTGGCCGTAGAGAATATCCGGATCGGCGGGAAGGTCGGTGACCTCATGCACAAAGGCATAATCGGTCGGCAAGCTGGTATCGCTCGCCTGACTGTCCTGAGCGGGCTGGCACGCCGCCAGACCGAGGATGAGGGCCAGGCTTGCGACGCCCAGTGTCCTGCCGAATTTCTCTGCCATTCCTGCTCTCCCGGACATGTTCAAGGGTTCGGAACCTAGAGGGGTCCGAGCCATTGTCGAGTGAATTAGCTGCAAACTGCGGGTCAGACCGACGCTTGTTCGAATGGGTCGTGCTCGGCGACCCAATGGCCTTCCGCGACTTCCATCAATTGCGGGCGGTACTGCTCCACATCCGGATCATCGACCAGTTTCGACTTCATGAAACGCAATTGGGCGCGGGTATCCATCGGGGAGGGCAATTCCCCGTCCAGCTTGACGCGCACGCGCGCTTTCTCGACCACGGGATCAGGAACCGGCACGGCCGAAATCAGGGCCTGGGTATAGGGATGGCGGGCATCCTCATAGATCTGGTCACGATCCGCCATTTCAACGACGCGGCCGAGATAGAGCACCATCACGCGATGCGAAATCTCGCGCACGACCGAGAGGTCATGCGAGATGAAGATCATCGACAGGTCCATCTCCTGCTGGAGCTTGATCAGAAGCTCCACGATCTGGGCCTGGATTGACACGTCGAGCGCCGACACGGCCTCGTCGCAGATGACGAGTTTGGGGCGCAGGATCATGGCGCGAGCAATGCCGACGCGCTGGTTCTGGCCGCCGGACAGCTCGTGCGGATATCGATTGATCATGTTCGGGTCGAGACCGACCTTCTCCATCATCTCCTTGACCACGACCTCGCGCTCCGTGCGCCGCATCGCCTTGCGGAAGGTGAGCAGTGGTTCCTCGATCGAGGCACCGATCGTCATGCGCGGATCGAGCGAAGCCAGCGGATCCTGGAAAACGATCTGGAAATCCTCGCGCGCCTTGCGCAGATCATTCGCCTTGAGACCGAGCAGGTCGCGACCGATCCATGAGACCGCGCCTTCCTGGGCCGGAACCAGCCGCAGGACAGCCCGCGCCAGTGTCGACTTGCCGCAGCCGGACTCGCCCACCACGCCCAATGTCTCGCCGGGCTGGAGGTCAAAGCTGATCCCGTCGACGGCCCGCAACGTCTTGTAGGTCGGGCGCAGACCCCCAGAGACCTGGATCGGGAATTGGACTTTGACGTCCGACACCGAGAGGAGCGGGTCGGCATCGGCCTCGCCCGCGACCGGCTTGAGCGCCGTATGGCCAGGGCGATCGGGTCGGTCCAGGCGCGGCATCGCTTCAAGCAACATGCGAGTATAGGCGTGCTGCGGATCAGCAAAGATGTCCTCGATCTTGCCGCCCTCGACATAGACTCCGTGCTTCATCACCTGGGCCCGGTCGGCCATGCGCGCCACCACGCCCATATCATGGGTGATCAGGGCCAGGGCAGCGCCGGTTTCGTGTTTCAGCTCATCCATGATGTCGAGCACTTCGGCCTGGACGGTCACATCGAGCGCCGTGGTCGGCTCGTCACAGATCAGCAAATCCGGCTCGCACAGCATCGACATGGCGATCATGACACGCTGACGCATGCCGCCGGAGAGTTCGTGCGGGTATTGCGCAAGACGACGCTGGGCCTCGGGGATACGGACCCGGTTGAGCCATTCCAGAGCGCGCGCTTCCGCGACCTTGCCGCGCATCTTCATGTGGATGCCCAAGACTTCCTGCATCTGGTCGCCTACCGTCATATGCGGCGTCAGCGAGGTCAACGGGTCCTGGAAAATCATCGTCATCGAGCGACCGCGCACCCGGTTGAGCTTGCGCGGCGACAAACCGAGGATCTCGTCACCGCGGTACTTGATCGAGCCGGTTGCCTGGCCGTTCGAGGCCAACAGGCCCATTGCCGCGAGGAAAGTCTGGCTCTTGCCCGAGCCCGACTCGCCAACCACAGCCAGGCACTCACCCGCCTTGATCTCCAGCGACACGCCCTTCACGGCCTGGACCACACCGTCCGGCGTCCGGAAATCAACATTAAGGTCGGAGACCTGAAGGATCGGCGATTCGCCGGAGGCATTCTGATGGGCGTCGGGCACAATAATACTCCCCAAATACTCGGTGACGAGGGAGCATATCGACACAATTGCGCAAGGCCAGCCTCGTTCTCATTCACAACTGCCCCCGCCGTGGAATGTCTTTGCGTGACCCCTCTGCAGCGCGAATGCTAAGTTTCCGCGCCGTAAAACCTTTTTAATACGAACCGGACAGGCTCAAACTGTCGACATGCGGGCGGCCGAAAGAGGATCGATGACACTCAGTGCGGGAGCAAGGACGCGATGACCACCCGGTCCGCCGAAATGCAACGGGCGCTGTTCGCGTGCTCGCCGTTGGCAATTCTCGTCTTGAACGCTCACGGGGCCATCACCTCGATCAATTCATCCGCAGCTGAACTCCTCGGCTATGATCAGGCCGACCTGGCCGGCAAGCGGGCCCAGATCGTCTTTGCTGATGCCCGCGCGTATGACCAGCTTGAAGAGGCGGGTTTCAATATTCCCGACGGTCTGCCGGAGGGCCGTTTCACCACCCGCTACAGAACCCGCAACAGCCGGGTCTTTGACGGCGAGACCGTCGCCGCACGCGCTCCCGAACCCAAGACCCACAGCACCGGCGCACCCGGATCAGAGATGCCCGGCACGGGCGTCATTCTCTTCATCCGGGACGTGACGGCGGAGCTGTCCCTGAAAGCCAAGCTCGAAGCCAGCGACATCCAGCTGCGCGCCGCCCTGGCGTCGGCCAATGAAGGCGCATTCTCGCTCAATCTGGTGACGCGGCTTGGCTCCACGCGCGGCTTCATCAATGAGTTCCTCGGCATCTCCTCCGCCGACGCGACCATCTCACTGGAGCGCTGGCTGGAGATTACCGATACAGACCACCGCCAGCATCTTGCCGATTCCATCGAGACGCTGCGATCCAATCCGACCCAGCCATTGGATGTCACCTTCAGGGCCCGTCGCGCGGACGACGCCTGGCGCTGGCTGCATATGCGCGGCAAGGTCACCGAATTCACCCGCGAGGGGCATGCGCTGCGGGTCTCCGGCGTTGTCTCGGACAGTACCGACCGCCAAGCACTGGAAGACAAGCTGGCGGCTCGAGAACGCCAACTCGCGGACGCCATCGAATCCGGGTCCAGCGGCGTCTGGGAAATCGATCTGGCATCGCGTCAGGTCACGCCGATCGGCCCTATCCGGGCGATCCTCGGCCTGCCTCCGGAACCGCAGGAAGTCGATAGGTCCGTGTGGCTGGCGCGTGTCCATGACTCTGACAAATCCGGTCTCAGCAGCCTGGTCGACGCGCTGGCGGACGGGACCAGCGACACGCTGGATATCGAGTACCGGGTCCTCGATGCTCGAACAGATAAATGGGTCTGGCTGCGCTCGCGCGGACGGATAAAGCCACAAGGCGACACTCGAGTCGCTGCCGGTGTCCTCATCGACATTACCGAGCGCAAACAGCTCGAGATCAAACTGATCGAAACCGAAAGATTGATGCGTGAGGGTCTTGAAGGCGCCAATGACGGAGCCTGGAGCCTCGACATCAAACAAGACCAGCTGCACGTTTCCGGTGTTCTCGCCCGCCTTCTCGATGTCGAGGACGGCAGCGTGGTTTCGTCCGATGACTGGTATGGTCTCATCCCGGAAGAAGGTCGAGCAAGGGCTCGCAAGCGCTTCGACGAATTCCTTCATCAACCTCGCGAGCGACCCGGTTCCGGGTCCAGTCAGAGCCTTGGGCGCTTTCGGGTGATCAGTCCCGACAGTTCTGAGGTCTGGTTGAGATCGCGCGGTCGGGTTGTCGAGTGGGCCGACGACGGTTCGGCGGAGCGAGCTGCCGGGATCGTCAGCAATATCACGGAAGAACGCCGTCTCGAGCGAGCGCTCGCAGAAAGCGACCGGCGCCTGCGCGAAGCTCTGCTGGCTGCCGGTGAAGGGGCGTGGCGGACCGATCTCAAAACGCGTGTCGGCGAAGTCAGCGCGATTGTGGCCGAGATGATGGGCCTGCCTCCCGGTGATGCCCGCGTCACTTATGACGACTGGCTATCGCGCGTGCATCCCGACGACATGGAATTAACGCGCGACTCCTTCCAACAGCTCGAGTCCGGCGAACGCGACTCCGTTGATCTCATCCTGCGGTATCAATCGGAAAAGAGCGGCTGGATCCGCATCCACAATCGTGGCCGCATCTCGGAGCGGGACAGCCATGGCGTACCGACCGTCGCGTCCGGCTTCATTGCCGACATCAGCGAACGCCTTGCGACCCAGGAAGCCCTGGCGGATCGCGAGCAACAGCTCTTCCAGGCTGTCACCGCGGCCGCGCTGGGGACCTGGCGTATTGACATGGCCCGCCAGACCATTGATCTGCGCGGCACCATCGTTGCCGAGCTCTTCGGAGAAAAGGATGCCCGCACAATCGGTCTCGACGAGTGGCGCGAACGCATTCATCCGGCCGACATCGCCGGCGTTGATGCCGTTGTCGCGCACATCATGACGACGCCCAATGTTCAGGCCGACGACCAATACCGATTACGCGACTGGAAGGGTGACTTTGTCTGGCACCGCTTGACCGGGCGGATCATCGAGCGAGACGAGCGCGGCCGCCCCGTCGCGGCGTCCGGCGTGTTGTGGAATGTCGATGCCACACGCCAGCTCGAGGCCATGATGTCGGAAGAACGGGCCCGGTTCGAGCGCATCTATCGCGCGACACCGGCCATGATGCACACGATCGATGCTGACGGCCATATTGTGGAGGTGAGTGACTACTGGCTCTCGCACCTGGGTTACAAGCGATCGGAAGTCATCGGCCGCAAATCAACCGACTTCCTCGATGCTGAATCGCAGGAGCGGGCGATCGATGTAGAACTGCCCCGCCTGTTCCAGGTTGGCCACAACACGCATACGCCCTACCGCTACGTCCGAAAGAATGGCGATCCGGTCGATGTACTGCTCTCTTCCTTCCTCGAGCGCGACACCGACGGCAATCCGTCGCGCAGCTACGCCATCCTCACCGACGTCACAGAATTGCGCGCGACCAATATCCAGTTGGAGCGCACCAATCGCGAGCTGGACCGGTTTGCCACCGTCGCCTCACACGATCTCCAGGAACCCCTGCGCAAGGTGGCCGCCTTCTCCTCACTGGTGAAGCGGCGTTATTCCGACAAGCTGGACGAGGACGGGGTTCGCAGTCTGGATTTCCTCGCCGATGCTGCGCAGCGCATGCAGCGGCTGATCACTGAGCTGCTGGACTATTCCAAACTGTCCAGTCAGCCCCTGAATCTCGAGGAAGTTGATACGCGCGCGCTCGTCACGGACGTGCTGGACCAGATCGAAACCCGGATCACCGAGAACAACGCGGTCATCCAGATCCAGACTCTTCCCACGCTGCAGTCAGACCCGGTTCTGCTCACCCAGATTTTCCAGAACTTGATCTCGAATGCCGTGAAATACCGTGGCATCGCTGACCCCGAGGTCATGATTTCGAGCGAGGCCACGGCGACGGGCTGGACCTTCACGGTGGCGGATAATGGAATCGGCATGGACATGCGCTTCGCCGAAAAGATTTTCGCGCCCTTCCAGCGGCTTCACACGCGCGAAGAATATGAGGGCACAGGGATCGGTCTGGCGGTCGTTCGGCAAGCCGTTGAACGCCTCGGCGGCACGATCCGCGTCGAGTCCGAGCAGGACGAAGGCACACGCTTCACCTTCGATCTGCCACGAACACCGCCGCGCCGGAACGTGCCGGATCCCTGACCCTATTCGAAACGCAGGGCGTCGATCGGGTTGAGTCGCGACGCGCGGTGCGCCGGGTAGAGACCGAAGAAAACCCCGACCAGGGCAGACGCGCCGATCGCAATGGCGACAATGACCGGGTCGATGACGATGTCGAGCTGGCCGACCTCGGCATAGATGAGCGTTCCGCCGACCCCGACCACCAGGCCGGCCAGGCCACCAATCACACACAGAACAATGCTCTCGATCAGGAATTGGTTGCGTACATCTGCGCGCCGCGCGCCGACGGCCAGTCGCAGACCGATCTCCCGTGTCCGTTCGGTGACCGAGACCAGCATGATATTCATGATGCCGATCCCGCCAACCAGAAGGACAATGCCGGCACCCACAGCCAGCAAAAGGCCGAGCTGACTCTCGGTCTCATTGCGCGCTCGAATGAATTCCGCGAGTGAACCGACGGCGAAATCATCCTCGGCACCGGGCTGGATCTCGCGCCTTATGCGCAGGAGGTCCTGAATATCCTCGATCACCCGCGAGGTGGATTCACCCGGCGCGATATCGGCATAGATGGTCGAGACCGCATCGCGCACGGTCGCGCGCATGCCGGCACCGAAACGCTGGCGAACCGTCGACAGAGGGGCAAAGACGACATCATCCTGGTCCTGACCCCAGGAGGTCTCACCCTTGCGTTCAAGCGTGCCGATGACCTCGAAAGGCTGGCCGCCAATCCGGATGGACTGGCCCAGCGGACTGGCCCCGTCGAACAATTCCTGGATGATGGTCTGCCCGACCACCACATAGCGTCGACCAGACACATCCTCGGCACCGGAAAAGGCGCGCCCTTCGCCGATCACCCAGCCGCGCGCGGAGAAATAATCGGGGTTCACGCCCTGGATCCGAGAGGTCCAGTTGATTCCGCCGAAGACCAGAGTGGTCCCGGCCGACACTTCGCCCGAGACGCCCGCAAGGCCGGCGATTTCTGTGCGGATTGCCTCCACATCGCCATCGGTCATCGGGTCAGCCGAGCCCGCGCCACCCCGACGTCCGCCAAACATGGAAGAGCCTGGGCGAATGATCAGGAGATTGGCGCCGAAGCTCGCAATCTGCGCCTCGACCGCCTGTTTCGTTCCTTCGCTGATCGACACCAGGACGATGACAGAGGCGACACCGATAATGACGCCGAGCATGGCCAGTGCACTGCGAAGCGCGTTGATGCGAAGCGCGGTCAGCGCCACGCGCAAGGATGCGAGCGCATTCATGAGCGGTCCTCCACTATCTCGCCATCGCGAAACACGATCTGGCGACGGGCATGTTCGGCAACTTCCTGCTCATGAGTCACCAAAATCACAGTGATCCCCTCGCGGTTGAGCTGGTCGAAAATCGCCATGATGTCCTTGGAGGTCTTGGTATCAAGCGCTCCTGTCGGCTCGTCAGCGAGCAGGATTTTCGGGTCATTGACCAGCCCTCGCGCGATGGCGACTCGCTGCTGTTGCCCACCGGAGAGCTGGGCCGGATGATGATCCGTCCGCTCGCCCAGACCGACCTGCTCGAGTCGCGCCATGGACCGCTTGACGCGTTCCGCATGCGGCAGACCGGAATAGATCAGCGGGAGAGCGGCGTTTTCCAAAGCACTGGTGCGCGGCAGGAGATTGAACTGCTGGAAGACAAACCCGATCGTGCGATTGCGAAAACGCGAAACCGCATCCGGCCCCAGCGCCCGGACATCCTCACCGGCGATGCGCAATTGCCCAGATGTCGGCTGATCAAGCGCGCCAAGCAGATTCATCAGGGTCGATTTGCCTGAACCGGAAGTCCCCATGATGGCCACATACTCACCCGCCTCGATATCCAGCGAGACGTCATTGAGTGCGTGCACGACCTGGTCGCCCATCTCATAGGTCTTGACCAGATTCCGGCACTCGATCAGCGCCGGCATTATTCACGCACCTCGCGAGCGCGAGTAATGACAGCGTCACCGGCCTCGAGCTGACCGCCCACCACTTCGGTCTTCTGGGTGTCATTGATGCCGACCCTGACGCGACGTTCGACGAGGGCGCCATCAGCCTCGAGCACCCAGATCGTTGCCGACCGGGTCTCTCGCATTTCGCGTTGCATGTCACGATAAGCGGTCATCTGCTCCGGCGTGAAGACGGCTTGCAACTCGCGGGTGATCTCGGCCTGGGCTGCTTCGCGGTCCGGCGTCTCGCCAGCCTGAGCCGCAGCCGCCATACGGCCGAAGACCTGACGGAAAATGGCCCCGGCCTGCTCCTGCTGGTCGGGCGTCAGTTCCAGACGCTCGGCCATTTGCGCCATCGGATTGCCGCCACGGCGTCCACCACCGGGACCACCGCGACCGCCGCCCGCACCATCATCCACGGGCCGGGCACGGCTTTCCAGCGCCGGGGATGGGCGGAAGCGCAGGGCCGAATTCGGGACGGTCAGTACACCGGAACGTTCCCCGGTAATAATGTCCATATTGGCGGTCATGCCCGGCAGGAGGCGCTGACCGGGATTAGCCGCCGAGATCACTACCGTATAGGTCACGACATTGTTCAGTGTCTGTGGCGCAAGCCGGATCTGATCCACAACACCGGTGAGCTCGAGACCGGGATACGCATCAACCGTGAAAGCAACAGGCTGGCTTTCAGCGATCTGACCGATATCGGCTTCATCGACCTGGGCATCGATCTGCACCTGGCCGAGATCCTGGGCGATGGTGAAGAGGGTCGGGGCTGACAGGCTTGCAGCAACGGTCTGCCCCTGATCCACGGCACGGTCGACCACGATCCCGTTAATCGGCGCGCGAATGGTCGTGCGATCCAGATCAATCTGCACACCTTCCATGGTGGCATCACGCTGGGCCAGAACGGCCTGGGCATTGCGGATCTGGGCGTCGGACACAGCCAGGCTGGCCTGGGCAGCCTCATGGGCGGTCAGGGCATTGTCCAGCGCCGACTGGGCTGAAATACCGCGGTCGAACAGGGCCTGGATACGATCATATTCCTGACGGGCCGACCGCGCATTGGCTTCTGCGGTGAGCCGGTTGGCGCGCTGCAGGGACAGATTGGCCGCCGCCGTGGCGCGATTGGCTTCGGCCTCGCGAATGCGGGTTTCATAGGTCTCCGGATTGAGCTGGGCGATGATCTGCCCGGCTTCCACCGTGTCGTTGAAATCAACGAAAAGCGACTCGATCTGGCCGGATAGCTGGGAACCGACTTCGACCGTAACCAGTGCCCGCACGGCTCCGGAGGCCGATACGATCCGACGCACCTCGCCTGCCGCGACCGTCTCGGTCTCGATCACAACCTCACCCGTAGCGTCACCGCCGCGGGACATCCACCACCAGCCGGCCGCAGCCAGCACAAGAAGACCGGCTACACCGATCACTATCCGTTTCGTCGACATCATGCCTGCCAATTGGCCCCCGAGCCTGCTCTTTCTGTAACACGGGCCGGAAACTCCGATCCGTCGCCACACCTGCAATCTCCGCTCATCTAGACCGAACGGAGCCCGCATCCACCTGCGCATGTAGCGCGCAGGTTGCGGAAAGGCTAATGAGGAATATGCATGCCGAAAGGGTTTTGAATGTTTGAAGAGTTGCAGGCGCTGCTCAACCTGCCCGGCATGGACGTGGCGATCCGGCTCGCGCCGATCGTCTGGGCCGTTATCTGGGTCATGCTGACAGTCCTCCTCTGGCGAGGTGGTTTCACCGACCTGATCGAGAAACTGACGCGCCCGCGCTGGGCCGGCCCCGCTCGGGTCGAGGCTGTCATGATGATGCCGATCCGCGCCCTGATGTTGACCGGAGTTGCCGCTGTCACCGGGATCATCACGACGCTCGGAATCGGTTTCAACGCCGCCATCATACTCGGCGTCATGCAGGCCATCCGCGCCGGAGGCTGAGCGCATGACCCTGATCGACAGCGTGCAATTGCTCGCCGCCTACCACGCGACCCTGCTGGCGGTTTTTCTGGTTGTGCGCCGGATTTCGCCCAGCCTCGGCCTGCTTTCGCTGGTCTTTGCGGCGCACATGCTGGCCAATCTGATCACCGGCCAGGCCGGCTTGCCCCAGAGCGCCGATATCACCAGCGCCTTTGGTCTGCTTTACGGGCCGGGCCTCTGGCTTTTCGTGCGCGGACTTTGCTATCGCGAAGCCCGGCCAGGCTGGCGCGACCTCCTGCACGCCATACCCGCGCTGCTGGTTGTGGTCTTCCGTCCTGCCGACCCTATGCCCCAGCTTGCCGGACTCCCGCTCCTGGTTGGATATCTTGTCGCCATCGCTTTCGCACTGCGAGAACACCAGCGCCTGACCGGCGAGATCCGGGCCGATGATGACCGGGTCCATTTGCGCTGGGTTCGACATGCCTTCTACGCCTTTGTTCTGATTGCCGCCTTCGACATCGCCCGCTCCGCCCTCGCGGCACGCCTTCCGACACTCGATGATACCGGGCTGGCGCTCGTCCTGGTCGCGGTGACATCCCTGCTCTCCGCGATGGCCTGGCGTACGCGTGATCATGTTCGCGCGCGCGGCGCGCTGTCACCCAGGGGACTGGAAGCGGGCCGTGCCGGCGCGGCCTCCCGATCCGCGCCGGATGACGCCGATATGCTGGATGATTTCGCGCGCATCGACGGGATCGTCCGCGAACGTGAATTATGGCGCGAGCCGCGACTCTCCCTCGCCGATATCGCGCGTGAGGCCGGCGGGACGAGCCGAGATGTGTCGCGGGCCGTCAATGCCGGCAGCGGCCGGAGCTTCTCGGCCTATGTGAACGGGCTGCGTGTCGACGCTGTCGACACCATGATGGCGGATCCCGGGCGAGCCGATGAGACCCTGCTCACGCTCGCCTTCGAGGCCGGGTTCAACTCCAAGTCCGCCTTCAATCGTCTCTATCGCGAACTTCGCGGGGAGACACCGAGCCGGGCCTTTGACCGGGCGCAGACCCGACGTGCCAGATCGGGCTGAGGTCCCGGATCATGCCTCGTACCGTCCCATATCCTGATCCGGGACGACCCGATTGGCCTGGCCGGGCAGAGAGAGGGTCCCAAATCGCTGACCCGAAGGACCCCAGCATGACTGCCAAAGCCGCCCCCCTGAACCCACTCGCCCTCGCGACCGCTGCGATCACTCTGGCCGCCTGCGCCACCACGCCAAGCCCGGCCCAGGCCGGCCCGGAGACGGCACCGGCGATGGCCCGTTTCGGGGCCAGCCTGGAGACCATCCGGCCAATGCTGGACGCCGCCTGTGACACGCTGACCATCCGCGACCTGCCGCTCGAGGAGATGCCGGTCGCCCAGACCAGCCACATCCAGGCTGATTGCACGGGTCTGGACCATGCTGGCGCCCCGCGAGAGGCTGAATTTGTCTTCGCTGATGATGCCCTGGCCTTTGTCTGGGTGCTGACCGAAGCGGAAGAGGCCGGCGAGCTGCGCGCAGCCCTGGAAGCCGCCCATGGCGCGCCAAGCCACGACCTGCCCCCGGCTACCGCCTTCACCCAGGCCAATCTGGCGCTGCGTTACGACACCCCGGAATTGCTCTACTACGGCGCTCATATCGAGCCGATGTATCAGGGCTGGTTCGACCAGATGGCGTCGCAATTCGCAGATTGACCCTGTATTCCGGTTCTGGACCTGGGCAGATGGAAGGCGT
This sequence comes from uncultured Maricaulis sp., assembly GCF_905480005.1. Taxonomy (GTDB): domain Bacteria; phylum Pseudomonadota; class Alphaproteobacteria; order Caulobacterales; family Maricaulaceae; genus Maricaulis. Next base: position 27,468 of record NZ_CAJQOO010000038.1, read on the forward strand.
CTAAGGATGACTTCCATCTGCCCGTCCGATCCGAAAGAGTCGACCCATGAGCGAATTGCCGCCCTGTCCGAAATGCGCCTGCCCGTGGACCTATGAGGACTCGATCCTGCTTGTCTGCCCGGAATGCGCTCATGAATGGTCGCCCGACACGGCCACCGGCAGTGAGGATATAACGGGCGGCAAGGTTTGGCGCGACGCCAATGGCACCGAATTGACGGATGGCGATACGGTCACCGTGATCAAGGATCTGAAGATCAAGGGCACAAGCCAGGTCGTGAAAGTCGGCACCAAGGTCAAGAATATCCGCCTCGTCGATGGCGACCACGATATCGACTGCCGCATTGATGGCGTGGGCCAGATGGGGCTGAAAACCGAGTTCGTGAAGAAGGTTTGACCGCACCACATTACAGGAAATTTACTTCACCCCGGCGTCCCACGGTCTACATGTGTCGCCACATGAACTGGTAAGGTGGGAGAGACTGATGCCACGTATTCTTGCGGCGACCCTTGCGGTCGCCCTGTCCTGGACTGGGCTGGCTACGGCCCAGGTCCCGGACGTCGAGATTCCTTATGAAAGCTTTGAGCTCGAAAACGGCCTGACCGTTGTCGTGCACGAGGATCGCAAGGCCCCGGTTGTCGCGGTCAGCATCTGGTACGGGGTCGGTTCCGGCTCCGAGCCGGCAGGCAGCACCGGCTTTGCGCACCTGTTCGAACACCTGATGTTCAACGGGTCGGAAAACTATAATGACGACTATTTCGGCCCGTTCGAGGATGTCGGCGCGACCGGCATGAACGGCACGACCTGGTTCGACCGCACGAACTATTTCCAGACGGTGCCGACGCCGGCGCTGGAAATGGCGCTGTGGATGGAATCCGACCGCATGACCCACCTTCTGGGCGCGGTTGACCAGGAGCGCCTCGATGAGCAGCGCGGCGTGGTCCAGAACGAAAAACGCCAGGGTGACAACCAGCCTTACGGCATGGTGAGCTATTCCCGCCTGCGTGCGCTTTTCCCGGAAGGCCACCCTTATGCCCACTCCACGATCGGCTCGATGGAAGACCTTGATGCCGCTTCACTGGAAGATGTGCAGGAATGGTTCCGACAGTATTACGGCGCCTCGAATGCGGTCCTGGTCCTGGCCGGTGACATCAATGCCGAGGAAGCTCGTCCGCTGGTCGAGCGCTATTTCGGGGACGCCCCCGTCGGCCCGCCGCTGAACCGCATTGAATCCTGGATCCCGGAACGTCGCTACAGCACCACCGAGACGCTGTATGATGATGTGCCGCAATCGCGCATCTACCGGACCTGGGTCGTCCCGGGCCGCATCACGGCAGAGCGTGCCGACCTGCAGCTCTTCGCCACTGTTCTGGGTGGTGGCCGCACCTCGCGCCTCTATCAGGACTTCGTCTTCGGGCGCCAGGTCGCAACCAGCGCCTTCGCCTATGTCGAAGCGCACCAGCTGGCCAGCCAATTCCATATCCAGGTCACGCTGAACCCCGGCGAAGATGTCGATGCGGCTTCGGCACGCATCGATGAAATCGTTGCGGAGCTTCTGGCCGAAGGTCCGACCGACGAGGAATTGGAAACCGCCCAGACCCGGATCAATGCCGGCGTCGTGCGGGGTCTGGAACAGATCGGTGGCTTTGGCGGCAAGGCCGTCACCCTCGCCGAGGGTGCGCTCTATGCCAATGATCCGGCGTTCTGGCGGACCCATCTGGAGCGCCTCAACAACGCCACGCCGGACAGCATCACCGAGACCGCCAATGACTGGCTGACCACGGGTTCCCACGAGATCACCGTGTTGCCCTTTGGCGATTATGCCAGCGTCGAAACCGATGCTGATCGCTCGGCCCTGCCCGTCGTCGCCTCGACGCCGGAACTGGCCTGGCCGACGGTTGAAACCGGTGAATTGTCCAATGGCGTCGATATCGTCTTCGTGCGCCGTGATGCGGTGCCTGTGGTCGAGATGCAGATGGTCTTCGACAGCGGCTATGCAGCCGACAGCGTCGAAGGTGGTGAACTGGGTCTGACCAGTTTCACCATGAATATGCTGGATGAAGGCGCGGGTCGGATGGACGCCACGGACATTGCCGCTCGGGCCGAAAGCCTGGGTGCCAACCTGTCCACCGGTGCCGGTCTCGACACCGCCTCCGTCAGCCTCTCGGCCCTGCGCACCAATCTGCGCCCCTCGGTCGAGCTGATGGCGACGATCATCACCGATCCGAGCTTCCGTGACGAGGACATCGATCGCGTCCGTTCGCAGACGCTGAATGGTATCCAGCAGGAAATGGCCAACCCGATCTCGATCGCGCTGCGTCTCCTGCCGCCGGAAATGTATGGCGATGGCCATGCCTATTCGGTGCCGTTCACCGGTTCGGGAACGCCAGAAGCCGTCAGCGGCTTCATGCGGGACGATCTGCTGGCACACCAGGCCACCTGGCTGCGTCCTGACAATGCTACCTTGTTCATCGTCGGTGATACGACGCTGGATGAAGTGACGCCTATCCTGGAGCGGGCTTTCCGCAACTGGCGGGCTCCGTCGACCCCGCTTCCGGCCAAGAACCTGGCCGAGGCGTCCAATGGCGACAGCGCCCGGGTGATCATTGTTGATCGTCCGAATTCGCCGCAATCGCTGATCCTGGCCGGCCTGATCGGCCCGTCGGGTTCGGTCGACAATCCGGAAGTCTACTCGGCCATGAATGACGCCATCGGCGGTTCCTTCTCGGCCCGGGTCAACATGAATCTGCGCGAAGACAAGGGCTGGTCCTATGGTGCGCGTACCCTGCTCTGGGGTGCCCGCGGCCAACGCCCCTGGATGGTCTATGCGCCGGTCCAGACCGACCGCACGACGGACTCCCTGTCCGAACTTCTGCGCGAGTTCGGCGAATTCACCTCCTCCAATCCGGCCACGCCGGACGAATTGGAGCGCTCGGTGAACAATAATACCCGCTCGCTGCCGGGCCAGTTCGAGACGGCCGCCGCCGTCCGGAACTCGCTCGTTTCCAGCCAGAATCTGGGTCGTGACTGGAACTTCCCGGCCACGCTGACTGCGCGCTATCACGGCCTCGACCTCGACGAGGTCCGTGCCGCGGCACAGGAAGTCGTGAACCCGGAGCAGCTTGTCTGGCTGATCATTGGCGACGCTGCCGAGATCGAAGCCGGTATTCGCGAGCTGGGAATGGGTGACGTCGAAGTCCGCCGCATGGGGCAGTAATCCTAGCAACGGATCACACCCGATCCTGAAACGCGGGCGCCGGAGATCTCTCCGGCGCCCGTTTTCTTTGGATCCAGGCATCAGCCAATCAGCCGTGAAGCATGCGCCAAACGACGTCGAAACACTGCCACTGTCAGCGCATGAAAAAGGGCGGGGCTGCCACGCAGCGCCCGCCCCTTCACCAGTCAGTTTGCGATGAGAGCCCTAGAATGCGCCACGCGCCTGGGCCACACCACCATCAACAACGAGCGTCGAACCGACCACATAATCACCGGCCCGTGAGGCCAGGAAGATCGCGGCACCGGCCATGTCGGACGGTTCACCGACCCGGCCGGACGGAACACCCTTCGAGACCATGTCGGCATGGTCGCGCGCGACCTTGTTCATGCTGGACGCAAAGGCACCGGGTGCGATCGCGGTGACGTTGATGTTCTCCTTGGCCATCTCCATGCCGAGGCGTTTGGTCAGATGGATGATGCCGGACTTGGACGCGGCGTAGGAATAGGTCTCCATCATGTTGACCGACAGCCCGTCAATGGAGGCGATATTGATCACCTTCGCCGGTTGTTGCGGCGAGGCTGCAGCCTTGAGCGCACCGTGCAGCGCCTGGATCAGGAAGAAGGGCGTCTTGACATTGAGGTCCATGACCTTGTCCCAGCCACTCTCGGGAAACTCGTCCAGCGGCGCACCCCAGGCGGCCCCGGCATTATTGACCAGAATATCGAGTTTGCTCTCATGCTCGAGAAACTTCGACGCCAGCGCTTGGGCCCCATCCGCGCCCGAGGCATCACCCGGCAGGGCGATACAGGTGCCGATCTCGGACAGGCGCTCGGCCGTGGCGAGGCAGTCCGGCGCCTTGCGCGCCGTGATATAGACCTTGGCACCGGCGCGCACATAGCCCTCGGCGATCATCTCGCCAATGCCGCGCGACCCACCGGTGATCAGCGCCACACGGCCTTCAAGGCTGAAAAGATTGTCAAACATGTCGGAGACCTCCCGCTCGGGTTTCATGACTTTCCGACCTGAGGCGTAGCGGCTGCGAGCGCGACTGTCGAGGGTTCGGTATGGGATGTCGTGCATTCAGCGCTGAATGGGTCACAGGATGGCGGCGCACGTGCCGGCGGCAGTCAGAACCGGAAGACGAACGAGGCAGGCAGCCCCCTCAAAGGGCCGGCCGAGATTGGGTCAGGCCGCCGCCCTCGGATGGGCGCTCCCGAGATGTTCAGCCAGGGCTTCCAGCTGGAGCGGCTTGCCGATACAACCGTCGATGCCCGGTTCGCGATAGCGGGCCCGGTCCTCGTCCAGCGCGCTGGCGGTGACGGCAAAAATCGGGGTCTCCGCGTTGAGCGCCGCCTCCTGTCGTATCACTCCGGTGACGCCCAGACCGTCCATGCCCGGCATCTGGATATCCATCAGGATCACGTCGAACGCTTCGGCCCGGGCCAGCGCGATGGCTGTGTCCGGCCCTTCGGCCAGACAGGGGTCGTGCCCAAGATGGGTCAGAAGGGCGGCGGCAACGGTCAGGTTGATCGGCTGATCATCGACAACAAGGACCCGCAAGGAACGTCCGCTGGAGCGGTCCCGTTCGGCGGTTGCTCCCGCGCCGGCATCCGCAGCCACAGCGGTGAGCTCGAAACGGAATGTGGAACCTTTGTCGACCACGCTCTCGACACACAGTGCCGCGCCCATCAGCGCCGTCAGATCACGGCAGATCGCCAGACCAAGGCCGGTGCCGCCATAGTCCCGCGTTGTCGTTTCGTCGGCTTGTGCGAAGCGGTCGAAAATCCGGTCCTGGGCCTCACGAGACAGACCAATGCCGCTATCCTCAACCTCTACCATCAGGCGATCAGGCTCGCGATCATGGGCCGTCACGCGCAATATGACGTGGCCATGCTCGGTGAACTTCACGGCATTGCCGACAAGGTTCCACAAGACTTGCCGGACGCGCACTGGATCCAGCATGAGCCAGCGCGGCAGGCTATCGTCATATTCCAGGTTCAGGACCACATCCCGGTCCGCGACCTGAACCGCGAACAGGGCGATAACATCGGTGCACAAGCGGCGCAGATCGCACGCCTCGCGATTGATCGTGATACCACCCTGATCAAGTTTGGTGACGTCAAGGATGTCGTTGAGAACCGTCACCAATGCCGTTGCCGAGGCATGGACAGTGGCAACACCCTGCCGGTCAAGGGTGCCATCCTTGCTCTCGCGGGCGAGTTCGAGAAGTCCCAGCACGCCATTCATTGGCGTGCGTATTTCGTGGCTCATATTGGCAAGAAATGCGGACTTGGCCTGTTCGGCCTTGCGTGACTCCCTCAACAGGTTTTCTTGCGTCCGGACGAAACCGATCACGCAGATCAGGCTGAGAATACTGACCATGCTCAACAGGAAGAACGCCGCCACGCGTTCAGCATCCATCGAGTAAGGCGTGGGTGTGATAATGCCCTGCACGCCAAGCAGGAGCAGAAGCGCGAAGAGAATGACCGAGCTGATGCCATAAACTGTCGCGGCCCTGGCACTCAGAAAGAAGCCGGCCGCGAGCGGGGCGATGAGCTGCAACGGCGCAACATATCCCAGCAAACCCCCATTGGTCAGCGAGGCCGCAAATGCCATCAGCTGAGCGCCGAGAATAAAGGTATGGGCAACCCAGCGGTACTGGTTGGTCGTCCACGCGATCACGCCCAGCGCGATAAACAGACCGGATGCGAACAGGCCGAGAGCCTTGGCCGGCGTCCAGCCGGGCAGGGCGAGTGAGACCGCGCCCAGATACGACACCAAAATCAGGCCGAAAACGACACAGGTGATCGCCAGAACGCGGCCCTTGCCATTGGTTGGACTGTCGGAATGCCGGATCATCGAACGACCATTGCTGCACGCTCTCCCCGAACGCCGGCAAAGTCAAAACCGGGAAGGCCTAGAAAAGGCTTAATCGACACCGAGGCGGGCGATCCGGGGCGCCGCTTTCCGGTCAACCGGGCCCTGTGCGTTGGCCTGTCCGCCCGCGAATGACGGCATTCGCCGATAGCACCGCTTGACACATATAAACATATCTTTATACGTGAAGTCGCGCCGATTTGATGTCTAGCTTGCGGGCGCGGAACAAGTGCGGCTAAAGCGGATCGATCGAGGCACGGCAATCGCCACCCTTTTCAGTCGCCTCGTCAGTATCCCGCAATCGGTGTGTCCGCGCTTTCCGCCCAGACGGAATGTGGAAGAATGTCCTTGGTTGCGGCCCTTGATTATCCCCTCGATACGCTCCCATCGGAGACCCTGACGCCGCGGCTGCGGGTTGTCCTGCTGGGATGTGGCACCGTGAATGCCGGCGTTCTGACCGGGCTGGAAGCGATGGAGACGCAGGTCGAGATCGCGGCCATCGTCACCCGCAAACCGCGCCGCCGGGGCGATGAGCGCTATGCTTGGCTGACCGACATCACCGCCGCGTTCGATACCGGGCCGGACCTCGTCATTGACGGTCTGCCCGATTGCGCGGCGGCCGAGAAAGCCCTGACCCTCGCGGTTGAGCGCGGCATTCACATCATCTCCGCGAACAAGGCTGTTATTGCGCGGCGTCCGGACCTGGAAGCGCGAGCCCGACGGGCCGGAACAGGCTTCGCCTATTCTGCGGCAGTCGGAGGCGGGGTCCCGGTGCTGGAAACCGTGGCCCGGCTGAAAGTCGCTGGCGAGACCGTGACCCGGGTGCGCGGCGTCCTCAACGGCACGTCGAATTTCGTCCTGGGCTTGCTGGAGAAGGGCGTCGGGTTTGATGATGCAATCACAGCCGCACAAGCCGCCGGCTTTGCCGAAGAAGACCCGAGCGCTGATCTCGACGGTCTGGATGCTGCCGCCAAGCTGGCCCTGATCGCCCGCGCTGCCTTCGATATTGCCCCGGATGCCTATGCCATCGCCGCGGACAGCCTGTTCGACCTGTCCGTCGGTCAGATTCTGGGCGCGCGGGAAACAGCGCTGCGCTATCGCCAGGTCGCTGAACTCGTCGCGGGCGAAAACGGTGTGACGGCCAGTGTCCGTCTGATCGCGCTGCCCGAGGACCATCCCCTGGCCCGGGTCGAGAATGAGGAGAATGCGATCGAGGTCTGTTGTGCCAGCGGCACCTCGATCGTGCTCAATGGCAAGGGTGCCGGCCAGGCGCCGACGGCGGGCTCTGTCCTCTCCGATGTCCGCGCCCTGCTCGCCGAGGGTCGTCACCGATGAGCGTCACCCTGGAACATCCCCCGGCCCAACGGTATCGGGACCTCTCCACCATCGCCCTCACCGGCACGGGGTCGCCGGTCAAGGTCAGCGGACGGGTCACCGGGCCGGACGGCGCGCCCGCAATCCTGATCCTCGGCGGCATCTCCTTCGGCCGTATTGTTACGGACACGCCTCAGGAGAATGGCTGGTGGCGCCAGCAGGCTGGACCCGGCAAACCCATCGACACCAATCGCTACCGCATCCTGTCCTTCGACTTCATTGGCGCAGACGCCCATCCCTTCCCGACCACACAGGATCAGGCGCGGGCCATTCTCGCGCTCGCCGATGCGGCCGATATTCGTGAGTTCGCCATTGTCGGCTCATCCTATGGCGGCATGATCGGACTCGCCCTGGCACAGTTGGCGCCGGAGCGGGTGCGCCAGCTGGTGGTCGTGTCCGCAGCTGATCGGGCGAGCGAGATGACCAAGGCCTGGCGGTCCATCCAGCGCGACACGGTGCAGCTGGCCCTGCGTCTCGGCGATGGCAAGGCCGGGCTGGACCTCGCCCGCCGCATCGCCGTCACCACCTATCGCACGCCGCAGGAATTCGAGACCCGCTTCTCCGCGCCGGACCCCGAGAGCCGCGACGCCAGTGGTGTCACGGGCTATCTCGCTGCCCAGGGCGAACGCTATGCCCAGACGGTCGATCCCGAATATTTTCTGGCTCTCTCGCGCTCCATGGACGAACACCGGGTCGATGTCCGAGCCATTACCTGCCCGGTGACCTGGCTGGCAGCGCTGGAGGATCGACTCGTGCCGGTTGACCAGATCGCGGAGGCCGCCAAACGCACCCCCAATGGTCGCCTGATCACCTTCAGTTCGCTCTACGGCCATGACGCCTTCCTCAAGGAAGACGCGATCATCGCCGCCACTCTGACCGAAATATTCGGGGGCTGACATGTCGAGCGATCAACGCACGAAAGCAATCCGGGCAGGGTTGAATACCGACCGGAGCTGGAATGCTGTCATTCCGCCGCTCTCGCTCTCGACGGCCTACCGGCGCGAGGACCCGGCCATCCAGCCGGCATTCGACTATGCCCGCACCGGCAATCCGGGGCGCGCCCTGCTGGCTGACGCCATTGCCGAACTGGAGAATGCCGCCGGTGCCATCGTCACTGGATCAGGCATGTCAGCGATCGACCTTCTCCTGCACGGACTGCCCCACGGCGCGCGGGTCCTGTGCTCACATGACGCTTATGGCGGCACTCGGCGCCTCCTCGATGCCCGTGGGCGCGGCGGTCGCCTGGTACCGGTCTATGTCGATACAAGCGATCTCGACCAGGTCGCCAACGCGCTCAACCAGGACGTCGCCCTCATTATTGCCGAGACGCCGTCCAATCCACGCCTTCGGATCTCTGACCTGGAGGGCCTGGCCGGCCTGGCGCGCAAGGCCGGGACCGAGCTGGCAGTAGACAATACGGTGATGTCGCCCATCCTGCAGCGGCCGCTGGACTGGGGCGCTGACTATTCCGTTCAGTCAGTGACCAAACTGCTCAACGGGCATTCCGACATGGTGGGCGGCGCGCTGTGCTGCGCCAATCCGGAACGCCTGGCCGAGCTCGCCTGGTGGGCCAATTGCGTTGGCGTCGGCGCCGCCGCCTTTGACAGCTATCTCGCCCTGCGGGGCCTGCGCACGCTTCCGCTACGCGTGCAGGCCCAGTGCGAAAGCGCCCTCGCCGTGGCTCGCTGGCTGGACGCGGATCCGCGCATTGCCCGCGTTGATTATCCCGGACTGGAAAACCATCCCGGCCATGAACTGGCCGCACGGCAGCAGGACGGATTTGGTCAATTGATAAGCCTGGAACTGACCGGGGACGCCCCCGACCCGCGAGCTGTCGTCGCCTCGCTTGAAATCTTCACGCTGGCCCAATCGCTCGGCGGGGTGGAAAGCCTGTGCTGCATCCCGGCCCTGATGACCCATGCTTCCATGTCACCGGAAGCGCGCGCTGAAGCCGGTGTCGCCGACAGCCTGATACGACTTTCGGTCGGACTGGAGAGCGCCGAGGACCAGATCGCCGATCTCGACAGGGCCTTGTCTTCAGGCCTCTGAACCCGGCCAGCCGGTCACGACGCCCAGCCGGCAAAGCGCACGCCACTCAGGTCAGCCATTTCGCGCTTCCAGGTCGACAGGTCGGCCGGAGACAGGGCTGACAACTCGGCATGGCCACAAGCCCGGGCCAGCACCCGCATCAGATCAACCGAGGCACCGAAATAGCGGGCCAGACGCTCGGCTGCGACCTGAACATCAAGCCGCGCTCGCAATTCAGGTTTCTGGGTTGCGATCCCGACCGGGCAATTATTGGAATTGCACATTCGCGCGGCAATGCAACCGACGGCCTGCATGGCCGAATTGGACACCGCAATCGCATCCGCACCGAGCGCCATGGCCTTGACGAAATCCTCGGCGACCCGGAGCCCGCCGGTGATCACAAGCGTGACCTCTCGCCCCGCCTTCGCATCGAGATGCCGCCTTGCGCGGGCAAGAGCGGGAATGGTCGGCACCGAAATATGGTCTCGAAAGATGAGTGGCGCGGCGCCCGTACCGCCACCGCGTCCATCCAGGATGATGTAGTCCGCACTCGCGGCGAGGGCGAAGTCGATATCATCCTCGATGTGATTGGCCGACAGCTTGAAGCCGATCGGGATGCCGCCAGAGCGCTCGCGAACCTCGTCAGCGACACGGCGATAATCGTCCGGGGTGACAAGGTCCGCAAAGGTCGCGGGGGAAATCGCACTTTCTCCAGGCTGCAGACCCCGCACTTCGGCGATCTTGCCCTGCACCTTGTCGCCGGGCAGGTGTCCGCCGGTACCGGTCTTGGCGCCCTGACCGCCCTTGAAATGAAAGGCCTGCACATCGGCGACCAATTCCGGCCTCCAGCCAAAACGGGCCGATGCCAGTTCATAGAAATAGCGGTTATTCTCCGCTTTCTCTTCCGGCAGCATCCCGCCCTCGCCGGAACAAATCCCGGTCCCCGCCAATTCGGCACCGCGCGCCAGGGCGGTTTTGGCTTCTTCCGACAGGGCGCCAAAGCTCATATCGGAGACAAAGAGCGGCATATCGAGCTGGAGCGGCTTGCCAGCCCTCGGCCCGATCACGGTTCGGGCGTCCACAGGGTGATCATCAAGCAGCGGTTTGCGCGCCATTTGCGCCGGCAGGATCTGGATATCATCCCAATGCGGCAAATCCTTCCGCGGGACGCCCATCGCTCCCATCTCGCCATGATGGCCGAGCTTGGACAAACCATCGCGCGCCAGGTCGTGAATCCGCAAAACCGTTGGCTCCTCCGGCGTCGGCGAGGCCGCGGGAACCGTATCGCCTGTCGCCGCCGGGACAGCATCGCCAGGCTCCAGCGCACCCAGGCCAGCATGACTTCCATCGCAGAAGGGGGCATTTCGGCTGGCCTTGCATTGGCAGAGACCTGCCGGGCCGGTTTTCTCGGCAGTAAAGGTCAGCGGCTTGATATCCGTGCCGCGATGCGAGCCGTCACAGAAGGGCTGGTTGGCCGAACGGCCGCAGCGACACCAGGAGTAGGACTTGCCGGCTTCCAGCTCGACCTTGGCCGGTCGTTTGGCGGCGATGATCGGCGTGCTTGTCATGGGGCCCTGTCCTTCGCGTCTGGTTTCCGCGGCAACAGCGCCACATTCCGGCAAACCTGTCCATCGACAAAGCCTATCGCCCGGGATTCCACGGAGCTCAGAAATCCGGCTCAGCCCGCCGCGCGATCAGGACCGGGCCCGCGCCACCGCCTCATGCCAGCCCTTGCGGTCAGCGTCGCGGCGATCCGCGTCACCGCCTGGGGCAAAGCTGCGGTCCGCGTTCCAGACCTTGCGACCATCTTCCAGTGACGCGAAGAGGCCACAACCCAGACCGGCCAGGAAGGCGGCGCCCCAGGCGGTCGCCTCGACACTGGCCGGGCGCACGGTTTCGATGCCGGTCAGATCAGCGAGGCGTTGGAGGAAGGCATTGTTGCGCGCCATACCACCATCGACCCGCAAGCTGCGCGCCTCGACGCCGTCCGCCGCCATCGCCTCCAGCAGATCGCAAGTCTGATGAACCGAGCTGTCCAGCGCCGCCCGGGCAATCTCGGCCCGGCCCGACCCTCGGGTCAGGCCGACCAGCGCTCCGCGGGCGTCGGCATCCCAATAGGGCGCGCCCAGACCCGTGAAGGCCGGCACGAGATAGACACCGCTATCGGGATCGGCACTATCGGCCAGCGCTTCGATTTCCGACGCCTTGGCGATCAGTCCAAGCCCGTCGCGCAGCCATTGTATGGTTGCCCCGGCCGACAGGACCGAGCCTTCCAGCGCATAGGTCGTTTCGCCAGCGATACGATAGGCAATCGTGGCCAGAAGCTTGTTCTTCGACCGAACCGGGCGGTCGCCGGTATTGATCAGAAGGAAGGCGCCGGTGCCATAAGTTGATTTCATCTCCCCGGGCTCCAGGCAGACCTGCCCGATCGCCGCCGATTGCTGGTCGCCGGCCACGCCGCAGATCGGCAATTCGCGGCCGAGCACAGCCTTGCCAGCGGTGCCGAAATCACCGGCACAATCGCGCACTTCAGGCAGCAGGGCGGCGGGCACATCGAACAGGTCCAGCAGGTCCGGATCCCAGCGATTGGCGCTGATATCGAAGAGGGCCGTCCGGCTCGCATTGGTCGCGTCGGTCACATGGTGCACCCCGCCTGTAAGCTTCCAGATCAGCCAGCTATCGACAGTACCGAAGGCCAGCTCGCCAGCCTCGGCCCGGGCGCGGGCCCCATCCACATGGTCGAGTATCCAGGCGATCTTGGTCGCGGAGAAATAGGGATCGAGAACCAGGCCTGTTCGCTCGGACACACGCTCGGCATGGCCGGCATCGCGCAAGCTCGCGCAGGTGTTGGCGGTGCGGCGGTCCTGCCAGACAATCGCGTTGTGAATGGCCTCCCCCGTCGCCCGGTCCCACACCAGCGTTGTCTCGCGCTGATTGGTGATTCCAATAGCGTCGGCCCGCCAGCCGGCCTTTTCTGCGGCGGCGAGGGCTTCGCGCGCGGTCGCCCGGACTGTCGCCCAGATCACGTCGGGGTCGTGTTCGACCCAGCCAGGCTGCGGGTAGATCTGCTCGAACTCACGCTGGGCCACGCAGATGACCTCACCCTCGGGCGAGAAGACCACCGCCCGCGAACTCGTTGTGCCCTGATCGATCGCCAACAATGCCTTGCGTTTGGAAAACATCGCCATCCTCCCCGATTGCCCGTTCACCTGATTGCCGCTGTGACTATAGCCCTGACGGCGGATGAGAAAACGCGTTAGGTTCACCACAAACGGGAGGATGCATGAGCGACGCGACATTCAGGCTCGACAGGCTGGCCAGCCCCAGCGGCGCCGATCTGGCGATTTACACGCAGGATGCCGAGGGTAGGCCGCGCGGCATTGTCCATATCAATCACGGCTTGGCCGAGCACGCCGGACGCTATGCCCGGATGGCCGCCCAGCTGGCCCGACGCGGCTATCATGTCATCGCACAGGATCATCGCGGCCATGGCGCCACCGAAGCCGCCGATGGTGGTCCGCGCCGCTTTGCCGACGTCGATGGCTGGGACAAGCTGATGCAAGATGTCGCCGCGGTTCACGCCGAGGCGCGACGTCGCTGGCCCGGCCTGCCACTGGTAATTTTCGGCCACTCCATGGGCTCGGTCATCGCCTTCAATCATATCCTGAGAGAACCCGACAGCGTTACCGCTGCGGCGATCTGGAACGGCAATATGGCGCTGGGCGGCCTGAAAGGCGTGATGCGCTTCGTGCTCTTTTTTGAAGCCCTGTTTGGCGGCGGGAAGCTGGCGACCAGTCACACGCTCGACAATCTTACCTTCAAGGCCTGGAACAAGCGCTTTCCGGAGGGCCGCAGCGATGCCGACTGGCTGTCGCGCGATACCGATGAGGTCGATGCCTATGTCAACGATCCGGTCTGCGGCTGGCCGTCCACGGTGTCGCTCTGGCGAGACTTCCTATCCGGCGTCGCCTATGCCGAGGATGACGCCCATCTCGCGCCCCTCCCCAAGGGGCTGCCCCTGCATCTGATTGCCGGCTCGAAAGACCCGGCGACCGAAGGCGGGAAGTCGATGGAGGTCCTGGCCAAGCGCCTGAAGAAGGCGGGCCTCACCGAGGTCCGGCTGGAAGTGCTCAAGGACTTCCGCCACGAGACCATGAACGAAATCGGTCGCGACGCCCAGATCGATGCCTTCGCTGACTGGCTCGACCAGGTCACCGGCTGATCCATGGCCAGCCGGGATGTCGTCATCATCGGCGCCGGCGCGGCCGGCCTGATGTGCGCCATCGAGGCGGGCAAGCGCGGACGCTCGGTCACCCTGATCGAGCATTCCAAGGCCCCGGCCGAGAAGATCCGCATCTCTGGAGGCGGTCGCTGCAACTTCACCAACATGTATGCGACGGCGGAGAATTTCCTGTCGCAGAACCGGCATTTCGCCAAGTCGGCGCTCAAGCGCTACACGCAGTGGGATTTCGTCGACTGGGTCAATGGCCACGGCATCGCCTGGCATGAAAAGACGCTGGGTCAGCTTTTTTGCGACCACTCGGCCAAGGACATCATCGCCGCCCTGCTGAAAGACCTGGCCGCGGCCGGGGGAGACTTGCGCCTCTCGACCTCGGTGACGCAGGTCGAGCGCAAGGGCGAGGGTTTTGCGCTTTCCCTCTCGGACGGCGCCGCACTGGACTGCGCTTCTCTCGTTATCGCCTCGGGCGGCAAATCCATTCCCAAAATGGGGGCGACCGGATTTGGCTATGATATCGCTCGCCAGTTCGGACTCGACCTCATAGAGACCCGACCCGGCCTGGTGCCGCTGACCTTTGATCCGGAAACGCTGGCGCGTTTCAAGCCGCTGGCCGGTGTCGCCGTCGATGGGGTTGCCTGTCATGGCAAGACCCGGTTCGAGGAGGCGATGCTCTTCACCCATCGCGGCCTGTCGGGACCGGCAATCCTCCAGATATCCTCCTATTGGCGCGAGGGCGATGACATCAACCTCCACCTTCGCCCCGACCTGGATTTCTTCGCTCTCTTGCGCGACGCCCGGCAGTCCAATGGTCGACAGGCGACGCAAACCGCGCTGGCCGATCATCTGCCGAAACGCCTCGCCCATATGCTGGTCGAGGACGCGGAGATCACCGGCAATCTGGCTGACCAGTCCGACAAGCGCTTGCGGGTTTTTGCCGACAGGCTGGAATCCTGGCCCCTGACACCGACCGGATCAGAAGGCTATCGCACGGCCGAGGTGACGCTAGGCGGGGTCGATACAGCAGGGCTCGACAGCCGAACCATGGCCGCTCGAGATCTGCCCGGCCTGTATTTCATTGGAGAAGTTGTTGACGTCACGGGCTGGCTTGGCGGATACAACTTCCAATGGGCATGGTCGTCCGGCTGGTGTGCCGGTCAGGTCGTGTGACAAGAATAATGAGGCGGGACAATTCTCGGATTTGTTCTCGCCATGCAACGGGATGGGGGGTATCTCTTGGGACGTGAACGACGTTCGCCCTGATGGCGAGTCGTCGACCGATTCCGGCGAGACACATTTGGTCATGAAGTTCAATTCGTCCTACCTCTACGCGGCTGGCATTTTCGTCGCGGTGGTTCTGCTGTTCACGGTCGGAACCGCCTTGCGCAGCGATGCCGTCATCCAGTCGGACGACGCGTCCGATTCCCACCCGCTTTTTGAAGTGGTTACCCGGACTGTCGCCGCGTCGCCGCGCCCGGCGGAGCTGCGCTTGCGCGGCCGCACCGAGACGATCCGTGCCGTGACCGTCCGCGCCGAGACCGGCGGTCGTGTTGTCGAGGCGCCCATTCTGGAAGGCAGCCCCGTGTCTGCCGGCGATGTCGTTTGCCGACTCGATGTCGATGCACGCGGCGCCGCTGTGGACCAGGCCGAAGCCGATCTGCGGGCCCGCCAGCTGGAATATGATGCCGCTGCCGAGCTGATGGCGCGCGGCCACCGCTCGTCCAACCAGGTTGCGGCGATGGAAGCCGGCCGCGATGCTGCCCGCGCCCAATTGCGCGCTGCCCGCGAGGAATTGGCCAATATCGAACTGCGGGTGCCCTTCGATGGGTATTTCGACGGTCGTGATGCCGAGATCGGTGATTTCCTGCGGACCGGCGATCCGTGCGGCACGGTGCTTCAGCTCGATCCGATCCTCGTGATCGCCGAAGTCGCCGAACGCGATATCATGGCCCTCGAGCCTGGCATGCCGGGCAGCGCGCGCCTGCTCAGCGGCCAGCAGGTGGACGGCGTGATCCGCTTTGTCGAACGTCGCGCCAATCCCGCAACCCGCACTTTCCGGGTCGAGCTGGAAGTGCCTAATCCTGACGGCGCCATCCGCTCGGGCATCACGGCGGAAATCCGGCTCAACCTGCCACTGGAACCGGCTCACCGTGTGCCGGCCTCCATTCTCGCCCTCAATTCCGACGGCGATCTGGGTGTACGGATCATCGAGAATGGCGACACGGTGCGTTTCCTGCCCATCGAACTCCTGAGCGATGATGGTGAGCAGGTCTGGGTAAGCGGACTGCCGGAGACGGCCCAGATCATCGTGGTCGGCCAGGACTTCGTCTCGGACGGTACGCGTGTGGAAGTCCGCGAGGCCGGAGCGAGCCGGTGACCGGTCTCGTTGATTTCGCCATTGGCCGGGCACGCATGATCCTGGCCATTTTCGTCTGCGCACTGATCGCCGGACTGTTTGCCTTCGCCACATTGCCGCGCGAGGCCGACCCGGACATCCCCTTCCCCTTCGTCATCGTCGCCGTCCCGCTCGACGGGATTTCACCGGAAGACGCCGAACGCCTCATCGTTCGCCCGACCGAAACCGAGATGCGGGCCATCGAGGGGCTGGAAGAACTCAACGGGACGGCCAGCCTCGGCGTCGGTACCCTGGTGGCGGAATTTGATGTCCCCTTCGATGCCGACCAGTCCGTTCTGGATGTCCGCGAAGCCGTTGACATGGCGCGCCGCGAATACCCGGAAGATGTCCGCGAGCCCGTCATCCAGGAGTTCAACTCGGCCCTCGCGCCGACCATCGCCGTGCAGATTTATGGTGAAGCTCCGGAACGGGCCCTCTACCGGATAGCTCGCACCCTCGAGGACGAGTTGGAGGCCCTGCCGCAAATTCTTCAGGTCGATGTCCAGGGCCTGCGCGAAGAAGTGCTGGAAATCGTCATCGATCCGGCCCGGCTGGAGACCTATGGCGTTACCTATGCCCAGCTCTTCAATGCGGTTCAGTCCAATAATCGCCTGATCGCCGCGGGTTCACTGGACAGCGGCGAAGCACGCTTCCAGGTCAAGGTGCCCGGCCTGTTCGAAGAGGCGGAGGACGCGCTCAATCTGCCCCTGACCCGATCCGGTGATACGGTCGTGACCCTGCAGGACGTCGCCACGGTGCGCCGGACCTTCAAGGATGCCGACAGTTTCGCGCGCTATAACGGCGCCCCGGCCTATACGCTTCAGGTCGTGCGTCGGTCGGGCGAAAACATCATGGACACCGCCGCTGCAGTGCGGGCCCGGACCAATGAAATCGCCGAGGCCTGGCCGGAAACCATCCGTCACGACTTCTCGCTCGACCTCTCGACCTATGTTCGAGACAGCCTGCAGAGCCTGACATCCTCCATCATGCTGGCCATCATCCTGGTCCTGATCATCGTGGTGGCCGCGCTCGGCCTGCGCTCGGCGCTTCTGGTCGGCATCGCCATCCCATCCAGCTTTCTCTTCTCCTTCCTCCTGCTCGACATTTACGGGCTGACCGTGAACTTCATGGTGATGTTCGCGATGGTCCTCGCCGTCGGCCTGCTGGTCGATGGCGCCATTGTCGTGGTCGAGTATGCCGACCGCAAACTGGCCGAGGGCGCGACCCGCAAGGAAGCCTATGCCAGCGCCGGCAAGCGGATGTTCTGGCCGATCGTCTCGTCGACCGCGACCACGCTGGCCGCCTTCGTGCCCTTCTTGTTCTGGGATTCCATCCCGGGCCAATACATGGCCTTCCTGCCACTCACCCTGATCTTCGTTCTCACCTCCGCCCTGGTCATGGCGCTGGTCTTCCTGCCGACGCTGGGCTCGGTCTTCGGCCGCAAGGGTGGTGTCGTCGATGCCGACAGCGCCGTTGCGCACCTCAACGCCCAGGAAGATGGCGATCCGACCGACCTGCCCGGACTGACCGGCCGCTATGCGCGCCTGATCACCCATTTGGTCAGACGCCCTGTCATGGTCGCACTGGCCGCAGTCACAGTCGTCGTCGGCGTTGTCGTCAGCTTCGGGGCAACGGCCTCGAACATGCGCACCGAATTCTTCCTCGATGCGGAACCGGAGCAGCTCTATGTCTTCGTTCGCGCGCGCGGAAACCTCTCGCCGGCAGAGCAGTATGAGCTAGCCCTGGAGGCGGAAAACCGACTGGCCGGCATTGAGGGGATCAAGGGCTATTACACCGTCGCCGGAACCCCGCCCGGTCGCTCGCCCTTCGACGGGGTCGGCGCGGCGCCGGCGGACAGTGTGGCGCGTATCTTCGTCGAGTTCGAACCCTTCGGCCAGCGCCCCAATGGCCGCCTGATCGAACGGGAAATCCGCGACGCCATGGTTGGTATTCCCGGAGTCATCATCGAGGTCCGCCCCTTCCAGCAGGGCCCGCCGGTAGGCAAGGACATCCAGGTCGAACTGCGCTCGAATGATGCCGAAGCCCTCGAGGCTTCAACGCGCCTGGTGCGCGGCTATATGGACCAGATGGAGGGGCTCGCCGACATTGACGACACCCTGCCCCTTCCCGGTGTCGAATGGCGCCTCGATGTTGATCGCGAGGAAGCCGGTCGGTACGGCGCTGACGTGACCCAGCTCGGCGCAGCGGTGCAACTCGTCACCACCGGCACGCTGGTCGGGCGCTACCGCCCGGATGATGCCGACGAAGAAGTCGATATCCGCGTCCGCTTCCCGGCGGCCGATCGCGATATTTCACGCCTCGACGATCTGCGGGTGAATACGCAAACCGGGGCCGTGCCGATCTCCAATTTCGTCACCCGGGAAGCCCGGCAGCGCCTCGACTCGATCTCGCGGCGCGATGGCAAGCGTGTCCTGATTGTCCGCGCCAATGCCGATGAGGGCTATGCCGGCAATATCCTGCTGACCGAGCTTCGCGGCTTCATCGCGGATCGCATCGCCGACGGCACAATCCCACGCTCGGTCGAGGTCAATTATCTTGGTGCCGACGAGGAGAATGCCGAGGCCGGGGCCTTCTTTGCCAGCGCCATGGCGGCCTCACTCTTCATGATGGCAGTCATCCTGCTCTGGCAGTTCAACAATTTCTGGCATGTCCTGCTCACCCTGCAGGCCGTGGTTCTGTCGGTCATCGGGGTACTGCTCGGCGTGATGCTGACCTTCCCCTATATCTCCATCCTTTTCCTCGGTACGGGCGTGGTGACGCTGGCCGGGATCGTGGTGAACAACAATATCGTCCTGATCGACACCTTCCAGCGTCTTCGCGGCTTGGGCATGGCCGTGGATGAAGCCATCGTGCGCACGGCAGCACAGCGCCTGCGGCCGGTCATGCTGACCACGATCACGACCATTTTCGGCCTCCTGCCAATGGTCTTCCAGCTCAATGCGGACTTCGCGCACGGCACGCTGTCGATCGGTGGCCCGGCCAGTGAATGGTGGGTGCAATTATCCTCCGCCGTGGTCTGGGGGCTTGGCTTCTCGACCCTGCTGACCCTGCTTCTGACTCCGGTCATGCTCGGCGCGCCGTCCCGGCTGGCGAAATTCTTCGGCCTCGACCGCAAGGCAAGTCATCCGGAATCGGTCGAGCCGGCCCCGGCAGAGTAGTCGACGCTAGCGCGACACCCGGACCAGACGTCCGTCCGCCTCGTCGGTGAGCAGCCAGATCGCGCCGTCCGGCGCGACGCGGACATCGCGGATGCGTGCCTCGAGTTCGCCGAAAAGGATTTCCTCGCCGACCACCTCTCCGGCCTCCAGATCCACCCGGCGGACATGGCCGGACGGGGTATCGGCATCGCCGGCGATCAGGGCCGCGACGAGGAGGTCGCCCTCCCATTCAGGAAACATGTCACCGCGATAGAGCGCCATCCCGGCTGGCGCGATGGAGGGCGTCCAGGCGTGGAGAGGCTCGATCATGCCGTCATAGGTGTCGAACGGCGTGACCAGGGCGCCGGTGTAATCCGTGCCCTGGCTGACAATTGGCCAGCCGTAATTCCGGCCTTCGATGAGAATATTGATCTCGTCGCCGCCGCGCGGCCCGTGCTCATTGGCGTAGAGAACGCCATCAACCGCATCGTACAGCACCGCCTGGGGGTTGCGGTGTCCGATGGAGAAAATACCGGGCGCAGCGCCCTCAAACGGCGAGGGCATCGGCTCGCCGTCGAGGGTCAGGCGTACGAAGCTTCCAAGATGACTGGCGGGGTTCTGGGCCTGTTCTCGAAAGTCAAAGCCGTCACCAATGCCCAGGACCAAGGTCTCGGGAATGGGGGCATGACTGCCCGCCCGATGACCCGTGATACCACCCGGCAAGAAGGTGATCCGACCTCCATAATGAACATTGGACCGCCGATGCGGTGCCGCCTCGAACAAGGTCTCGAAATCGCTCAGGGCCTCGCCTTCAATCCGGCCCCGCCCCAGATAGAGCGTGTTGTCGTAGGGCTCACCGGCCGACCAGGTCAGAAAGACTTCGCCATCGGTGGCAAAGTCGGGAGAGATCGCCACGTCCAGCAGCCCGCCCTGACCGGACCACAACACCGCCGGCACACCATTGACGGGGTCGGAGACCTCGCCGTCGGGCGTCACGATCCGCAGCCGCCCGGGCTTCTCGGTGACCAGCATGCGGCCATCGGGCAGGAAGGCGAGGCTCCAGGGGTATTCCAGTCCTTCGACCACGGTTGCCAGTTGCGGCGCTTCACCCGCCGACTGCCCGGTAGCGGGGCCCGTCACGACAGCCGCGGCCAGAATCAGACTTGCCCAGATCATGCGCATCGCGCCACTCCCGAATTGTCGTCACCGGCGCCACCCTATAGGCTCTGCGAATGGCTGTAGAGGACCCGATTGGGTCAGGAATATGAACCGGTTTCGCATCACGGCAAGTTATCTGGCCGCCGTCCTTGTCGGCACAATTCTTGTCAGCCTGACCAATACGCATATCGATCTGCAGGCCCTGATCGCGATTGGGGCGGAAATTCCGCTCACCGTTCGCCTCGACGCCATTGCGCGCGATCTGGCCGGGTTCGGACCGACGCTGGGCGCGCTGACGGCGATCGGATTCGCCATCGCCTTGCCGGTCGCCGGCCTGATCGCCAGACGACTCGGACCGGGTTGGCGGTCTGTAGGCTTTTTTCTCGCAGGTGCCGTCGCCATCATCGTGATGATTTCGGCGATCACGATTTACTATCGTGCGGTTCTGGGATCGCTGATCACCCCTGTCGCCTCAAGTCGCGAGATCAGTGGCTTGCTGATGCTGTCCCTCGGCGGAGGCGTCGCCGGGCTTCTGTTCTCACGGCTCAAACCGGCCGCACATTAACTGCGTCATCGCGCATTCGACTCAATTGCATCTCGAATACCCCTGTTCCGGCAGACCGATCCTTAAATCGCCCCTGCCTAGCCTGCAGGTCACGAAGAGGGATGCCGATGACACGTATTCGCGAAACCGTCCGGTCCGATCTGCGCAATATCGTCAAGGGCGGCGCGACCTCCCGCATCCTCGACCTGCATTCGATCGCCCGCCGCCATGGCGAGTATGACGCCCATGCCGACAATCCCTTCTTCCTGAATTCCCGGCTCAATCGCTGCTTCATCGTCAAGCACACAGTGCGTGCCCACGAACGCCCCTATGTCATGTCGAGCCAGCCCGTGGTGACGAAGGTTCTCGTACCACTCGCGCATGATGACCTCGCCCTGGGTGGGCATGCGGTTTTCGTCGAGGAAATCGGTTTCGCCAGCAAGATGCGCACCCTGTTCGAGAGCAAGCAGGAACCCCATCTGATGGATCTGGACATGATCCGTCTGCGCGAGCTGGCAGGCCTGCCCTCCTTCGACCCCTTTCTCCTGGCCGAACGCTTCCGGGATCATGTGCGCCCCATCGATGAGTGCTATTTCGATATCACCGATGCCGAGGCGGAGCGGATGGAGCAATCCGTCGCCCAGCAGATCGCCTCGGTCGTGGCCCTGGCCTTCGGGACCAGTGATGCCGACCGCGATGATGATCGGGCCATGCGCTTCACGCGCCAGCTCCTGCCCGGAGACCTGGATGGCCGCATGCAGGCCTTGCGGAAATCCCTCGACATGACCGAGATCGAATTCAAGACCGGCATCTTCGGCTGGAAGGGCATTCTCTACTATCGCTGGAGCATGGGCGAAGCGCTCGGCGCGCTGAAATCCTTCCTCAACGAGCTCAAGGCCGTGAGTATCGTCGGCGCCTCTGATCACGAGTATAACGAGCTGCAGCACATGCGCCGGAGAATCATCGAGGAAACCCGACATCGCTGGAAAAGCCTCACATCGGTGATGGAGGAGTATGAGCAGGTCTTCGCGCGCTTCTGCCGCGGTGAGGACGCCAATGGCTTCAGGAAATTCCTGCTCAAGGCACCGAGCCTTTTCTATGATGTCGGCAGCGATCTGTCGGTCGTCAGCCATATCCCGGGCTATTGGACCTATTGGTCCAAGCAAAATGCCAAGGGTTTCCTGCAGGCCCGTGAGGCCGTGATGCTGTTCTCTGACTTCATTGCCAGTGTCACCCGGGTTTCTCCGGGTCGTGAACCCGACCTGGATGGCACCCGCCGGCGCACGCATTCCCTCATTCCCCACCCGGTCGTTCAGGCCGTCAACGCCGCCTGACGCTTCCCTATCCCCACCCTCGTCCCGCCCACCACGGGCCGCCGGCCCCGGCCGCGCGGCTCGTCGGATTCAGGACACGCAGCCGGCCAAGGCGCTGACTTCATAATATATGATCCGCCGCGTCAGCGACGGTTACCGGTCGGCGACACGTCCTCGATTAGCCTTGCCTGGTGTGGGCTCGGATTGAACATGGACGCAAATCTAACGCGAATTGTGCAGGGTGGCGGGACGACGCGGATTCTCGACCTCTATTCGATCACCCGTGCACACAAGCATGATCTCGATTTCGATCAGCGCCCGGTCTTCAAGAATCCCAAGCTCAATCACAGCTTCCTCATCAAGCACACTGTGCGGCCGCACGAACGCGCCTTGATGTCGGTCGATGCGGCCGTCGTCACCAAGGTGATCATTCCAGTCTCCATCGACGACCTCGGCATGGGCGGTCACTCGCTGTTTGTCGAGGAAAGACGCGGCCTGGCGAAGTTGCGCCTGTTTCTCGACCTGACGGTCGAAGGCGGCGACAATATTGATGACGATCTCACCCGCCTTCGCGAACTCGCGAAGCTTCCATCCTTCGATCCCTTTCTGCTGGCGGACCGCTTCTTGAAACATGAGCGGCCGGTCGACCCGCGGTATCTCCAGATCGCGCCAAAGGAACGCAAGGCCATGCAGGCCTATGTGGCGAGGCAGATTGCCGGCGTGGTCGGCCTTGCTTTCGGACGCGAGAATCTCGCCGAGGACGACGCCCGCGCCATGAAGTTCGCGGTCGAGATCATCGAGGGGAATGACACCGCCAAGATGAACGCGCTGCGCCAGACGCTCGGCATGACACCCGAGGAGTTTGCCGACGGCATGTACGGCTGGAAGGGTGTGCTTTACTACCGCTGGAAGCTGCACGATGCGACGGATCGGCTCCGGAAATTTGTCATCGAAATGGATGATGTGATCATTCGCGGCGTGACCCCGAGCGAACGACAGCAGATCAATGAGATCCAGCGTCTCATCCTCAGGGAAACCCGCCAGCGCTGGGCAGCACTGATCTCCGTTCTCGACGGCTTCCAACAAGAATTCGACCGGTTCTGCAGTAGCGGAAACGCCGAAACCATTCGCGACTTCCTGCTCAAGGCTGACAGTTATTTCTACCATCTGGGCAGCGACCTGTCGGCGCTGAGCCATGTGACCTCCTATTGGGAATACTGGTGGCGACATCGCGATCCCGACTCACTTTCGGCGCGTGATGCGATGGAGATTTTTCCGGCATTCCTGCGAAGCCTCATCCGCGACAGGGGCGACGGGGTTCCCAAGGTTCTCGTCACCTGACCGGCGACGCCGCCCGGCAATACCGATTGACCGGGGTCGACCCGATCGCGGACAAGAAAAAGGCCGACCTAGTGAGGCCGGCCTTTTCCAGTCCCGTCGAGAGCCCGGTCTACTCGATTGTCACCGGCATCAGATTGTCGTCTGAATTGCGGTCGATCAGCTTGTTGTAGGGGTCGATGCCGGCATAGAGCGGCTCTTCATCCACAATCAGCTCGATGCGCATCGTGGTCTCGTCGAT
>NZ_CAJQOO010000039.1 GCF_905480005.1 uncultured Maricaulis sp.
GGCATTATTGATCAGCCCGTCAAGCCGGCCTGACCAGGCCAGCGCGGTCTCCACCACACCCGGAAGCGCCTCCATATCGGTTGTCTCGAAGGCCAGGATGAGACTGTCGCCCGCGAGCTGGCCTTGGGTCTCCTTCAGCGCTGCCTCATTGTGACCCGACAGGATGACCCGTGCGCCCCGCCTCGAGAGATCGATCGCCATGGCCCGCCCCAGTCCTGAGGAGGCGCCGGTAACCCAGACCGTCTTTGCTTCGAAAAACCCGTTCGTCATATCGCTCATCCCTGCCTGATCCGATGACCCTAACACCCCTGACTGCCCGACGGGAGACTGCGGCGGCGGATGCGCCCGCCAGCCTCGGCCTGCGTTGCGCCCGATCGCATCTGATAGTGGCCTACTCTATACCCATTCATGATTAAATTGATTGGATCAATGGATCATCGTCTGGGATAAGGGTCTCATCGCAGACCCGGTTCGCGGATCTGCAAAGCAATATTTCGTTGGGAGGAAGACAATGGACGGTAATGATCCAAAGGGTATGAGTGGTTGCCCCGTCATGCATGGCGGCAATACCGGGACCGGCAGCAGCGTGATGGCCTGGTGGCCGCGCGCGCTCAATCTCGACATCCTGCATCAGCACGACACCAAGTCGGACCCGATGGGCCCGGATTATGATTATCACGAAGCGCTCAAATCGCTCGATGTCGACGCCCTCAAGGCCGACATGCACGCCCTCCTGACCGACAGCCAGGACTGGTGGCCAGCGGATTACGGCCATTATGGCGGCCTGATGATCCGCCTCGCCTGGCATTCCGCGGGCTCCTACCGCCTGGCCGATGGTCGCGGCGGTGGTGGTGCCGGCAATATCCGTTTCGCACCGCTCAATTCCTGGCCTGACAATGGCAATCTGGACAAGGCACGCCGCCTCCTGTGGCCGCTCAAGAAGAAGTATGGAAACGCGGTCTCCTGGGCCGATCTCATGCTGCTGGCCGGGACGATCGCCTACGAGAATATGGGTCTGAAGACATTCGGCTTCGGGTTTGGCCGCAAGGATATCTGGCACCCGGAAATCGACACCTATTGGGGCGCCGAGCAGGAATGGCTGGCCCCGTCGGACACGCGCTATGAAGACGTCGGCAAGCCGGACACGATGGAAAACCCGCTCGCTGCCGTCCAGATGGGCCTGATCTATGTGAACCCGGAAGGCGTGAACGGTCAGTCCGACCCGCTCAAGACCGCCGGCCAGGTCCGTGAGACCTTCGCCCGCATGGCGATGGACGATGCCGAAACCGCCGCCCTCACCTGCGGCGGCCACACGGTCGGCAAGGCGCACGGCAATGGCGATGCCGGCGCGCTCGGCGCCGAGCCGGAAGGCGGCGAGATCGAGAATCAGGGCTTTGGCTGGCTCAATCCGAATATGGGTGGCAAGGCCGCCAATGCCGTCACCTCAGGCCTGGAAGGCGCCTGGACGACCAATCCGACCCAGTTTGACATGGGCTATTTCGAGCTTCTCTTCGGCTATGAGTGGGAACTCAAGCAAAGCCCGGCCGGGGCCAATCAATGGCAGCCCGTCGGGATCAAGGAAGAGCATATGCCGGTCGATGCGACCGACCCCTCCATCCGTCGCATGCCGATCATGACCGATGCCGACATGGCCATGAAGATGGATCCGGCCTATCGCGCCATCTGCGAGAAATTCATGGCCGATCCGGCCTGGTTCAAGGACACTTTCGCCCGCGCCTGGTTCAAGCTGACCCACCGCGATATGGGCCCCCGTGCCAATTATTTCGGTCCGGACGTTCCGGCCGAAGACCTGATCTGGCAGGACCCGATCCCGACCGGCCCGACGGGCTGGAATGTCGACGCCGCCAAGGCCGCCATCGCCGCGAGCGGGCTCTCCGTCTCCGACATGGTCGCCACGGCCTGGGACAGTGCCCGGACCTTCCGCGGCTCGGACAAGCGCGGCGGCGCCAATGGCGCCCGCATCCGCCTGGCACCGCAAAAGGATTGGGAGGGCAATGAGCCCGACCGCCTCGCCCGCGTGCTCGGTGTGCTCGAGCCCATCGCCGGCAAGGTTGGAGCCAGCCTCGCGGACATCATCGTGCTGGCCGGCAATGTCGGGATCGAACAGGCCGCCAAGGCAGCCGGTCATTCCGTCGCCGTGCCGTTCACGGCGGGCCGCGGCGATGCCACGGACGCGATGACCGATGGCGACAGCTTCGACTCGCTCGAGCCGCTGGCAGACGGTTATCGCAACTGGGCCAAGGCGGATTATGTCGTCACGCCGGAAGAGATGCTCCTCGACCGGACCCAGCTGCTCGGCCTGACCGCCCCGGAAATGACGGTCCTGGTCGGCGGAATGCGGGTGCTCGGCACCAATCATGGTGGCAGCAAACATGGCGTCTTCACCGATCGCGAGGGTCAGCTGACGACGGACTTCTTCGTCAATCTGACCGACATGTCCTATGCGTGGGAGCCGGTCTCCAAGTCGACCTATGAGATCCGCGATCGCGCCACCGGAAAGGCGAGATGGACCGCCACCCGCGCCGATCTGGTCTTCGGGTCGAATTCCATCCTCCGCGCCTATGCCGAGGTCTATGCCCAGGACGACAACACGGCGAAGTTCGTCACGGATTTCGTCGCCGCCTGGACCAAGGTCATGGAGGCCGACCGCTTTGATGTGAGTTAGGGCCGGAAGTGACCGGACCACAGGAAAGGGCGGGCCCGCGGGTCCGCCCTTTTCGTGTCAGCTGTCAGCCGGAGGCGGGCCATACCGGTTGGGTTCGCCGCTGCCATTTGCCGCGAGAAAAACAATCAGCGGAAGCACCGACAGAAGGTAGACCACTATGAGTCCCGTCAACGCAGAGAACCCATCCGGTGCGACCCCATCATCCGGGACCTGCGCGAAAATATAAGGCATCAGGGGGCCAACCAGCGTGAGCAAGACAGCCGGCGGCACTGCCCAGACAAGGCTGCGACCACTATCATGCAGGCGCCGCGCGATTGACGCGCCCATGAGGGCAAACAGGCCGACAACTACCACAAGAACCAGCGCCGTGGACACGATCCAGGCCTGCCCGCCAAACAGGGGGCTCGCGAACCCGGCTATTTCCAGGGCGACGGGCGCTATTGCCAGGACCATCGCAAACCCCGCCACCTGCACACCCATCATGCCCCAGGCCAGGAATACCGCCTGCGAGTCACGCCCCTCAAACCGGGTCAGATTGGCAAGATGATAGGACACGCGTTGAAACATCGTCATTTAGCCGCCCTCTTTGAGATGATGACCGTATACAGCGACGTCCCGCCGGACAAATAATCACTGACCCGATCGGGGAGAGGTGCGCACCGCGCCGCTCTGTTCCGGCATTGCATGCCCGCCAGGACGCCTCGTCCAGCCCCTGTACAAGCCAGCCATCTGCCGCAAATACCGGTGCCCGGAAGCCTGGGCCAAGGCCCGCCCCGGGACATTTCCGGTCTCGATCAACCATCCCGCAGCCTCCCGCCTGCAGCGCCAAGGCTGGCTGAGCGAGACGCGTTCGGAAATGGCGCGCGACCCGGTTGGATCCAGACGCGCCCTGTTCAAACACGCACGGGAGTTTCGAGCCGGCGCGCGCTGCGCACGCCCCGCTCTGGGCATTGCTGGCCCGCCTGTTCGACCTAGCTTCCAGGGCTGGCAAAAGGCGAATGCATCCATGTACGAAACCGAATATCGCGGTGGCTATACCGTTCAATTCCTGGGTCAGGAAGCCGAGCCTCTGGTGGTCATTGATGATTTCTCCAAGCGGCCCGACGCTCTGGTCGCCGAGGCATCGCGCCGGACTTTCACACCCCCTCCGCCAGGCTATCCCGGCATCCGATCAAACGCCCCGTCGGAATACCTGATGGATCAAGCAGAGATGCTCCGTGAGATCCTGACGCGCGTGTTTGGATATACGCGTGACGCCAAGCTGATCGAGTGCAGCTTCTCCCTCGTCACGACAGCCCCGGACAAGCTCTACTCCGCTCAACGCATACCGCATCACGATTCTACAGATCCAAACTTGATCGCGCTGCTTCACTATCTCTCGGGCCCAGAGAAGGGCGGAACCAGCCATTACCGACACACCTCGACAGGCTATGAGACTGTCCGCCAAGATCGTCTGGACACGTATCGCCAGGCACTGGACGCGGAAGAACGGCAGGACGGGGCTCTGCCCAGCGGATATTTCAACGGCAAGAGTCCACGCTTCCAGAGGATTGCGCAGACGGAAGCCCGGTTTAATCGTGTCGTGATGTATCGCGGCGCACTGCTGCACTCCGGAGACATCCCCCCGGACTTCAGCTTTTCCCCTGATGTTGCGGCGGGGCGGCTGACCGTGAATTCCTTTTTCCTGCAAGGATAGCTAGCGCATGGAATCTTGCGCGCTGTTCAGCAATCCAGCGTTCAACCTGCGTTGGAGCGGCAAGCGCGGCGATGCTTTGAGTTTCGACAATACGAACCCGGATGGCAGCTGCGCGAGACCTTCCCTGCATGCTGGCGAGCCGGTGACCGAAGGCGTCAAGGTCATCGCCAGCCTGTGGCTCCGCGAACGCGTCTGAGACCACCCGGCCACACAGTCCGCTGAGCCGGCCGATGTCATCCTGCGAACATGGTGCGTGGCCCGGTTGGAGCCGGGTGTCTCCTGTTCACGCATGGACGGGGGTTTCGAGCCCGCGCGCGAGGGCGCAGGCCTCGCCATAAATCCCTTGCCGGGAGGTCGCCGTATCCGGTTCTTGAGCTCTAGGGTGAAACCGCGGAGCGGCGGCTGCGCCGCCCTTGACCTCAAGAACCGGATACGGCCCGCTGGCTGTCATGGGTTTTAGGGACGGGTTTGCGCGGGGCGCGGAAGACTGCGGCTAGTCACCTCTATCGGGCTATTCCGTCAAAGCGTCCTGGGTGGCGGCCGCGCGGCCTGTGGCGCAAGTTTCGGCTCGATCTGGTTTCCAAGGCTGA
>NZ_CAJQOO010000040.1 GCF_905480005.1 uncultured Maricaulis sp.
TCATCGCGCTGATTCATGCCGTCCCAGAAAAACTGATCGAGCAGATAGCCATGGGCGCCGTGCAGCTCGATGGCGTCAAAGCCGATTTCGGCGGCCGCCTTGGCGGCCTTGGCGAAGGCCGCGATCGTATCGGCGATATCCTCGGCGCTCATCGCTTCGCCGACCTGTTTGCCACCGGGGACGATGCCGGACGGGCTGTCGGACTTGGCTTCAGGGTGAGGGCCGGTGCCCGGCTTGCGGGCCAGGCCAACATGCCAGAGCTGCGGCGCGATCTTGCCACCGGCGGCGTGGACCGCGTCCACGACGGTTTTCCAGCCGGCCAGCGAGTCGGCCTCATGAAAATTCGGTATGGCCGGGTCGAAACTGGCGCCGGGGCGGTCGACCGTTGTTCCCTCGGTGATGATCAGGCCGACCGCATTCTCGGCCCGGCGGCGATAATAATCGACGACCGGTTGTCCGGGCACGCCGCCCGGGCTTTTGGACCGGGTCATCGGTGCCATGACGATCCGGTTTGGAAGGGTGAGCGAGCCCAGGGAGAAGGGGCGGAAAAGAGCGTCAGTGGCGGTCATGCGGTGATCCTCGCGAAATGAACTGGCCCAACAGGTAGGGAAGTTCGCGACAAAATCGACCCTTCGGTATGTATTTCACCCATACATTTTGCGGCGGTGCAGCGTGAACCGGCGCGCAGGAGCGCGCGACTGCCGAGACTAGGCGCGGTCCGGTCGGCTCGGTACAAAGCCGCATGGCGTCACGCTCCCAACCCGATTCCCGGCCGGTATCCCGACCGTTCAATGCCCGCATGGTGGCGCAGGTCTGCGCGGAGCAGGGCTGGCGCTATGCCGATCTGGATGGTGGCGCAGGCTATCTCTTCGCAGTGGAAGATGCGGGGCGGCGAGTCCTGTCAGGCAGCGGCGCGGTGTGCGCCTATCCAACCAATCCGGCCAGCGCTTACTCGATCGCCCGGGACAAGTCTTTCACCCATGCCGCGCTGGTGGCGGCGGGTCTGTCGAGCATCCCGACCGAGCTGGTCTTTCTGGAAAGCGCGCGCCGACATTTGCGTGCGCCCGGTCGCGAGGGTGAAGACTTGCTGGCGCGCGCGGACCGGATGAACTTCCCGCTCTTTGTCAAACCCAATCGTGGCGCCCATGGCGACTTCGCCGAAACTGTCGCCGATCGCGCCGCACTCGCGGATTATCTGGGGCGTGTGGCCCGGCGCCATGACCAGATCGTCGTACAGCCCGTCATTGATGCGCCGGAATACCGCGTCCTCGTCGTCGGTGGTCAGGCGCGGTTTCAATACCGCAAGGCCGAGGGCGGGCTGGCCGGAGCGGCGGACGAGTCCTGGCAGGCTGTGTTCGAGCGGCTGAATACCGATCTGAAGCGGGAGGCGCTGAGCCCGATTCCGCACGGCCAGTTTGTGGCGGCGCTGGAGCATGCAGGCCGGCGCGCGGAGGCGATATCGGGCGACGGCGCCTGGCTGGAATTGCCCGGGCGGCGCAATCTCGCAACAGGCGGACATCCGGTCGATTTCCGCGTGGAGGCGGAGGCCGAGCCAGCCCAGCTTGCCATCGCCGCGACCGCCGCCCTGGGTCTTGACGTCGCCGGTGTCGATCTCTTCTGGTCCAAGGGCAACCCGCCGCGCGTCCTCGAGGTCAACGCCAATCCCAGCTTCGCCTCGCTGGAGAAGCTGGGTCAGACGGCGCTCGCCAGGCAGATATGGACGGACATCCTGGCGGCGGCCCTGGGCAGCGCAGGATGAGGCGGACAACGCTCGACCTGCCTCGCTTCGGCGCCGGCCCGGGCCTGGTTCGCACAGCGCGGCTGGCAGCCCGGCTGGACCTGGACCTCGCCGCGTTGGGCCAGCGCGCCGTCGTGATCACCGGCAGTAATGGCAAGGGCAGCACGGCGAGCCTTCTGACGGCGCTTCTGGCCGAGGCGGGCGAGCATGTCGGAAGCTTTATCTCCCCGCATCTCTTCGCTTTCAACGAGCGGTTTTGCGTGCAGGGCCTGCCGGTTGGTGACGGGCCATTGGCCGCTGCAGAAGCGCGTGTGGCAGCGGCAATCAAGGCGGATGTCGCCGATCACCCCGAGGACCAGTTCGGGGAGTTCGAGGCCTGGTTTCTCACGGCGCTTTGTCTCTTCGACGCGGCGGCCTGTAACCGGCTTGTGATCGAGGCAGGCATTGGCGGGCGCTATGATCCCTGTCGATTGTTGCAGGCACCGGTCACGGCCATCGTCAGCCTGGATCTGGAGCATACTGCCCTGCTTGGTGAGACGCGCCAGGCCATTGCGCTCGACAAGCTGGACGCTGCCCCACCGCGCGCTCGGGTTTTCCTGGGGCGCGGCTTTGATGATGTCCACGCGGACCTGGAGAGCGCTTGCGCGTCAGACGGTCGGGAGCTTGTGGACGCCTTGGCCAGCTATACTGCGGTGAGGCGACGGGATGCGGTGTCCGGACAGCAGGTTTCAACCATCCACGCGCGCCAGGGCGAGTTTGACTTTAGCCTGAATCTGCTTGGCGCCCGACAGGCCGAGAATGCGCTCCTGGCGCTTGAGTTGGCCCGCGCCGTGAGGCCCGATATCGCGGATGCGCGCTGGCCCGTTCTTGCGAGATCGGCATTCGCGCGGGCGCGGTGCGCCGGTCGATTGGAAGTCCTGCCGGGACAACCGCCTCTGCTGATAGATGTCGGTCATACGCCGGCGGCGGTCGGGTCCGCGATCGAGGCCGTTGCCGACATTCTGGATGTCGGCCGGACCGTCCTTCTTCTCGGCCTGTCGAAGAGCAAGGATGTCGATGGCATGCTGGCGCGCATCCTGCCGCATTTCGACCGGGTGATCATCGGAGCGGGCTATCAGGGTGTTGCCCCGCAGGTGCTGGGCGAGCGGGTCAGAAACTTGCGACCCGAAATCGAGGTACTGGCGGTTTGCGAGGATGCTGGTGCCTCGCTTGCGGCGGCGCGGCGCCTCTGCCGGGCCGGGGATGTTCTGGTCGGGCTCGGCGGATTGTTCTGGGCCGCGGCCTTGCGCGCACAGGTGCTGGGACTCGATGCCGACGGCCCGGACTTCACCTGATCAGGGCGCAACCGCCTCTTGCGCAGAAAAGAAAACGGTGTTCACTTTTCTCTCCCACCGAAGATGCGGTACGGAGGAAACATGTCCGATCACGATCTCGATGTCCTGATTGTCGGGGCTGGCCTGTCTGGTATTGGCGCTGCCTATCACCTGCAGACCCGATGTCCTGGCCGGCGCTATGCCATTCTCGAGGCGCGCGACGCGATCGGCGGGACCTGGGACCTGTTTCGCTATCCGGGTATTCGTTCGGACAGTGACATGTACACATTCGGCTATGCCTTCCGGCCCTGGACGGGTGGCAAGGCCTTCGCCGACGGTCCGTCCATCCGCCAATATGTCCGCGACACGGCCAGCGAAAACGGGATCGACCAACATATCCATTTCGGTCACACCGTGGTTTCGGCGAACTGGGAGAGTGACGCCGCGCGTTGGACGGTCACCGCGACCGATGCCAATGGTGACACGCAAGTCTTCACGGCGCGCTTCGTCATGCTGTGTTCGGGCTATTACCGCTACAAGCAGGGCTATTTGCCGGAATTTGCGGGCTATGATGATTTCAAGGGCGCCATCGCGCATCCCCAGCACTGGGATGGCGAGCTGGATTATGCCGGCAAGAAAGTCGTGATTATCGGCTCTGGCGCTACCGCCGTGACGCTGGTTCCTGCCATGGCGGAGACCGCGGGCCATGTGACGATGCTGCAGCGTTCGCCGACCTATATCGCCGCGCGTCCCTCACGCGATGCGATCGCCGAAACCTTGCGCAAGGCGCTGCCCGCCAAGCTCGCCTACCTTTTGGCGCGCATCAAGAATATCGGTCTTTCCATCTATGTTTATCAGCTCTCCCAGCGCTGGCCGAATGTCGTCAAGAAGGCGGTCATCAAGGCGGTGAAGGACGAGCTGGGCGAGGGCTTCGATGTCGAGAAGCATTTCACGCCGAATTATAATCCCTGGGACCAGCGCTTCTGCCTGGCGCCGGATGGCGACTTCTTCCAGACGCTGAGATCCGGCAAGGCGGACATTGTCACCGACCAGATCGAGCGTTTCACCGAAACCGGCATTCAGCTCGTCTCGGGCGAACATATCGATGCCGACATCATCGTGCCGGCAACCGGTCTGGAAATGCAGCTGGCGGGCGGGGCCGAGATTTCGCGCGACGGCGCGGTGATCGATCCGGCGGATCTCTATACCTATCGCGGCATGATGCTTGGCGATGTGCCCAATCTGGCGCTCGCATTCGGCTATACCAATGCCTCCTGGACGCTGAAGGTCGATCTGACCTGCGAACGCGTCTGCCGCATGCTCAATCACATGAAGAAGACCGGCACCGATATCGCTGTCCCGCAAGTGCCCGCTGACATCACGCCGGAGCCGTTGCTGAACTTCTCGTCCGGCTATGTCCAGCGCGCCATCGCGCACCTTCCCAAGCAAGGTGATCGCGCGCCCTGGAAGACCTATCAGAACTATGTCCAGGACATGCTCACCATTCGCTTCGGCAAGCTCGAGGATGGCTATATGAATTTCTCCAGGGCACCGGATCCGGTGTCGGATGAAGCCATGAAGGCGGCGGCCGAATGAGCCGGCGTTTCGAATTTTCCGGTCGTACAGCCCTGATCACAGGGGCAGCCAGTGGTATCGGTGCCGCGCTGGCGGCTGGACTGGCCGCGCGCGGTGCGCATCTGATCCTGGCCGATATCAATGCCGAGGGGCTGGAGGCCGTCGCAGCGCCGCTGCGCCAGTCGGGCCATCGCGTCACGACGCATGTCGTCGACATGGCGGACGCCGAGGCGATTTCCGGCCTGGCCCGGGATGTGGCGACGGCCGGTGAGCCGGTTCATCTTCTGATCAATAATGCCGGTATTGCCCTGGGCGGCCTGTTTGAAGAGGTCGACATGGCCGACTTTGAGCGTCTCCTGGATATCAATCTCTATGGCGTCATCCGAATGACCCGCGCCTTCCTGCCTCGCCTCCGGGCCGTCGAGGAAGCGCATATCATCAATATTTCCAGCATTTTCGGGATCGT
Organism: uncultured Maricaulis sp.; assembly: GCF_905480005.1. Taxonomy (GTDB): domain Bacteria; phylum Pseudomonadota; class Alphaproteobacteria; order Caulobacterales; family Maricaulaceae; genus Maricaulis. The sequence continues at coordinate 5,093 of NZ_CAJQOO010000040.1, forward strand.
CGCACCGGCGGGGCAAGCGGCCTATTCGACGGCCAAGTTCGGGGTGAAGGGTTTTTCCAACGCCCTGCGTCACGAGCTCGCCGGATCGACCATTGGCGTGACCACGGTGCATCCCGGCGGTGTGTCCACCAATATCGCCGCCAGTGCCAAACCGCCGCCGAATTCCAGCGCGGCCGAGATCGAGGCGGGCAAGAAGCAGACCCAGCGCCTGCTGGTCATGCCGCCAGCCGAGGCGGCGCGCATCATCCTCGACGGTGTGGCCCGCAAGAAGCCGCGCATTCTCGTCGGCCGGGATGCCCACACAATGATGTGGTTCGAGCGTCTGTTTCCGACCCGCTATTGGTCCCTGATGCAATCCATCATCGGCTCGCGCCGGTCCGGTTCCAAAACGCCGTCACAGGGGTAGTTCATGCTCACCATCATCCTTTCCGTCATTGGCGGCATTATCGGGTTGGTCCTGGTCGGACTTCTCGTGGCCTGGCGCTTTTCGCACTCGGTCGCGGCCAAGGCGGCAGCAGCCATTCCCCCAAAGGGGCATTTCACAGAGGTCGAGGGCGGGCGGCTGCACTGGATCGAAAAGGGCGAGGGGCGCCCGGTCGTGATGATCCATGGCCTGGCCGGTAATCTGCACAATTTTTCCTACGCGATGGTCGATCGACTGGCCGAGGCGGGGTATCGCGCCATTGCCATCGACCGACCGGGTTGTGGCTGGTCCGAGCGCGACAGTGATGAGCAGGCGCGCATTCCCGAGCAGGCCCGCATGATCGCCGAAATGCTGGCCAAGGAGGGCATCGAGAAGCCGCTTCTCGTCGGGCATTCGCTGGGCGGGGCCGTGTCGCTGGCCCTGGCGCTGAACCATGCCGATCAGGTTGGCGGACTGGCGCTGGTCTCGGCGCTCATCACGGCGCCGGAGACGCCGTCCGAGGCCTTTTCGGGCATCAATGTCGCGAATCCGGGGATGCGCCGTTTCATCGCCGAGACCCTGGCTGTCCCGATGTCCATCCGCAGTGGCGCCAAGACACTGGCGATTGTCTTCGGACCGGATGCGGCGCCGGAGGATTTCCGTTTCAAGGGCGGTGGCTTGTTGTCGCTTCGCCCGAACGCCTTTTATGCCGCGGCGACCGACATGCATGCCGTGGGCATCGACATGGGCAGCATTACTGCGCGCCTGAGCGAGATCGACCTGCCGGTTGGTCTGTTTTACGGCATGGACGACCGCATCCTCTCGGCCTCCGAGCAGATCGAGGCCCTGACGGCCGCTCTACCCGATGCCGATGTCGAGACAATGGAGGCGCGCGGCCACATGCCGCCGGTCATCGAGCCGGAGCGGTTGCAGGGCTTCATCCAGCGCATGGCTGGCAAGGCCGGCCACTGACGTCGAAACCGGGCGCACACACTGGTTTCAAGGTGATATAAAAATTAGGGTTTCACCGAATGGTCCGGGCGTGAGGGGCAATGGCCAAGTCGATACATTTGCGCATTGATCAGGGTTCACCGGCCGCGCGGGTGCTGTCGGTGGTTCTGTGGGTTCGAGCACTCTGGGCCTTTGGCCTGTTTTTGGTTCTGATCGGCTATCGTGGCGGCGTGCCGTGGCTGCAATTTGTCGACGGCGCCATCGGCCAGTTCGTCGGCATTGTCCGCCTGCCATTCCTGTTTCTCTGGTTTGGCTATGTGCTGGGATATCTGATCGCAGCCTGGCGTTTTCCCCGAAATCCAGGTCAGGCGCTACTGGTCTATTTCCTGGCCACCGCGCTCGACTTCTCGCTGTGGCTGATCGCTTCCATGTTCGTGGAATATGAATTCCTTCTCGGCGGTACGGCGCCTGTCATCGATTTCGTGTTCAACGCGCTGGACCTGCTATTGCTGTCATGTCTGCTCATCGCCGCCCTCTCCAGTCGCGCTCGATAGGGCCGAGCGGCTGGCGCGCACCGCACCATGGACCGCTTGCCGAGACTTCGCCGTCTCCGCTTCTTCAGGTCAAGGGCGCCGCAGGCGCCGCTTCGCGGTTCCACCCTTGAGCTGAAGAAGCGGATACGGCCTGCTGGCTGACAAGTGATCTATGGATGGCTCCGCGCAGAGCGCCGCGCGCTAAACAACGTGTTCCCTCTCCCTTGGGAGAGGGTGGCCGGAGGCCGGGTGAGGGGGGAGCCCCGGTGCCGTCCGAGTTGATCCCCCTCATCCGTCGCTTCGCGACACCTTCTCCCCGGGGAGAAGAGCCCGCCCGCTTACTCCACCACCGCCAGCAGATCCTTCGCGTCGACCTGGGTCCCGGCGCTGACGGGCAGGCGTTTCACCGTGCCGGCCTGCGGCGCAGTGATCGAGGTTTCCATCTTCATCGCTTCCAGCGTCATCAGCAGCTCGCCGGCCTTGACGGTCTCGCCTTCCTTGGCGGCAAGCGTGGCGATCAGGCCCGGCATCGGTGCAGGGATATGCGCCGTATTGGCCATGTCCGCCTTCTCGTTGGCGATGACGGTCGAGGCGACCGACTTGTCGTCGACGCGGACAACGCGCGGCTGGCCATTGAGCTCGAAGAAGGCCTCTCGCTCGCCGTGATCATTCGGTTCGCCCATGGCCATCAGGCGGATATTGAGCGCCTTGCCCGGATCAATATCGACGGAGATCTCCTCGCCCGGTTCCATGCCGTAGAAGAAGACCGGCGTCGGCAGGCGGTCGACCCGTCCGAATTCGCGGCGGTGATCCTCATAATCGGCGAAGACCTTGGGGTACATGATCGCGGAACACAGATCATTATCGTTCACGCTGCGCTCGCCATGACCCATGAGGGTCTTGCGAACCGCGTCGAAATCGACCGGCTCGAGATGCTGGCCCGGGCGTCCCGTGACTGGCATCTCGCCCTTCAGGGCCTTGGCCTGCAGAGCGGGAGGCCAGCCGCCGGGCGGTTGACCGAGATCGCCGCGCAGGAGGCCGATCACGCTTTCGGGGAAATTGATCTCGGTCTCATGGTCGAGCACATCCTCCGGGGTCAGGCCGGATGAGACCATGTAAAGCGCCATGTCGCCGACCACCTTGGAGGAGGGCGTCACCTTGACGATATCGCCGAACATCATGTTCACCGCGGCATACATCTTGGCGACCTCATGCCAGCGCTCGGCGAGCCCCATTGAGCGCGCCTGTTCCTTGAGATTGGTGAATTGTCCGCCGGGCATTTCGTGCAGGTAAACCTCTGACGCACCGGCGCGGAGGTCAGGCTCGAAGGCGGCATATTGGGTGCGCACATCCTCCCAGTAATCCGAGAAGCGGCGAATGACGGCGGGATCGAGACCGCTGGCGCGCGGCGTGTCGCCCAGTGCCGTGACGATCGAGCCCAGATTGGGCTGGGAGGTGAGACCGGAAAAACTGTCCATCGCCGCATCGACGGCATCAGCGCCCGCCTCGCAGGCCGCCAAGACGGTCGCGGCGGCGATGCCGGAGGTGTCATGGGTGTGATAATGGACCGGCAGGCCGGTCTCGTCCTTCAGCGCCTTCACCAGGGTGCGGATCTGGGCGGGACGGCACAGGCCGGCCATGTCCTTGATGCCGATGATGTGGGCGCCGGCGGATTTGAGTTCGCGGGCGAGGCCGAGATAATAGTCGAGCTGGTATTTGGGCCGTTCGGGATGCCCGAGATCGCCGGTATAGCAGATCGCCGCTTCGCAAAGCCGGTCGGTCTTGAGCACGGACTCCATGGCGACTTTCATGTTGTCCGCCCAATTGAGGCTGTCGAAAACGCGGAAGACATCAATACCGGTCTCGGCCGCTTGGCGGACGAACAGGTCAACCGCATTGTCGGGATAATTCGTGTAGCCGACGGCATTGGAGGCGCGCAGCAGCATTTGCAGCATCACATTCGGCATCCGTTCGCGCAGATCGGCGAGACGGTCCCAGCTATCCTCCTTCAGGAAGCGCAAGGCGACATCGAACGTCGCACCCCCCCAACACTCCACCGAGAAGAGCTGTGAGAGGTGTTCGGCATAGGCGTCCGACACGGTGACCATGTCGTGCGAGCGCATGCGCGTTGCCAGCAGGGATTGATGGCCGTCGCGCATCGTCGTGTCGGTGATCAGCACGCGCTCCTGGGCCAGCATCCAGTCGCGAAAGCCTTCCGGTCCGAGCCGGTCGAGCAATTGCTTGGTGCCGTCCGGTGCCTTGCCGGTGCTGGCGGGCGGAACCGGAATGACCGCATGGGCGGGCGGCAGCGGGCGTCCGGCGACTTCCGGATTCCCGTTGACCGAGACATTGGCAATATAGCCGAGCAGACGGGTGGCCCGGTCCCGGCGCTTGGGAAAGTCGAACAGGGCCGGCGTGGTGTCGATGAAGCGGGTGGTGATATTGCCCGAGACGAAGTCCGGGTGATTGATGACGTTTTCCAGGAAGGCGATATTGGTCGAGACGCCGCGGATGCGAAACTCGCGCAGGGCCCGATCCATGCGGCGCACGGCTTCCTCGGGCGTGGCGGCCCAGGCGGTGACTTTCTCCAGCAGGCTGTCGAAATAGCGGGTGATGACAGCGCCCGAATAGGCGGTCCCGCCATCAAGCCGGATACCGAAACCGGTGGCACCCCGATAGGCGGTGATGCGGCCATAATCCGGCGTGAAATTATTCTGCGGGTCTTCCGTGGTGACCCGGCATTGCAGGGCGTGACCGTGCAGCACGATTTTCGACTGTTCGGGGACGCCGGTCTCGGACTCGATACCGATATGGCCGCCGCGGGCGATCTGGATCTGGGCCCGGACGATGTCGATCCCGGTGACCTCCTCGGTCACGGTGTGCTCGACCTGGACGCGCGGATTCACCTCGATGAAGTAGAATTTACCGGTTTCGGCATCGAGCAGGAACTCCACCGTGCCGGCGCCGCAATATCCGGCATGACGCACCAGTCGCAGGGCGGCCTCGCAAATGGCGCTTCGGGTCTCTGCAGCCATGTCCGGCGCCGGCGCGCGCTCGACGACTTTCTGATTGCGGCGCTGGACCGTGCAGTCACGCTCAAACAGGTGGACGAGATTGCCATGGCTGTCGCCGAGGATCTGGACCTCGATATGGCGTGCCTTGCGGATGAGTTTTTCCAGATAGACCTCGCCATTGCCGAAAGCCGCTTCGGCCTCCCGGCGTCCGGCCCGGGCCTGGTCATGCAGCTGGTCGGCATTCTCGATCACGCGCATGCCGCGACCGCCGCCGCCCCAGCTGGCCTTCAGCATGAGCGGATAGCCCACCTCATCCGCCCGTTTCGCCCAATCGTCCTCGCCGTCGGGCAGGGGGCCGGTTGCCGGCACGACAGGCACATCGGCCTCGACCGCCATATTGCGGGCGGCGACCTTGTTGCCGAGTGATTTCATGACATCGGGTGAGGGGCCGATAAAGGTCAGACCGGCCGCAGCGCAGGCTTCGGCGAAGTCCGGGTTTTCCGACAGGAATCCATAGCCGGGATGGATCAGGGTCGCGCCGCACTTCCTGGCGATGGCGATGATGCCCTCGATATCGAGATAGGCTTTCACCGGACCCAGCCCGGCCCCGACCCGATAGCTTTCATCCGCCTTGAAACGGTGCAGGGCCAGCTTGTCCTCTTCGGCATAGATCGCGACCGTCCGCAGGCCGAGCTCGGTGGCGGCCCGCATGATGCGGATGGCAATTTCACTACGATTGGCGATGAGGAGTTTTTCGGTGGGCACGCGGCGTCTCCCGGTAGAGTCAGGGGTGGCGCGCGCGAGGCAGCGCGCCGTTATCGGTAACATACAACCCGCTTCGCGTGGCTGATGGAAGCGAAATGTTGCACTGCGAAAGATGGGCGCGCGCTTTCACCGTCGCCGCGTCTTCCATCGGCCTGGGTAGACGGTGCGCCAGAGGACGGATCAGGGAGGCGTCGCGCGGAGGCCGGGTTTTCACCCTCATCCCGACCCGCTGCCGGGGGTGAGGGGAAGTCGCTGGTTCGGGCAGGTTCACAAACCCGCCCCGGCTCCCGGCACTGAGATGGGCTGAGCCGAAAGGCGTGGTCGCAGTCTGCTTGCCGGGCCTGACCGGGTGCGGGGTGGGTGCGAAACGGGTGTGTGCCGCCATTAATCAGGGCGCCTTGCCCGTGCGTGCGCCCTCCCGGAGAGCCGCTGGCCCGGAGCGTCGTTGGTCCCTGGCGGTTAGCAGTTGAAATTATGAAGCTTTTTGGGATCGCTTGTTTCTGCTTGCGCCGCGCGCCCCAATAGGTAACATGATCATTACATATGAGGATGAAATGATATCTCCGGCTTCCATGGATGCGGTTTTCCAGGCGCTCGCCAATGCGACGCGGCGCGAAATGCTGGACATCGTGCGCGATGATCCGGGCATTTCGGTGGGCGCGGTTGCCAGCCGTTTCGATGTCAGCCGGATCGCGGTGATGCGTCATCTTTCCGTGCTGGAGGAGGCCGGCCTGGTCATTTCCGACAAGCGCGGCCGGACCCGCCATCTCTACATGAATGCCGTGCCGATCCAAATGATCCATGATCGCTGGACGAGTGAGTATTCGGCCCTGTGGGCCGGTCGCATGCTGGATATCAAATATCTTGCCGAACAAAGGCGCGCTCGCGAGGGGCGCGATGATAAGGCGGATACCGACGCTCGCAACAAGGGGGAAATGTCATGACAGAGGCTGCTGCCAAACACATGTCCGGCGAGGTGCGAACCTCGATGTACCGGGTCATCATCAAGGCCGGTATCGACCAGGTCTGGTCGGAACTGATCCGGACCGACCGGCCCATGCCGTTCTTCTTCAACGGACAGTATGACACGCCCGGCCTGGGCGAGGGCGCGGCCTTTGCCATGCGCACGCCGGATGGCAAGCACACCCTGGTCATGGGCAAGGTGATCGAGTTCGAACCGCCGCACCGTTATGCCCACACCTTCCGCTTCACCACCTCGGATGATCCGGTTTCGATCGTGCGCTACGTCCTCAAGCCGGTGGATGGCGGGGTCGAATTCACCCTCATCAATGAGCATGCCGCGTCTGATCCGGTCTCGAAGTCCGAAAAGCAGATGGCGCAGGGCGCGAAGTTTATCTGTGAAAATCTCAAGGCGCTGGTGGAGACCGGCAAGGCGACGATGGGTGGGCGCATGATGCTCTTCATGTTCTCGTTGATGGCGCCCATGACACCGAAGGCCGCGCTGTCGACCAACTGGCCGCTTGAGCGCGCGCCGGACCTGTCCGAGAATTCCGTCAAAGAGGAGGCTTGATCATGGCGCAATCACCGGAAGACATGGCGCGGTCCATGATTGCCAACATGCCGGAAAAGACCGGCAAGCCACTCGCCGACTGGGTGGCGATCGTCAAGGCGAGCGGGCTGGAAAAGCATGGCGAGATGGTCAAGCTGCTCAAGTCCGAGCACGGCATGACCCATGGCTTCGCCAATCTTGTGGCGCATGAAGTGAAGGGCCGCGTCGTCTCTGCGCCGGCCGCCGCAACGGATCTCGTCGAGGCGCAATATGCCGGACCGAAGGCCGGGCTGAGGCCGATCTATGAGGCGCTGGCGTCTGCCGCGACCGGCTTTGGCGGGGATGCCGAGCTGGCGCCCAAGAAGGCCTATGTCTCGCTGCGACGGGCCAAGCAATTCGGTCTGGTCCAGCCCTCCACCAGGACACGGGTCGATCTGGGGCTGAATCTGAAAGGCATCGAACCGGCCGGCCGTCTGGAGGCCTCCGGCTCTTTCAACGCCATGTGCACCCACCGGGTTCGACTGGACAGCGAGGAGGCCGTCGACGCCGAGGTCATCGCCTGGCTCAAACAGGCTTATGACGCGGCCGGGTGAGGGGGCGACCGTTTAAGCGCTGGACAGGATTGTCGGGTTTGGGCATGGTGACGGTGAAATCTTGTTGGAGATTGGCGTCATGCGCCTGAATGCGAGCAAAATCATGCAGAGGCAGTCGGCGGGCACACGAGCCGCTTGCTCGCGCATGGCCGCTCGCTTTCCGCTTATTTCGATTATCACCGTCATAGCGCCGTCTGGAGCGATGACCGCCACGACCTGACCCCTTTTTAGGTATCGTGCAGTTTCACCCCGCTTCTGACACCAGAAGCGGGGTTTTTTCTGTGCGGTCTGCCGGAGACCGACCATGCCCACGACTGCCCAATCACCGATGATGGACAGGCGCACCGCGCCTGAGCCTCGCGACGCTGCCATCGAGGCGGCCTTTGATCATGTCGAGCAATTGCGCGCGGACGGGTTTGGCGGGATTTTGCGGGCGCCGCTGATCGCCTCGCCGGGCCTGTCGGACGTGGCCGGCTGCGAGCTGTTCGTGAAGCTGGAGAACCTGCAGGTGACCGGCTCCTTCAAGGAGCGCGGCGCCTTTGCCAGGCTCGCGGCCCTCAGTGCCGATGAGCGCGCGCGCGGGGTTGTGGCCGCCTCTGCCGGTAATCACGCCCAGGGTGTGGCCCGCAGCGCAGCGGCGATGGGGGTTCGCGCGCGGATCTTCATGCCGAACGGCACGCCCATGGTGAAAGTGCATGCAACCCGCGCCCTGGGCGCCGAGGTCGAGATCGCCGGGGCTGATTTCGATGCCGCCAAGGCGCTGGCCCTGACCGAGGCGGAGACGGGCGGTGCGGTGTTTATCCATCCCTTTGACGACCCGGTCGTGCTGGCCGGGCAGGGTACGCTGGCCATGGAGATGCTCGAGGACCGGCCTGATCTCGATGTGCTGGTCTTCCCGGTGGGCGGCGGCGGCCTGGCAGCCGGTGCCGGGCTGGCCGCGCGTCGGATCAATCCGGACATCGAACTGGTCGGGGTCCAGTCCGATCTCTTTCCGTCCTTCGCCAACCGGTTTCATGGCGAAGACCGCCCGGTCGGGGGTTTTACCCTTGCCGAGGGGATTGCCGTGCGTGAACCGGGCGGGCTGACCAGTCGCCTCCTCATGGACCTTCTCGATGATGTCCTCCTGGTCGATGAGCGACAGATCGAGCGGTCGCTCAATCTCTTCATCTCGCAGATGCGGGTTCTGCCGGAAGGGGCCGGCGCGGTCGGCCTTGCGGCAGTGCTCGCCCACCCTGAACGCTTTGCCGGCAAACGGGTCGGACTGGTCCTGACCGGCGGCAATGTCGACACCCGCCTCCTGTCCTCGCTCCTCCTGCGCGACCTGGCGCGCTCACACCGGCTGGCGCGTTTCCGGATCGAACTCGTGGATGTGCCGGGGCAATTGTCGGCGGTCTCGGACATCATCTCCGGTGCCGAAGGCAATGTGACCGATGTCGCCTATCACAAGACCTTCTCGGATCTGCCCGCCAAGGTGACCTATATCGATATCTCGCTGGAGGCCCAGGATGGCGCCCATATGGACCGGATCCAGGCGGCCCTGCAGGCGGCCGGCTTCCGGGTCGAACTGGCGGGCTACTGAGTTGATCTGCCCATCGGGCTTTGAAATGTCACATCCGGCCGTTACCGGTAACGGCAAGCAAATACACTGACCGACCGCGAGGAGCGCATCATGAAATTCTTTGTCGACACGGCCGAAACCGCAGAGATCGCCGAGCTGGCTGAAGCCGGTCTGGTCGACGGGGTCACCACCAACCCGTCCCTCATCGCCAAATCAGGCCGCGACTTCCTCGAAGTGGTCAAGGAGATCTGCGATCTGGTCGAGGGACCGGTCAGCGCCGAAGTCACCGCGCTCGACGCGCCGGCCATGATCGCCGAAGGCAAGAAGCTGGCCCAGCTGGCCGACAATGTCGTGGTCAAGCTGCCGCTGACCTTTGAAGGCCTCAAAGCCTGCCAGGCGCTGACGGCCGAGAATATCCAGACCAATGTCACGCTGTGCTTTTCCGCCAATCAGGGCCTGCTCGCCGCCAAGGCCGGAGCGACCTATGTCTCGCCCTTCATCGGCCGGCTCGATGATCTCGGCGTTGACGGCATGGAGCTGATCGCCAATCTGCGCCTGATCTTCGACAACTACGCCTTCGACACCCAGATCCTGGCCGCCTCGATCCGCTCGGCCGATCACATCCAGCAATGCGCCCTGCTGGGCGCCGACGTCGCCACCGCCCCGCCCTCAGTCCTGAAAGGCCTGGTCAAGCACCAGCTGACCGACAAGGGCCTGGAAGCCTTCATGGCCGATTGGCAGAAGACGGGTCAGAGCATTCTCTAGCGGGGCTGTCGGGGGCAGGGCGGAGCGGCTTGTTTGGTCGCTTTGAGGGACAACGGTCTGAACCCAACCCGATCATTCCCGGTCCGTGGCGCAGTTATTTTTGCTTTCGGTTGTCGAGGATGCCACAGCAGTAGTGAATAACTGGGGCATGAGCGATAGGCTTCCTGAGTAAACTGGATCCATTCAAAAGCGGGAGGTGAATCCATGTTGAATTCGAATTCGACCATGGCATTGAGCTTTAGTGTTCATTTTGCATTCGCTCTTGTGGCGAATGTTTATAAATTTGAAATTGGGGGCCTGCTTCCTGCTTTTGTGCTGGTCGGCTTTTTGTCGTCACTTTCTTTGTCTGTTTCTGCATTACTCTCGTTTGGGCCGGTGGGCCTGAAAAAGTATCTTCTTTCGCGGGGGGTAGGCGATGTGTCGATCACATCGCAATTCCTAATATTACTCTTCCTAACGGCCGGGATGATACTTTTTTTAGCCACGGTAGCGGTGCCAATACGATGTGAGTTCAGGTATTTAGATGGTTGTTACAGTAACGGGATTTCGGAATTTGCGTGGGGCATGACGCTAGTCGGTCTTGTCGCATTTCTCTTGTGGGTGGTTTTGGAGTGGTTACAACGCTTTCTGCGCAAGTGACGCATACTTCAAACTTTCTTGACGCTCATTTTTGTAAAAAAATCGAAGCTTACGCCAATCTTCGGCGCCCAGGCGTAGCCTGAGCCATTGATTTCTGGCCAGCGAGCGGGCCGTATCCGGTTCTTGAGGTCAAGGGCGCCGCAGGCGCCGCTGCGCGGTTGAAACCCTTGAGCTCGAGAACCGGCTACGGCGAACTCCCGGCAAGGGATTTATGGGCGGGCGTGCGCATTACGTCGGCTTTTAGTCCCTCCAACACCTCACCACCGTCATCCCCCGGCTTGTCCGGGGGACCTCGTCCACCCGCTCGACGGGGAAGCGCAGGTCCCCCGGATCGCGGCTTGTCCGCGACCGTGGGATGACGCCGGTGTGGGTGCGAAGAGGCTGGGACCATGGCACAGACCTTCGTCTCCGCACGCCAATGCGCCGGAGGATGGGAGGGAACGGGATGCCGGTGGACACCGGGGTGTCCGTTTGGCTGGTAGGCGGTGTCCGTGGTGTCCTCGGCATCCCGCTCGCGGAGTTTTCCCGGGCTGTCTCCACCCCGATTCCAATGCGTCAGGTAGATGGGGTCGGTCGTTTAGTGCCCCGCGACCTGGTCGCACGCCCTGCCGGAGCTCTGGACTGTCACATCCATCGCGCGGACAGGCTCCGCTCGTTTCCGGGCACAAGTGACTGAGCTCGTGCCTCCCGTCCCGAAAACCGAAGGCATTATGGGTCGGCTATCGAGGGGTGGGGATAAGTTCACCTCTATCCCCGCCCCACACACCGTCAACCCGATGACAATCGGGACCCAGACTGCGACGCGAAGTGGTTGCCATTCTTGGTGAAATCCAGCTTGCGAGACTGGGTCCTGACCTTCGTCAGGATGACGGTTGATGGCAGGTTGTGCGGGGGATAAGTCGGCTCACACAGGTCCTTCCCCTTGATGGGGAAGGTGGGCCGAGGCGTAGCTTCGGGTCGGATCGGGTGAAACGCGGCAGCGTTCCGGCACCGACGGCAGATCACCCACTCCGTCTCGCCGCTGCGCGGCGATCCACCTCGCCCATCAAGGGCGAGGACCTGTCAGGGGGGCTTCCCCACAGCTTCCGGGACCCATCCTTTCGCGAGCTTCGCGCGCAATCATCCATAGACCCCTTGTCAGCCAGCGGGCCGTATCCGGTTCTTGAGCTCAGGCGCGCCCTACCCGATCAGACCTTGATGCTCACCCCGTCCCGCGGCTTGGCCTGACCGTCCAGCAAAGACTTGTAGACCGATAGCGCGCCGTCGCTTCCCGCCTCACTCCGAAAGTCGAAATAGCCCGGTGCCGCGTCGGCAAACTTGCGCCAGGCGGCCTTGTATCTCTGATCGAACGCTTCCGGTCCCCATTGCTTGATGAGGGTGCGCGCGGCGTCCGGGGCGAAGAAGAATTGCGGCTTGGGTGGTGGCAGGTCGCGCGGCGGGGCGGATTGCTCCCAATGGGCGCCGCCGACGCGGATATTGGCGGCGAGCTGGCCGGCGAGACTCTCGTGGAGCGCACGGTTCACATTGGCATCGCCGGCGAAGTCGACGATTGCCGCCGGTGCGTCGGTCGCGAGCGTATCGATCGCATCATAGGTCGCGACCGCGTCATAGAGGCCCAGGCCCGACACGAAGTCGGCATTTCCCTTCGAAGTCAGTGCGATCGCCTGGCGTCCGCCGCCGGCCTTGAGCGCGAAGGCGAGGGCGATGGCGGTCTTGCTGGAGGCGCTGGTCAGGATGACCGGGGCGTCGGTGAGGCCGTTCTCCGGGTCGCGCAGGAAGAAGTCGAGCAGCCAGGCCGTGATGAAGAGCGGCTGCAACACCATTTGCGCGGCCTCGCCCGCAGGTGACCAGCCGGGATCGGCGGCGCAGCGGACGTAATTATTGTAGGCAGGCGGCAATTCGGCGCGATGAGCGGCCATGTCGACAAAGGCGCCGGGGCTGACCTTGCCCGGCTGGACGATGAGTTCACCGCCAGCGGGGAAATAGCCGTATATCCGCTCGCCGACACTCAGCCCGTCAGCGCGGCTTTCCGCGACATCCGCGAATCCCCAGACCGGAAGCCGGCAGCGACCATCTGCGCCCGGGAAGAAGTCCCAGTAGCGCATTGCATCGCCGAAGGCGGCATAGGTGATATTATTTGCAGTCAGCGCGAAGCTGTTGATGGCGAGGCGGACCTCGCCGTCATCGAGGGCGCGGACCGGCTCCTCGACCAGTTGCACGTCGGTAATGGTTTCGCGGTCAATGGACAGGGCCCAAGTCATCGATCTCTCCCGTTGGCGGCTGTCTGTGCAGCCTGATCGGGGAGAGTTGACGGGTTCAGGCACGCGATCAACCCGCAAGGCTCACAGGCGCGCATTTTTGTCCGGAATATCCGGGTGCCGGGACGCGTGTGCAGGGCGCGTCAGGCTCGCTCCAGGGATGTGGCAAAGGTCCGCTGTGTCGCACGTGACAAATTGCCATAGATATTTTGGGGGAAACTGCGTTACACCCGGATCATGAAAGCCAATCTCCGGGGGCGCACATGATATCCGCTCAAGGGCTGAAGCGGGCGGGTTCCGACCCAAGCACAGCCATCGTTCTTCTCATCACCATTCTCGGTGCCATCTGGTCGCTTTTCGCAGCAGCCTATGCGCCGGACGCCGCTATGCGAGGTCAGTCCTGGCTGATCCTCGGCGGTTTCCTCACCGGGATATTCCTGCTTGTCGGTTCGATCGCCGGCGGCGGCGTCATCACGGATGAGCGCGAGTACAATGAAAACCTTATAAAAGCTGGTGTCATTGCCTCTCTATTCTGGGGTGTGGCCGGGCTTCTGGTCGGTGTTGTCATCGCCTTTCAGCTCGCTTTTCCGGTCCTGAACATCGAAGCTTTCGGGTTCACCAATTTCGGCCGTTTGCGCCCGCTGCACACCTCGGCGGTGATCTTTGCCTTCGGCGGCAATGTCCTGCTGGCCACGTCCTTCTACGTTGTCCAGCGAACCTGCCGGACGCGCATCGCCGGCGGGATCTGGCCCTGGTTCGTGTTCTGGGGATATCAATTCTTCATCCTGATCGCCGCTTCGGGTTATCTGATCGGGATTACCCAGGGCAAGGAGTACGCCGAGCCGGAATGGTATGCCGATATCTGGCTGACCCTCGTCTGGGTGGTTTATCTCCTCGTCTTCCTCGGCACGCTGTGGAAGCGCAAGGAAAAGCACATCTATGTGGCGAACTGGTTCTTCCTGGCCTTCATCGTCACGATCGCTGTCCTGCATGTGATCAACAATCTGTCGATGCCGGTCTCCTGGGTCGGATCGCGCTCCTATTCGGCCTTTGCCGGGGTGCAGGATGCGTTGATCCAGTGGTGGTACGGCCATAATGCGGTTGGCTTCTTCCTGACCGCCGGCTTCCTCGGGATCATGTATTATTTCATCCCCAAGCGGGTGAACCGGCCGGTCTATTCCTACCGCCTGTCGATCATCCACTTCTGGTCGCTGATCTTCATCTATATCTGGGCCGGTCCGCACCACCTGCACTATACGGCCCTGCCGGAATGGGCGCAGACACTGGGCATGACCTTCTCGATCATGCTGTGGATGCCGTCCTGGGGCGGGATGATCAACGGCCTGATGACGCTCTCGGGCGCCTGGGACAAGCTGCGTACCGACCCGGTGGTCCGCATGCTGGTCATGTCGGTCGCCTTCTACGGCATGTCGACCTTTGAGGGTCCGGTCATGTCGATCCGTGCCGTGAACGCGCTGTCGCACTACACGGACTGGACGATCGGGCATGTGCACTCCGGTGCGCTCGGCTGGGTCGGCTTCGTCTCCTTCGGTGCGCTCTATTGCCTGGTTCCATGGTTGTGGAAGCGCAAGGGCATGTACTCCAAGGCGCTGGTCGACTGGCACTTCTGGATCGCGACGATCGGCATCCTGCTCTACATCACCTCGATGTGGACGGCCGGTATCCTCCAGGGCCTCTGGTGGCGCACCTATGACGCGCTCGGCTTCCTGGAATACTCCTTCGTGGAGACCGTAGAAGCCATGTTCATTCCATACGTGATCCGGGCGGTGGGCGGCGTGCTCTACCTCGCTGGTGCCCTGATCATGGTCTATAATGTGTACCGCACCGTTCGGGGCGACGAGGTTGAGGACGACGAGAATGTCGTCGAGCAACCCGCCCTCCAGCCGGCGCAATAGGAGGTCGCAATGTCAGGGAAAAAATCTCTCTGGAGCGATCTGCACAAATCGCTCTTCGAAAAGAAACCGCTCGTCCTCACCGTTGGTGTTCTGGTGACCGTGTCCATCGGCGGCATCGTCGAGATTGCACCGCTCTTCTACCTCGACTCGACAATCGAGGAAGTCGAAGGGGTGCGGCCATACACGCCGCTCGAACAATTGGGCCGGGACATCTATATCCGCGAGGGCTGCTATAATTGCCACTCGCAGATGATCCGCCCGCTGCGCGATGAGGTGGAGCGTTATGGCCACTACTCGCTGGCGGCCGAGAGCATGTATGACCATCCCTTCCAGTGGGGGTCGAAACGGACCGGGCCGGACCTGGCCCGCATCGGCGGGCTCTATTCGGACGAATGGCATCGCGACCATATGCGACGCCCGCAATCCGTGGTCCCGGAATCGGTGATGCCGGCCTATCCCTTCCTGGAGAATTCCGAGCTCGCTTTCGACAATGTCGAAGCCAATCTGCGCGCCTTGCGCACGGTCGGCGTGCCCTATGATAACGGCATGCTGGAAGCGGCTGTTTCGGACGTGGAGACCCAGCTGGATCCCTATGCCGAGGATTATGATGGCTTCCAGGAACGCTATCCGGGCGCGGTCATGCGTGATTTCGACGGCAATCCGGATCAGGTGACCGAGCTCGATGCGCTCATCGCCTATCTGCAGGTTCTCGGCACCATGGTGGACTTCTCCACCTATGAGGCCGAAGCCGATGAAAATCTGAGGTAGGCCGATGTATGAGATCCTCTCAACCTTCGCGCAGACCTGGGGCTTGCTGATCTTCGTGGCCTTGTTCGCCGCGGCGCTTGTCTATGCGCTCTGGCCGCGCAACCAGGCGCTGTTCGACGCGGCTGCCAGCGCCCCGCTCACTGAAAACGATACGCCGGCTGCGGCCGACGAGACCGAGGACGAGACCCATGTCCGAGCATGATGAAACGCGTGAAACCGACGCTCATTCCGGCACCGAGACCACTGGTCATGAATGGGATGGCATCAAGGAACTCGACACGCCCCTGCCGCGCTGGTGGCTGTATATCTTCTACGCCAGCTGTGTCTGGGCCGTAATCTACTGGGTGCTCATGCCGGCCTGGCCGGCGCTTCCCGGTCTGGCGGGCGAGACCGATCACACCCGCGGGCTGCGCAATCACTCCGAACGCGCCAATGTGGCCGAAGCGCTTGATGCGCTGGCCGAGCAGCGCGCGGTCGGATTCGCCGCCCTGGAAGGCGCCTCGATCGGCGAGATCGAGAATGACCCGGAATTGCTCGGCTTCGTGCTGGCAGCCGGTGAGACCGTCTTCCGGGACCGCTGCGGCACGTGCCACGGCGTCGGCGGGCAGGGCTTTGTCGGCTATCCCAATCTGAATGATGATGTCTGGCTGTGGGGCGGGTCCTATGACGATATCCGTCATACGCTCCAGGTCGGCATTCGCTCCGAGCATCCTGACACCCGCTTCTCGCAAATGCCGGCCTTTGGTCGTGACGAGCTGCTGAGCCGCGCCGAGATCGGTGAGGTCACCGATTATGTCCTCTCCCTTTCCGGGACCAGCGCCGATGCCGGCGCGATCAGTCGCGGGCAGGCGATCTATGACTCGCAATGTGCCAGCTGCCATATGGCTGACGGACGCGGTGACCGTGCGCAGGGCGCACCGAGCCTGACCGATCAGGACTGGCTCTACGGCGGAAGTCGCGAGCAGATCATGGCCTCCATCCATCGCGGTCCATACGGTGTCATGCCGGCCTGGGAAGACCGCCTGGAGGAGACCACGCTGGACGCGCTCGCGGCCTATGTCTTCCTGCGGGGCGGCGGCGAGGATGCGACAGCTGGTCCCACGGGGCAGTAGGTCGCATAGTGACCCTATGAGAAATCCGGTTTAACGCTGTCATGTCCAACGCCACTCCCAAGAACATGGCAGCGCCCGGGATCTCCCGGTCCAAGGCCGAGGCGGTCAATGCCGCCGACACGCGTGAGCTCTACAAGAAGCGCGAGCCGATCTATCCCAAGCTGGCGCACGGCAAGTTCCGCTTCGTCAAATGGGTGATCATGGCGCTCGCGCTGGGGGTGTATTACCTCATCCCCTTCCTGCGCTGGGACCGGGGTCCCGGGGCGCCCGACCAGGCCGTCCTGGTCGATTTCGCCCATGGCCGCTTCTACTTCTTCTTCCTCGAGATCTGGCCGCAGGAAATCTACTACGTCACCGGCTTGCTCATCATGGCGGCGCTGGGCCTGTTTCTGGCCAGCGCGCTGTTCGGTCGGGTCTGGTGTGGCTATGCCTGCCCGCAGACCGTCTGGACCGATCTCTTCATCATGGTCGAACGGATGTTCGAAGGGGATCGCAATGCCCGGATGAAGCTGGACCGCGCGCCCTGGTCGCTGAACAAGGCCTGGCGCAAGGTCGGCAAGCACGCCATCTGGCTGATCATCGCCTTTGCGACCGGGGGCGCCTGGATCCTCTATTTCCATGATGCCTGGGACACGCTCGCGAATTTCTTCGCCGGCACGGCTGCGCCGTCCTCCTACGTCTTCGCCGGGGTTCTTACCTTCACCACCTATACGCTGGCCGGCACGATGCGTGAGCAGGTCTGCACCTATATGTGCCCCTGGCCGCGCATCCAGGCGGCGATGACGGATCGCGACGCGCTCAATGTCACCTACCGGATCGATCGTGGTGAGCCGCGCGGTGCCCACAAGAAGACCGAGAGCTGGGACAATCGGGGCGATTGCATCGATTGCAAGCAATGCATCGCGGTCTGCCCGATGGGGATCGATATTCGTGACGGGGCGCAGCTGGAGTGTATCCAGTGCGGGCTTTGCATTGATGCCTGCGATGACATCATGGGCAAGGTCGGGCGTCCGACCGGACTGATTACCTATGAGACAGACGACAATGTCGACCGCTTCGTGAGGGGCGAGAAACCCCGCTATCCCTTCATCCGGCCGCGCACCATGGTCTATGCGGTCTCGCTGGCCATTGTGAGCGCCCTGATGCTGGGCGCCCTGGTGACCCGGACCCATCTGGAACTGAATTCCCAGCGCGACCGCAATCCGAATTATGTGCGCCTGTCCGATGGCGCCGTGCGCAATGGCTATACCGTCAATGTCATCAACAAGGCCAATGCGCCACGCGTGATGGAGCTGGCGGTGGAGGGCGATCCGGCGATCGGCGTGCGCATCCTCGGCGCGGCTGACATGACGCCGGACCGGATCGAGATCGGTCCCGACCGCTCGCAGGACTATGTCGTCTATCTGACCCTGCCAGGGGCGGCGATTGATGGCCCGAGCGAAGACATTGCCTTCGTCGTGACCGACCGGGAAACCGGCGAGACGGCACGATCCTCATCCGTCCTGATTACCGGAGCCGAGTGATGCGAAACCCCTTCAACCCCCTGCGCGGCTGGCATGTCCTGATCCTCATCCTGGCCTTTTTCGGGGTCACGATCGGGGTCAATGCGACCTTCATCACCCTCGCCCTGCGGACCCATCCGGGCGAAGACGTGCCGCGCTCCTATGTCCAGGGGCTGAACTACAATGACACGCTGGACCGCCGCCGCGCGCAGGAAGCCCTGGGCTGGACGGCTCGTGTGAACCTGGTCGAGCGCGATGTCGTCCTGGCCATCAGTGCCGCCGATGGCAGCCCGGTCGCAGGGCTCGATCTCGTCGGGACGCTGATTCATCCCGCCGACACGTCGCGCGACTGTCCGCTGGCCTTCGCCGAATCCCGACCGGGCGTATACCGTGTGACCCTGCCCTGTGACGGGCAGGGCGATTGGCGCCTTGAGGCGCATAGTCGCGATGATGCCCCGTTCGAGATGGTCAGTGAGTTATGGCTGCCTTAGATGCCACCCATTCCGGTCTCGCCGCCGCCAGCGGTGCGGACCCGCAAGCCTTTGTTCGCCGCAGTGAGGGGCTCTGCGAGCTTGACCTGATGGTGCGCGGGGCGACCTGCGCCGGGTGTATCGCGCGGATCGAAGGCGGGTTGCGCGAGGATGATCGCGTCCAGCAGGCGCGGCTCAACCTGTCGACCGGGCGCCTGGCCCTGGCCTGGCGCGGCGATCCGGCGATGGCAGCCGATTATGTCGGCAAGCTCGGCCGTCTCGGCTATCCGGCCACGCCCTACGAACCCGAGAGCGAGGCTGATCCCAATCGCGAGGAGGAGAAGCGTCTCCTGCGTGCGATGGCGGTGGCCGGCTTTGCCATGATGAATGTCATGTTGTTGTCGATCTCGGTCTGGTCCGGCGGACTGGAGATGAGCGAGACCATGCAGGCGCTCATGCACCGGATATCGGCTCTCATCGTCCTGCCCGCTGCCGCCTTTGCCGGTCAGCCCTTTTTCCGTTCGGCCGTGCGGGCTCTGCGGGTCGGTCATGTCAATATGGATGTGCCGATTTCGCTGGCGGTCCTGCTCGCCTGCGGCCTGTCGGTCTGGGAAACATTCATCGGTCACGGCCAGACCTATTACGACGCCGCGGTCATGCTGCTCTTCTTCCTGCTCATCGGCCGCTTTCTCGACATGCGACTGCGCGCGCGTGCGGGAGAAGCCGCACGGGGTCTGGCCGCCATGCAGGCGGCGACGGCAAACCTGCTCGATGCGGATGGGCATATCCGGGCCATTCCGGCCCGAGACGTAAAGGCCGGCGACCGCCTGGTCCTGGCCGCCGGCGACCGGGTTCCCGTTGATGCCCGCATCCTGGAAGGCGAGGGCGCGCTGGACGGTTCTCTGGTCACCGGAGAAACCGCGCCGGTGACCGCCAAGCCCGGTCTCGACGTCTGGTCGGGCATGCTCAATCTTGATGGCAAGCTGGTGCTTGAAGCGCGAGCGGATCGCGACAATTCCCTGCTCGCCGAGATTACCCGTCTCGTTGAAGCGGGCGAACAGGCTCGCTCGCGCTATGTGCGTCTCGCTGATCGCGCGGCCCGCCTCTATGTGCCGGTCGTGCACGGGCTGGCGGCGTTGACCGTGATCGGTTGGCTGCTGATCGGCGGTGAGGTGCGTCCGGCAATCATCAATGCCATCGCTGTCCTGATCATCACCTGCCCCTGTGCGCTGGGGCTGGCGGTTCCAGCGGTACAGGTCGTGGCGTCAGGACGGCTCTATCGCGAAGGCGTGCTGGTCAAGTCCGGAGATGCGCTGGAACGCCTCGCCGGGGCAGACACCATTGTCTTCGACAAGACCGGGACGCTGACAGAGGGGCGTCCACGACTGGTCGATGCGGACGGATTGCCGGCAGGCGCGCTCGAGGCCGCGGCCCGGCTGGCCCGCACCAGTCGCCACCCGCTTTCGCGCGCGATTGCCGACGCTGCGGGCATGGGGGAGGCGGCTGCCGATGTCAGGGAAATCCCCGGCGGCGGACTGGAAGCCAGGGTGGAGGGTCAGCGAGTGCGTTTCGGCGCGGCCCGCTGGCTGGGCGTTGATGCCGCCAGCGATCCGCATACTGAATCCTGGCTGGTCATTGGAGACGAGGCGCCGGTCCGCTTCTGTTTCGAGGATCGTCTGCGCGAGGATGCAGCGGACGTGATCGCGGCGCTCAAGGCGCGCGATTGCCGAATTCATCTCCTGTCGGGAGACCGGACCGGGCCGGTGGAGGCCGTCGCCGCCGCGCTCGGCATTGATGGCTGGCAGGCCGAGATGCAGCCCCAGGACAAGATCGCGCGCCTGGAAGACCTGAAGGCGGCAGGCGGTACCATTGCCATGGTCGGTGACGGGATCAATGACGCCCCGGCCCTGGCCGCCGCGCACGTCTCGATCTCGCTGGCCTCGGCCGCCGAAGTCTCCCAGGCCGCTGCCGATTTCGTGCTGCAGGGCGATCGTCTTGCGGCCAGTGTCGTGGCGCTGGACGTGTCCCGCGGTGCCAAGCGGCGCGTGCTCGAGAATTTCGGTCTGGCCGCCGCCTATAACGCCATCGCCGTTCCGATGGCCGTGGCCGGTCTGGTCACGCCCCTGATCGCGGCCATCGCGATGTCGGCCTCGTCCATCCTGGTCACGTTGAACGCGCTGAGACTGGCGCGGGGAGGCCGCTGATGACAGCCCTCATCTGGCTCATCCCGGTCGCGCTCATCATGGGCGCGCTCGGCCTTGCGGGCTTCCTGTGGAGCCTGCGCAGTGGCCAGTTCGACGACATGGATGGGGCTGCCCATCGCATCCTGATGGATGATGACCAACCGCTCCCCGGCAATGATGAGAGCCCGGACGACTGAGGTCAGCCGGTGAGTGGATCAGCCCTCTTCCTTCGGCATGAAGTCGCGATAGGCGTGCCAGGTGGCCAGCGCGATCCACGGGAAGGCAACAGCCAGGCCGACCCCGAAGACGGCGATTCCGGCGCCGATGATGAAGGCGATCAGCCAGGCCCAGGTGAACATCACGAAGGGCTGTTTCAAAACCGCATTGAAGCTGGTGGCGAGCGCCGTGATGGCGTCGACATCGCGATCCACCAGCAGCGGGAAGGCGATCACGGAAATCGCAAAGGAAAGCGTGGCCAGCACGCCGCCGAAGACGGTTCCGACAGCCAGCAGTGTCAGTCCGGATCCATCGGTGAAGAGGAAGTTGAGAAAGGCGCTGGGTTCCAGTGGCGCAAAAGGCGCCAGCACGACCAGCAGGATTTGCGCGACGCGCATCCAGATCATCAAGAGCAGGCCGAGCAGAATGCTCAGGAAGCCGATTTGCGCGATGCGCTGGGGAAAGCGGGAAATGATCACCCGAAAGCGCGGAATCTCGCCCTTCTCGAAGGCCCGGCTGACCTGGTAGATCCCGACTGCCAGCGCCGGTCCAACAAGCGCGAAACCGCTTAGCGCCACGGGAATGGTGGAACTCATTCCCACAGCCACCAGTCCGAAGACGAATAGCGCGCCGATGGCCACGAAGATGGCGCCATAGGCGAGACAGACACCGGGCGCCATGCGGAAATCATTCCATCCGGCGCGCAGCCATTGCCAGGGCGCATCACGCCTGACGGTTCGAAGTGGCATCATCTTGCTCTCCCCCAGGCATCTTAGCGGCCCGATTGAATTAGGCTTTGCGTCATTACGCCACACTTTTTCTATGGCTTTCCAGCCTTTCCCGCAGTGGCCCGGTCGAGTGGGCCATGGCAAGGAGGGGTATGACCGCGAACCTGCTTTCCCAATTGAGTCTCGCCGGCGGGCTTCTCGCCGGTCTGGCCTCCAGCCTGCACTGTGTCGGGATGTGTGGCGGGATAGCCTCCAGCCTCACCCTGACCCTCGCGCCCGGAGCCGGGCCGATGGCGCGGGCTCGGACCCTGATGCTGGCCCAGGCCGGACGTGTTCTTGCCTATGTGATCGCCGGCTCCGTGCTCGCGGCTCTCGGCTCGCAGGTCTATTTCGGCTTTGACCGATCCGTCGCCCATGTCGTTTTGCGTTGGGCGGGCGCGCTGGTCCTGGTTTATATCGGCCTGTCGGTGATCGGCTGGGCTCCGTCACTGGCCGGGCTGGATCGGCTCGGACACGGCGTCCAGCGCGTCATCCATCAGCGGTTCGGGGGCGGGTTCAGCGCCACGACGCCGGTGCTGGCAGGGCTGGTCTGGGGGCTTTTGCCCTGCGGTATGGTCTATGCGGCGCTCTTCTATGCCCTGTTATCGGCCAATCCGGTCTCGGGCGGTCTGATCATGCTGGGCTTTGGCCTGGGAACGCTCCCCGCCGTCACCGCCGCGGCCTTTGGCGTGTCGCGATTTGTTGATTTCGCGCAGTCGCCGCGCAGCCGATTCGCGATCGGCGCCGCCATCATCGCCCTCGGTTTTGCGTCCGCCGCACTGCCCTGGCGCGCGATCGCGGCCTTTTGCGGAATCCCGCTCGATTGACCACAGTCAGGCACTGATGCCTGAAGGCCGCGCAGGGGCCAGAAAGCTCAATGTTTCGGTTGCTTTATAGGTGCTTTCTGGCTGGCCCTGTCGTAAGGTCCCGGGGTGTCGACAGGGGAGAGGGCATGATGGGGAAATGGTCAGCAAAATGGTTGGTCGGCGCATTGGCGCTGGCTGTCGCGGCCTGTTCGGGCGGGTCCGAGGACGAGATTGCAGGACCGGAACTGGCCAGTCGTGAGGCCGCGGCACCGCGCGCCGAGACCGGAACACCCAGCCAGTTTGCCTTCCTGCGCTATTCCGTCGGCGTTGATGGCGATGCCCCGAGCCTGTGTCTGGGCTTCACCCACCCGCTCGACCCCGACGCTGATTATTCGCCCTATGTCGCGATCTCCCCGGACCGGCCTATTGCCCTCGATGCTGACGGCCAGACCCTGTGCGTTGGCGGGCTTGGTTTCGGCGAGGACCAGACCCTCACCCTTCGCGCCGGATTCCCGGCCGCCAATGGGGATGGCCTCCTGGTCGATGAAGATGTGGTCGTCGATTTCGGCGACCGACCGGCCTATGTCGGCATTGCTGGTGATGGCGTCATCCTGCCGCGTCTCGATGCCGACGGGCTCGCGATCGAGACCGTCAATGTCGACAGTGTCGATGTCACCCTGCGCCGGATCAATGACCGGGCCCTCGCATTCCGCTCGATCACTTCGGGCGCCAATATTGCGGCTGGCGATTACTACTGGTCCGGCCAGGAAGAGAACCCGGACGCGGTCGGCGAGATCATCTGGCGCGGCGAAATGGACACGGCCGGCCTGCTCAATACGCCGGTCACGACCGTCTTTCCGCTTGCCGAGACAATCGGCACACTGACCCCGGGCGCCTATCACATCACGGTGGTCGACGCGGCGCTCGCCGATGATGACGTGCGTCAGCCGGCGCGCGCCAATCGCTGGCTGGTGATTACCGATCTGGCCCTGACCGCCTATCGCGGCGCCGACGGCGTCGATTTCATGGTGCGCTCTTTGCAGACCGCGCGTCCGGTCGAGGATGTGCGTGTGGAACTCGTCGCGCGCTCCAATGAAGTCCTCGCCTCGGTCGTGACCGATGCCAGCGGGCGGGCCCGATTCGACGGGCCTTTGACCCGCGGCGAGGGTGCCATGGCGCCGCGCCTGCTCACGGCTTACGGACCGGACAATGATTTCGCCGTGCTCGATTTCCAGCGCAATCCGGTCGACCTCTCCGGTCTCGATACGGCTGGTCGCCAGCGCCCGGACGGGGCGGATGGCTTCGTCTATCTCGACCGCGGTATCTATCGACCTGGCGAGACGGTTCATGTCTCCGCCCTGGTGCGCGATATCGAGGCGCGGGCCATCAGCGACCGTCCCGTCGAACTGACGGTTTTCGGACCCAATGGCATTGAATCCGCCAATATCCGTTTCCCCGAGGCGGCGGCAGCGGGCGCCGTCAGCTGGAGCTGGGATGTGCCGCGCACCGCGGCGCGCGGTGAGTGGCGGATTGTCGCCGAAATGGATGGTTTTGGCCGCGTCGGCCAGGTCCGTTTCTCGGTCGAGGACTTCGTGCCGCAGCGCGTTGGACTGGAGCTGGATGCCGATGACGAAACCCCGGTTCGTGCCGGCGAAACCCGCGACATTGATGCGCGTGTGCGCTTTCTCTATGGCGCCCCTGGCGCCGGTCTCGTGGTGGAAGGGCGGGTGCGGATCGAGACCGACCCCGCTCCATTCCCCGACCATGCGGATTTCAGCTTCGGTCGCCCTGACGAACCCTTCCGAGAATTCACGCGCGATCTCGCCGACACCGTTGCCGATGGTGCCGGGCGTGCGGTCCAGACCATCGAGCTGGGCGATGCCGGTCGCGATGCCAGCCAGCCCCTGCGTCTCCGGGCGGTGATCTCGGCCATCGAACCGGGCGGACGTCCGGTCGCCGATGATGTTCGCATTCCCTATCGTCCGGCCGACCTTTATCTCGGCCTGCGCCCGCAATTCGACGGGCGGGCCCAGCGCAATAGCGAGACCGCGATTGATGTGGTCGCGCTCGGGGCGGACGGTGGCGCGCTCGAAACCTTGCTGAACTGGCAGCTGGTCCGTATCGACTGGAATTACGACTGGTACCGCGTCGATAATGGTCGCTGGCAGTGGCGCCGCACGCGCGAGGTCGTCGCGATTGAACAGGGCGTGGTCACCACCGGCGCTGATGGTCTGGCCGAGATCGGCATTCGTGCGCTCGACTGGGGCAGTTATCGTCTCGTCGTTGAAGCGGCGGACGCCGGCCAGAGCGCCTCCACCGACTTCTGGGTCGGCTGGGGTGCCAATGCCGAAGAGGGCAGTGAGGCGCCGGACCGGATTGCCTTGTCCATTCCCGATCAGGCGACCGCCGTGCGCGACACTGTCACGCTGAGTCTGCTGCCGCCCTATGCCGGCGAGGCCGAGATCGTGATTGCGAGCGACCGGGTCATCGAGACGCGATCGCTGACCATTCCGGAAGGCGGCACGGAAGTCAGTTTCACCGTCACCGAGGCGTGGGGCGCCGGGGCCTATGCCATGGTCTCGCTCTTCACCCCACGCCATCCGGTTGATCAACCGGTACCGCGCCGGGCGGTCGGGATTGCCTATCTGCCGGTCGATACCGGCGAGCGGACATTCGACATCGCGCTGGATGCGCCGGAGCGGATTGAGCCGCGCCAGAGCCTGGATCTCGGCGTGACGCTTGAGGGGCCGATGCGAGGCGGCGCCTGGGTGACGGTTGCGGCCGTGGATGAGGGTATTCTCGCCCTGACCCGTTTTGCCTCACCCGATCCGGTGGACTGGTTCTTCGGTCAGTCGGCGCTGGATGTGGATCTTTATGACGACTACGGACGCCTGCTCGACCCGAACCAGGGCGCCGCGGCGGCGGTTCGCTCGGGCGGTGACCAGATAGGCGGTGCCGGTCTGACCGTCGTCCCGACACAGACGGTCGCGCTGTTCAGCGGTCCGGTCGAGGTGGACCGCAATGGACGGGCGACGATCGCGCTGGACATCCCCGACTTCAATGGCGAGCTGCGCCTGATGGCGGTCGCCTGGAGCGAGACCGGTGTCGGCGCGGAGAGCCGGCCGCTTACCGTACGTGACGACGTCCCGGCCGAGCTCATCCTGCCGCGCTTCCTGGCGCCAGGCGATGTCTCGACGGCGACTTTGACCATCGACAATGTCGACGGCGCCGCCGGGACCTATGAAGCGGTTATCGAGGCCGAAGGATCGGCTGTGGCGTCAATCTCGGATGCGGTGGAACTGGCCAGCGGCGAGCGTGTCGATCGACGTTATCCGTTGAGCGGTGAGGATGCCGGCATCGGCTCGGTGGGTCTGGCTGTGACCGGACCGGACGCATTCACCGCCGCCCGCAGCTACCCGATCGAGGTGAGAACCGCCTGGTTGCCATCGTCCAGTGTCAATCGCGGCCGCTTGCTGCCGGGAGAGAGCTGGACCCTGAGTGCCGAGGCACTGGCGGCCTATCTGCCGGGGAATTCGGCTGTGACGCTCAGCTTTTCGCCGACCCCGCTCGACGAGACGGCCCTGCTGAGCTCGCTCTCACGCTACCCCTATGGCTGTACCGAGCAGATCACCAGTCGGGCCCTGCCGCTTCTGATGGCCGACCCGCTTGCCCGGGCTGCGGCACTGGACGGTGTCGATGGCAGCCGCGCGATCATCCAGGAGGCGATTGCCACCTTGCTCAACCGGCAGGCCAATGACGGCGCGATCGGTCTGTGGCGGATCGGGGATCGCGATGCGCGGTCCTGGGTCGGGGCCTATGCGGTTGATTTCCTGTCGCGCGCCCAGGAGGCCGGTTACACCGTCCCTGACGCGGCGCTGGAGCGTGCCTATCGCGTACTCGAACATATCGCGGCGCAGGAAGCCTGGCGCGCGAGCGGCTATTCAACCCGCATCTATAGCTGGCGTGGCCAGACCGATACGGCCGAACGCCTGTCCGACCGCAGCGCGGCCTATGCGCTCTACGTGCTCGCCCGGGCCGGTCGGGTCGATCGCTCACGCCTGCGCTACATGCATGATGAACGGCTTGATCAGATCAGCAGCCCGCTGGCGCGGGCTCAACTCGGCGCGGCCCTCTATCTGATCGGTGACCGGGCCCGCTCGCGCAGCGCCTTTGACGCGGCCGAAGCAGCCCTGGGCTATGAGAATCGCGGCGATTGGTACCAGTCTGCCCGCCGGGACCTTGCGGCGGTCGTCGCCTATGCCGCAGAGGCCGGTGATGCCGAGCGTGTCGCCCGCCTGGCCGAGCGCCTTGTCTCGGACCTGCCCGAGCCGGCGCGTCTGACAACGCAGGAGAAAGCCTTTCTCCTGATGGCCGCGCAGGGCTTGTCCGGTGGCGCTGATGCGCTGTCCGTCGAGGGGCCGCTCAGCCATCCCGAAGGCGGACGCCCGGTCTTCGAGGTGACGCCGGACATGCTGGATGAGCCATTGACCTTCACGGCGTCCGGCGAGGGGCCGGTCTGGGTCACCCAGCTGGCTCATGGTGAAACCCGCATGGCGCCGGATGAGGCGTCGGAAGGTGTTTCCGTACAGAAGCGTGTTCTCGGGCTTGATGGCAGCGCGGTGGATCTGGAAGCGCTGGTCCAGGGCGACCGCCTGATGATCGACATCACGGTGATGCCGCACGAGCAGCGTCTGATTCCGGCCATCCTGGTGGATCTTCTGCCGCCGGGTTTCGAGATCGAAGCCGAGATCTCCCGCGGTGATGCCGGGCCTCGCGGTCCTTACCGCTGGCTGGGCGAGATCTTCACGCCCTCCATGAGCGAGGTCCGCGATGACCGCTATGCGGCGGCGATGGATCTGACCAATGCCCGTCCGCGGCGTCTGGCCTATATCGTCCGCGCTGTGACCCCGGGAGAATACACCCTGCCCGGCGTCGCGGTGGAAGACATGTATCGCCATGATGTCTTTGCGCGCTCGGAGACGCGCCGCATCGTGATCGCTCCGCGCGACTGATCATGTTCGGGCTGGGTCGGGCATACTGGATCATCCTGGCTGCGCTCGGCGGGCTTGTCGGCCTGCTCGCGCTCGACCGTGCCCTGCCGCCGCCCCTGCCATCGGCGGACGCGGTGTCAGCCGCGGTTCGCGATCGCCATGGCGAGGTCTTGCGCGCGTTTCCCGTCGAGGAGGGGCGCTGGCGTCTCGCCGCTGATCTTGACCGGATCGATCCTGACTTTCTCGACGCCCTGCTGGCCTATGAGGATGAGCGCTTTCACCAACACTGGGGCGTTGATTTTCCAGCCCTGGTTCGTGCCAGCCGGGATAGTCTGGCGGCCGGTCGCATCGTCTCCGGCGGCTCGACCATCACCATGCAGCTGGCGCGCCTGATCGAACCGCGCGAGCGGACCCTTGGCGCCAAGCTGATCCAGATGGCGCGGGCGCTGCAGCTGGAAATACGTCTCAGCAAGACTGAAATTCTCGAGCTTTACCTCACCCTGGCGCCCTATGGCGGCAATCTGGAGGGGGTGAGGGCGGCCAGCTGGGCCTATTTCGGGCGCGAACCGGATGACCTGACCATCGACCAGATCGCGATGCTGATCGCCTTGCCGCAATCGCCGGAGGCGCGTCGACCCGACCGCCAGCCCGAGCGCGCGGTTCGGGCTCGCGGGCGGGTTCTCGAACGGCTCGCCAGCGTCGGTCTCGCCTCACCGCAGGCGGCCGCTGACGCAGCCGGTGACCCGGCGCCGATGCGTCGACCCTTTCCTGCCGATGCCTGGCATGCCGCCGATGCGATCCGGCGCGCGGCCCCGGACATGCGCGAACCGGTCTCGACTCTGGATCGCTCGCTCCAGCTCATGCTGGAGGACAGTCTGGCGGATGAGCTCGCCGACACGGATGAAACGGTCCAGTTCGCGGCCATGATCATCGAGACCGAGACCCGCGCCGTGCGCGCTATGGCCGGTTCTGCGAGCCGGGCGCGACCGGGAGGCTGGATCGATCTGACCGACCGGCCCCGCTCACCCGGCTCGACCCTGAAACCCTTCATCTACGGCATGGCTTTTGATGATGGCCTGGCCGCGCCCGGGACCCGGATCGCAGATCTGCCGCGACGCTTCGCCGGCTATCAACCGGACAATTTCGACCGCAGTTTCCGCGGCGATGTAACCATCGCCGAGGCGCTGCAGCACTCGCTTAACATCCCCGCCGTCACCACGCTGGACGGGGTCGGCGCGCGCCGGTTCAATGCGGCCCTCGGTTTTGCCGGTGCCAATCCGCTGCGCCCGCGCCAGGCCGGTCAGGATGACGGTCTGGCCGTTGCACTGGGCGGTGCGGGACTGACCCTGCGCCAGATCGGTGTGCTGTACGCGGCGCTTGCCGATGGCGGGGAGGCCCGGCCATTGGCCTGGCAGGAAACCGCACTGGACGATTTCGCCCCGGTCGGGAGTTTCCGCCTGCTGTCTGCCGAGTCCGCCGACGAGATCGTACGGGTCTTGCGCCGGGCGCCCCATCCCGGTGGTCGGATGCCGGCGCTGTTGGCCCGCGGCGCTCCGGATATCGCGTTCAAGACGGGGACATCCTACGGGTTTCGCGATGCCTGGGCGGCGGGCATTGTCGGCGGCTATACGCTTGTCGTCTGGACCGGGCGGGCCGACGGCGCGCCGCGCGAAGGCGTGACCGGTCGTGCCGCTGCCCTGCCAGTCCTCTTCCGGCTTGCCGACGGGGTCAGTCAATTGGCGCCGCGGGGTGATATGGGCGTGGATCGTCAGGCCGAGCCGCCGGAAGAGACACCGCAAACCCTCGCCGATTTCCGCGCGGATGCCGCCCCGCACATCCTGTTCCCGCCGGATGGTGCCGAAGTCTGGTCCGATCGCGCCGGTCGCGGCTTCATTCTCGCAGCCCAGGCGCCCGGGCCCGTGCGCTGGTTCGCGGATGGCGAGACCGTGTCGGAAAATGCCCTGGGCGAACCGGTCTGGATCGCGCCGGGACCCGGATTTTACGCCGTCAGCGCGGTTGATGAAGCCGGGCGTACCAGCGAGGTCCGGGTCCGGGTTCGCGGCGCAGGGCAAGGTGCCAATTAGGGCCTGATCGCGCGCACGCGCTTGTGATTGATATGTGTGCGGACAAAATCACCTCGAATGCCTAGTGTGCCAGCATGAGGAGGCGCGAATCCCGATGCTGAAGGCACTTGTCCTGTCACTGGCGGTGACATTCGGAGTGGTCGGCGAAGGTGAGGAAATGGTGGTCGGTACGAGTACCGATTTCCACTCCAGCCTGATCGCTCTGCCCGGGCATGATTTCCACGGCTTGCAGATCGCGGTACGCCGCGCGCGCCCCTGCCAGGTCCGCGCCTTTTTCCAGGGCGCGCCGCCGCGTGCGGCCCAGTTCTGCGCCGGACGCGTGACGCAAAGACATGTCGAAGAGGCCGGTCGTGCGATTCTGGAGGATGGTGCACGGGTCAACGGTATTGCGGCCTGCCTGACCGCGCGTGAACGGATCGGCGCTGTGCGGCTCTATACCTTCTCGGGCGAAGCCGTGACGGCGCGGGTCGGCGAATGCGTCACCGAATTTCGGACGGTCTGGTGCCAGCGCGGCTGGACGGTGCAGGGGCTGCAGCTCTATTTCGACCGTCCCGCCGGCGGGCTCGCCCATGGCGGCCTGGTCGGCCTGCGGCCACTCTGCGTCGACTCGGCCTGAAGCCAGCCCTTGCCAGACTGTCACGGGCGCGGGACCCTGCTGTCACGACAGATGGGGGAGCAATCATCATGTTTCGAGTCCTGATTTCCGCAGCCGCCCTGGCGGCATCTTCCTTCGCGATTGCGCACGCACAGGAGTCCGATGACGCGTCCTGGGCTCTGGTGATTCACGGCGGCGCCGGTGTCATCGAGCGCGGCGCCATGACGCCGGAGCGTGAAGCCGAGTATCGCGCCGCCATGGCTGCCGCCCTAGAGCGCGGCGAGGCCGTCCTGAGCGCGGATGGCAGTGCGCTGGATGCGATCGAGGCGGTGATCCACGGGATGGAGGATGATCCGCTTTTCAATTCCGGGCGCGGCGCGGTCTTCACCGCCGCCGGGCGGAATGAGCTCGATGCCTCGATCATGGACGGAGCCACGCTGAATGCGGGCGCCGTGGCAGGTGTGACGCAAGTCCGCCACCCGATCTCCCTGGCCAGGCATGTGATGGATAATTCCCGTCATGTGATGCTGCAGGGCGAGGGCGCCGAGACCTTTGCGCGTGAGCAGGGCCTCGAGATCGTGCCGCCGGCCTTCTTCTTCACCGAGCGCCGCTGGGCCGCCATGGAACGGACCCTGACCTCGCTCGGTCTGGATATTCCCGCCCGCCCGGACGGAGCACCGGACGCGGCTGAAATCGATCATGGCGAACTGGATCGCGATGCGCGCGAACACCGTTTCGGGACTGTCGGCGTGGTCGCGCTCGACCGGGCCGGCAATATCGCAGCCGGGACCTCGACCGGCGGGACGACGGCCAAGCGGTGGGGCCGGGTTGGCGACAGCCCGATCATCGGCGCCGGCACCTATGCCAATAATCAGAGCTGCGGTGTCTCGGCGACCGGAACGGGTGAATTCTTCATCCGCCTCACTGTGGCCAGCCGGATATGTGCTCTGGTCGAATTCCAGGGCCTGGATCTGCAGGCGGCCGCCGATCGCGTCATCATGGATGAACTGACCGCGATGGACGGGGATGGCGGTATTGTCGCGCTGACCCCCTCGGGCGAAATCGCCTGGAGTTTCAATACGCCGGGCATGTATCGCGCCCGCCTCAGCGAGGGTGGCTTTCCGGTTGTTGCGATCTACGGAGATGAGGACTGATGGCAGACTGGAATTTGGCGCCACGACAGACGGTCCACCACCTGTTTGCGACTCCGGTGATCGAAGTCTGGCCTGCCCAGGGCAAGACGTGGCTGGGTGCCTTGCGCGACCGGGTTCTGGCGCGCCGTGCCGAGGATCCCGGAATCGCCCGCTCCAACATCAATGGCTGGCATTCTGATACCCGCATGCTCGAATGGGGCGGCGATGCCGCGATCGAGCTGGCACGCGAGACCTTGGCTGTGTGCGCGCGCTATACCAGCGATGTATCAGCGGCCCAGGGGCAGTCGCGTTATGAAATGGGCATGGAGATGTGGGCCAATGTGTCGCCGGCCTCCGCGTCCAACCAGATGCATTGCCATCCCGGTTCCTTCTGGTCGGCGAGCTTCTATGTCGATGACGGGGGCTGTACCGAGGATGGCTTCTTCGTGGCCCAGGATCCGCGCTTTCCCAGCATTCGGATGAATGCGCCTGACCTGGTCTATCAGGATGAGACCGGCACCAAGCAGATGTCCCAGCACCGGATTCGCCCGGAGCCCGGCAAGCTGGTTATTTTTCCATCCTGGATGATGCATTCGGTTCGCCCGCACAAAGGGCCGCGCGAACGCATCTCCATTGCCATGAATGTGCTGGCCTTGCCGACCGCGCCGCAATAGCCGCGTCTACAGGATGGAGGGCGCGCCGCGGCTGAAATAGGCCGCGTCAGCATTCATCTGCGAGATGATGTGGTCAAAGGCGGCGCGAACCCGCGCGCTCTTGCGCACGGTTTCGTGGGCGACGACCCACAAGTCCAGCGAGCTCTCGAAGTCCGGCAGGATACGTTCCAGGACGTCGCTGCTGCGGGCCAGTCGGTGCGAGGTCACACCGACGCCGAAACCGGCTTCCAGGCCTTTGACATGGCTCGCCGGGCTGTTGGACTTGAAGGAGACATGGCGCGGCAGGACAGGCGCTCCGGTCTCGGTTGCCGGCCAGCCGAAATAATCGCCGATCGACCAGCCGACACCGGCATGGTCCGCGAGGTCATCGACGCGCTCGGGACGGCCATGCTTGTCGAGATAGCTGTGCGAGGCATAGAGACCCGCGCCGACTGTGGCGCCGCGTCGGCCGACCAGGCTCTGCTGTGTGCCCGGACCGTTCCAGCGCAGGGCGATATCCGCTTCACGGTCGGCGAGATTGGCCGAGTTATTCTTGATCGTGATGTCGATCCCGATGCCCGGATTGGCCACCTGGAAGGAGGCGAGGGCGCGTGGCAGCCAGTCGGCGCCCAGGCCTTCGGAGGCCGAGACCACGACGAGACCGGCCAGCGTCTGGTCCTGCGCCACGGCGGCGCGTTCAATGGCCGAGGCCTCGTCGCGCATGCGAGCCGCGTGGGCGGTGACCTTCTGGCCCAGCGGGGTGAGTCGGGTCTGCCCCTGCTCGCGCTCGAACAGCGGTTCGCCGAACCGGGTCTCGAGCGCCTGCAGGCGGCGCGTGACAGTGGGTTGGCTGACGCCGAGCTGGTGGGCCGCGGCGGTCAGGCTGCCAGCCTCGGAAACGGCGAGGCAGACGAGATAATCAGACCAGTCATCCATACGAATATGTATTCTGATGATCCTGATATCGTCAATTCCATTCACAGAACTTTGTTCTAAATATAAACGCTGTTCACCGCGTTATTCGTGTCAGAGGGAGTGATCATGCGCTCTATGTTTCTTGCCGCCGCCCTGGCGGTCCTAGCTACCCCCATGTCTTTCGCCCAGTCCTGCCAGACAGAGCCGAGCCTGGCCGGCCATCGCACCGCCAATGGCGCCGTGCGGGCCCAGTACACGGCAGTCGAACGGGCCGAGTGGCACAATGTGGTCCATATCGGTGAAGGTCTTGTCGAGACCGGCCTGTCCGCCCGCAATCGCACGGCGGCCTGGTCGAATCTGTGCGCCGGATATGCGGCGACCGGCGAAGTGGATGCCGCGGTCGCTGCCTGCGATTCGGCCCTCGAACTGCGCGCCACGGCGTGGCGTGCGCTCAATAATCGCGGTGTGGCCCATTGGGTGGCCGGCAATCGGGAGGCAGCCCTGGCTGACTTCGAGGCTGCCAATGCCGCCTCGTCCGGAGAGGACGAGGTCGAGGCCAACATCGCCATGGTGACGTGCACACCGGCAAGCTGATCCTCCCAGACTGGTAAGTCGCTGCACACACTGGCGGCCGGGGCGTGTTGTGCCCCGGCCGCTTTTTCATGTCTGGCGCCCAGGCCGCACCGGCTGCGGGCGCAGGCTTCTAAATGCGTCCAATTGCAATTAGAACAACGGCATGGATGTGATCGACCGGCACACGCCTTGCCGGGACGATGCGGGGGAAGGCCATGACAATCCAACCACCCAAGCCTCTGCTGGACGGCTATCGGGCCTTTTGCCGCGATGCCTACAAGACCCAGCGCGCGCATTATGAAGAGCTGTCCAAGGGGCAGAGCCCGCATACGCTGATCATTGCGTGTTCGGATAGTCGCGTGGATCCGGCCGTGGTGTTCAACGCCCGGCCCGGAGACCTTTTCGTGGTTCGGAATGTCGCCAATCTCGTCCCGCCGATGGATGATGATGGCGGACGTCACGGCGTCTCTGCCGCCATCGAGTTCGCGGTCCGCGCGCTGGGCGTCGATCATATCGTCGTCATGGGACATGGTCAGTGTGGCGGGGTTGCCGCCAGCGTGGCCGGCCTGGACACGCTGTCTTTCAAATATCTCGGCCCCTGGCTGGAGCCGCTCGAGCCTGCCCGTGCCGAAGTGCATGCCGAGCACGCGGGCGGTGACAATGAGACGCTGTGTGACGCGCTCGAGCTCAACTCGATCCGCCATTCTATCGAGCGCCTGCACCAATTCGACTTCATCGAGCGCGCCATTGCAGACCGGGGTCTGCAATTGCACGGCGCCCGCTTTTCCATCCATGACGGCGTATTGGAGTGGATGGGGGCAGACGGCGCCTTCGCGCCGGTCTAGATTCTTTCACTGATCGAGCGGGCGGCTCATCGCGCCGGCGCCACTCGTCATTGCTTCCTCAAACCGGTCGAGACAGGCCGGACCCACTCCACAAGCAGGGAATAACAGGATGAAACTCGCAACGCTCAAATCGGATGGTCGCGACGGCCGCCTGGTCGTCGTCTCCCGTGATCTGGCCTGGTGTGCCGATGCCCATCAGGTTGCCCCGACCTTGCAGGCGGCCCTGGATGACTGGGAGCGATGCGAGCCGGAATTGCGGTCGCTGTCCGACGAGCTCGAGCGCGAGACCATCCCGCGCGAACGCTTCCACGAGCGTGACGCGCTCTCGCCTCTGCCACGGGCCTTCCAGTGGGCGGATGGCTCAGCCTACGTCAATCACGTCGAACTGGTCCGCAAGGCGCGCAATGCGGAAATGCCGGCGACGTTCTGGACCGATCCGCTGATGTATCAGGGCGGATCCGATGCCTTCCTGGCCCCGCGGGCCGAAATTCCGCTCGGTGATACGGCCTGGGGCTGTGACATGGAGGGCGAAGTCGCCGTCATCACCGGTGATGCGCCGGCGGGGTGTTCGGTCGAGGATGCGGCCAAGTCGATCCGCCTCGTCATGCTGGTCAATGATGTGTCCCTGCGCGGCCTGATCCCCGGCGAGCTGGCCAAGGGCTTCGGCTTCTTCCAGGCCAAGCCGCCGAGCGCCTTCTCGCCGGTCGCGGTGACCCCGGACGAGCTGGGTGAGGCCTGGGACGGCAAGAAGCTGCACCTGCCACTGCTGGTGAAATACAATGGCGAGCTGTTCGGCAAGGCCGAGTGCGGCGTCGACATGACCTTCGATTTCGGCCAGCTGGTCGCGCATCTGGCCAAGACGCGTCCGGTCACGGCCGGCACGATTGTCGGATCCGGCACGGTCTCCAACAAGCTGGATGACGGACCGGGCAAGCCGATCAGCGAAGGCGGCGTCGGCTATTCCTGCATCGCCGAGATCCGCATGATCGAGACCATCAATGACGGCAAGCCGACCACGCCTTTCATGCAGTATGGCGATACGGTCCGGGTCGAGATGAAGGACAAGGACGGCAAGTCCATCTTCGGCGCGATCGAGCAGGAAGTGGTCAAGGCCTGATCCGGACCGCTGATTGGACGGCTTCCATACCGCGTCGTCGATCAATAGACTTCTTTGCAAGTACGGAGAGGCGGGGTGGCATACCTCGCCTCCAATTACGTCGGGGAGTCCATCATGTCCGCCATTCAGGCCTACGCCGAGGAGCCCTTCGGGACCTTCTCTGACTTCGTCGCCATGCAGGCCGTCGCGCGTCCGGACCAGGACGCGCTTTGCTGCGCTGAAATGCGGCTGGACTATGCGGGTTTCGATGCGCGGGCGAACCAGATCGCCGCCCGCCTGCAGGCCGATGGCGTTCGCCCCGGCGGTGTGGTTGCCATCTGTGCGGCCAGTTGTGTCGACTATCTCTGCGTCTTTCTTGGAACCCTGCGGACCGGTGCGGCCATCGCGCCGCTCTCGCCCTCGGCAACGCCGGCGCAGCTGGCGGCCATGATCAATGATTGTGGCGCCAGCCATGTCGTGCTCGATGCGGCTGTATCAGATCATCTCTCCGAGGCTCTGGCCGCCCGCCCGGGCGGGCTCAAGGCGGTCCCGCTGGCGCTTGAAGCCGGTGCCGTGGGGACGCGGCTGGATGCCTGGCTTGCGGACGCTCCCGCGCGCCCGGAACCGGTGACCATCACGCCCGACATGGCCTTCAACATCATTTATTCCTCCGGCACGACGGGGACGCCCAAGGGGATTGTCCAGTCACACGCCATGCGCTGGCCGCACAATCATCTCACCGACCCGGTCGGATTCGGTCCCGATGCTGTAACGCTGTGTGCGACGCCGCTTTATTCCAACACCACGCTGGTCAGTGTCCTGCCGACCCTCGCGGGTGGAGGCACGCTGGTTTTGATGCCAAAATTCGACGCGCACGGCTTTCTCGAGCTCGCCGAGGCCCACCGGGCGACGCATTCCATGCTGGTCCCCGTCCAGTATCAGCGCATTCTCGCAGAGCCGGACTTCGATCAGTTCGACCTCTCATCCTACCGTCTGAAATTCTGCACTTCGGCGCCTTTCTCGGCGGCGCTCAAGGCCAAGGTTCTGGAGCGATGGCCGGGCGGGCTGGTAGAGTATTACGGCATGACAGAAGGCGGCGGATCCTGTGTCCTGGTCGCCCACGAGCATCGCGACAAGCTGCATACGGTCGGCAAGGCCATGCCGGGCCATGATCTGCGCGTGATCGATGCGGAGGGTCAGGAATGCGCGCCCGGCGAGATTGGCGAGGTCGTTGGTCGATCCGGCGCCATGATGACCGGCTATCACGGTCAGCCGGAAAAGACCCGCGAGGCGGAATGGTATGGCCCGGACGGCGAGCGTTTCATCCGCACCGGCGATCTGGCCTCACGCGATGCGGACGGCTTCTTCACCATTGTCGGCCGCGCCAAGGACATGATTATTTCCGGCGGCATGAACATCTACCCCGCCGATCTCGAAGCCATCCTGCGCGAGCATGACGCCGTGGCAGATGTTGCGGTGATCGGTGTGCCGTCGGAGGATTGGGGCGAGACGCCGGTGGCCTGTGTCGTGCCGGTGGCGGGCCGTCCGGTGACGCCCGAAACGCTCAAGACCTTCGCCAATGCGCAATTGGGCAAGATGCAGCGGATCAGCGCGGTGCGCCTGATGGACGAGCTGCCGCGCAGCGCCATCGGCAAGGTGTTGAAACGGGAATTGCAGGATGGTTGGTCAAAGGCAGGGTGAGTGTCCGGCAAGGGATGGGCGTCAGGCCCGGGACACACACCATTTTGCGCGCTCGCCGCGCGCGGACCTGCCCATAAATCCCATGTCAGCCAGCGGGCCGTATCCGGTTCTTGAGGTCAAGGGCGCCGCAGGCGCCGCTTCGCGGGCAAGCCCCTTGAGCTCAACAACCGGATACGGCTTTCTCCCGGCAAGTGATTTATGGATCGGCGGGCGCGCTGCGCCCGCCTTTCCCTTCCCCGCAATATCCCCTAACCACCGTCATCCCCCGGCTTGTCCGGGGGACCTCGTCCACACAGTCGACGGGGAAGCGCAGCTCCCCCGGATCACGGCGTTGATATGCGACGAGGCAGGAGTGCGTCGGCGCTGGGCCTGACGCCCCGTCAGTGCGCCTGGTCCGGGCTGGTCTTGAGCTGATAGCGCGTGCCGTCAAAGCCTTCGAAGGCTTCGGCGATCTGGGGGTGCTCGACAGGCCCGTTTTCGGAGTCCGGCAGAAGATTGCCCTCGGAAACATAGGCGCCGTAATAGCTGTCGTCGTTCTCGGCCAGCAAATGATAGAAAGGCTGGTCCTTGGACGGGCGGACATTTTCCGGAATGGATTCGTACCATTCCTCGGTATTGGCGAATTCCGGATCGACATCGACCACCACCCCGCGGAAGGGGAAGAGACGGTGGCGCACCACATCGCCGAGACCGAATTTGGCGTTGCGAACGATCATGCTCAACACTCTGACACAAACTTGACCGCGCGGACCATCCTCGCGCTCGGACCCCTATCTAGGGTGTTTCGAGCAATAAGCTACGGCCTCTGCTGCCAGACGTCACGCATCCTTGCAGGCGCGACGCTTCCTTGTATCCTGAAGCCAACACTGAGTTCAGTCCGACTCGAGCCGCGCCGTGCGACCCTGCATGTGGCGCGCTGATCGGCGAGAGGTATATCATGGCGGAGCCATCCGCCCGGTCCGCGCCGGGCAATGATGCCGCCGCACGCAAGCGGAAAGGGCGCCGACGCGCACCCTCTCCCGTGTACGGCGCAATCGATCTTGGAACGAATAATTGCCGCATGCTGCTGGCCCAGCGGTCCGGCAGCAGTTTCCATGTTGTGGACGCTTTCTCGCGCGTCGTGCGGCTGGGCGAGGGCATTACCGGCACCGGCGCCCTGTCCCAGGGGGCGATGGATCGCGCTGTGGAGGCGCTCAAGGTCTGTGCCGACAAGATCCGTCGCCAGAATGTGGTCAAGCATCGTTCCATCGCAACCCAGGCCTGCCGCATGGCGGATAATGGCGCGGAATTTCTCGAACGGGTGGAACGCGAGACCGGACTCAATTTTGACCTGATCTCGGCCGAGGAAGAGGCGCGGCTGGCGGTTCATGGCTGTGTCGACCTGCTCGATGAGGAGAAGGACGCCGCCCTGGTGATCGATATCGGCGGTGGCTCGACCGAGCTGTCCTGGGTCGATCTGGCTGAATGGCGCCGTCGGGGCGGACGCGCCAGTGGCGGGCGCCCGCCGATGAAGTCCTGGACCTCGACACCGGTGGGTGTGGTCACGCTGTCGGAACGCTTCCCGGAGCGGGAGGACAGGGCCGAATGGTATGACGAGATGAAGACCTATGCGCGCGACCTGATGAAGACGCCGCGCGGCGCCCGGGCGATGCGGCCGATCTTCGACGATGGTCGGGCGCATCTGGTCGGCACATCGGGCACCGTGACCTCCATGGCCGGTGTGCATCTGCGCCTGCCGCGCTATGACCGCTCGAAGGTCGATGGCTTGTGGATGAGCGGCGATCAGGCCCTTGATGCCTGCAAGCGATTGCGAGAGCTGGATATTCACGGTCGATCCCAGGAGCCGACCATTGGTGCTGATCGGGCCGAGCTGGTGCTGGCCGGGTGCGCGATCTACGAGGCCGTTGCCGAGCTCTGGCCGGCCCATCGCCTGCGGGTCGGCGATCGTGGCTTGCGCGAAGGCATGTTGCTCAATCTCATGCGAAAGTCCAAGAAGCGCAGGCGTCGGCGCCGCAAGCCCGGCGCGGACGCCGCAGAGACAGCGACAGGATCGGGCGAATGAGCGACGACGACGATCAGACACCGGATGATGAGGGTGAACGCGAAGGCGAAAACCTTCCCGGCTGGGGCAGTAGCGACAAGCGTCGACGCCGTCAGGGCGGCCCGGTCAAGAAGGGCGGCGATGCCCGCGCGGCCAAGCAGATGTTCGAGCGCGTCAAGACAGCGCGCGGCCGCAAAAGCTCGTCCACGCGCTGGCTGCAGCGTCAGCTCAATGATCCCTATGTGAAGAAGGCCCAGATGGAAGGCTATCGTTCGCGCGCGGCCTACAAGCTGCTGCAGCTGGATGAGCGTTTCAAACTTCTCAAGCCGGGCATGCGCGTGGTCGATCTCGGCTCGGCGCCGGGTGGCTGGGTGCAGGTGGCGCTGAAAGCCGGTGCCGCCGAAGTGGTCGGTATCGACTTGCTGGAGATCGAGGCCATCGCCGGCGCCACCCTGCTGCAAAAGGATTTCACCGAGGATGATGCGCCGGCCCTGGTGAAGGCGGAAATGGGCGGCAGCGCTGATGCGGTCATCTCTGACCTCGCGCCCTGGACCACCGGTCACAAGAGTACCGACCATTTGCGCATCGTCGCCCTGGCCGAGATGGCCGCTCATTTCGCCGTCGAAACGCTCACGCCCGGTGGCTTCTTCATCGCCAAGGTCTTCCAGGGCGGTTCCGATGACGGGCTCCTCAACCTTCTCAAGACCAATTTCGAGAAGGTCCGGCATTTCAAGCCGGATGCCAGCCGCTCGGAAAGCGCCGAGACCTTTGTTGTGGCGATGGGGTTCAAGGGCTAGGGCTCTCCGCCATCCCCGTCCGTTCGTTGGATCGAGACCGGCACGCCATTGGCGCCCATATCATCCCAGATCCGCACCACGATGCCGTGACTGCTCTCGTCATGGACTTCGAGCAGGACAGCGCTGTCCGGCTGTTCGGCGCGATGCCTGTTGATGGCGGCGAGCACGCGCTCGACATCGGTCCGGTCGCCATTGACGAATATCTGGTTGTCATCATCCACTTGAACGACGATGGGCGGAGGGCCTTCGACACAGTCCGGGCCGGTGCAATCCGGCGGCGGACGCATGTCGATACCCTCTTCCGACAGGAAGGTGGCGGTGACGATGAAGAAGATGAGCAGGATGAAGACGATATCCAGCATCGGGGTCATATTGACCTCGGCCTGGTCATCGCGTTTGCGATTGCGTTTACGCATGTGGGCCTCCCCATTGGCCGTTGTGATGCGCCAGCCTCACCCGGCGCCTGATCACTGCAACGCCCGTCCGGGGCAAGAGCGGGGAGGCGGGAAGGTGATTTGCTGGCCGGAATGGGGCGAGAGGCGGGTGCGTGCTTGTCCTGGCCGTGCCCGGCGCCTAGCCTGACAGCATGGACACTCAACCGGTCAGTTCGACGCTGCAATGGATGTCAGATGGTCTGTGGACCGCATCCGGTGACGTCGTCACGGCCGTTGCGGGGTTTCACTATCCAACCCGGATGATTGTCATCCGTCTCGATGATGACCGGCTGTGGGTGTGGTCGCCGGTAGCGCTCACCGAGGCCCTGAAGCGCGAGGTCGACGCGCTCGGACTGGTCGCCCATATCGTCGCGCCGAACAGCCTTCATCATCTTTCCTTGCCGGACTGGCAGTCCGCCTTTCCGACGGCCCGCCTGCACGGGGCGCCGGGCATGGCGGCCGTGTTGCCAGATCTGCAATTCGACACCGAACTGACCGACGTCGCCGATCCGGCCTGGGCGGGCCAGATCGATCAGGTCGTCGTGCGCGGCAATGCGATCACCACCGAGATCGTCTTCTTCCACCGGGCCAGCGGCACCGTGATCTTCACCGACCTCATCCAGCACCTGCCGGACGACTGGTTTTCCGGCTGGCGGCGCTGGGTCGCCCGCTGGGACCGGATGACCGGCCCGGAGCCGGCCGTCCCCCGCAAATTCCGCCTTGCTTTTCGTGACCGGAAACAGGCGCGTGCCGCCATCGACCCGATCCGCGCCTGGCCGGCCAGAACCGTCCTGTTTGCGCATGGTGAGCCGGTGGTGGAGGAGGCGCAGGCTTTCTTGACCCGGGCCTTTGCCTGGTTGCGGTGAGTGCAGGCCCAGCTGCACCGCCCGGATGCGGCCATGCTCGTCTTCACTTATTCGGCGGCTTGCGGCCCGGACGCGTGAATCGGGCCGGCCTTCGGAACAACGCCTTCCTCATGCCGCGCGCCCTTGTCCTCGAGGATCGGCTGTATGCGGTGGTAGAGGCGTTCGTAATTATAGAAGGGCACACCGGGCCAGAGGTGGTGCATCAGGTGCCAGTTCTGCCAGATGAAAACGGCATTGAGCCAGCGGCGCCCGGTATTGCGGGTGGCGCGATAGCGGCTGGTTTCACTGAACGGGTGGTGGGGCAGCCACTGGAAGAAAATGATCAGGAGATTGGCGGCAAAATAGACCGGCAGATAGTATAGCAGCAGGACCTGCCAGCCATATCCGGCAAGCACGAATCCCCACATCGCCAGGACCAGCGCGATATTGGCGGCATGGTGCTGGATGCGCTCGGACCGGCTCATAATCTCATCGGCATTAATATAGCCGCGGGACAGGGAGCGGTCCTTGAAGACCTGTCTCAGCAGCAGGATCGGCAAGGCCTGCAGCGCCCAGCTGACGAGATTGCGAAGCAGGAGTCGCGGGAAACTCATCTTCACATAGAGGTCCGGATCCTTCTCGCTATTGACGTGGGAGTGGTGGTTCTTGTGGGTGCGAGACAGCAGCGGCCAGGTGAGCGACAGCATCAGCGAACCATACCAGCCGATCAGGGTGTGCAGCCAGGCGAGGTTCCGATCCCGCAGGATATTGCCGTGGATGCTCTCATGGACCAGCGTGTAATGGGCATAGGTGGTGAAACCGAGAGGCAGGACCAGTGCCAGCATGGGCACGCGGCCACTTAAGCCGAGCCAGACCATGCCCCAATGCACGATGATCAGGGCCGTCATGAAGCTCAATGTCGGCCACGCTATCCGGGGCATCAGCGCCTTGGCTTCGGCTTTCTCATTGATCGTTTCGCGCGTCATGCGGGAACGGTAAACGCTGTTCACTTTAAATCAAGTGGCGCGCCGCCCGCATCCCTCTCTTGCCACGCGCTCGAATCCATTCTATTGCCGCGCCGCAAGCAGCAATGAGGAGTCTCCCATGGAGATTCGTGAAGGTCTCACCTTCGATGATGTGCTATTGCAACCGGGCCCGTCCGAAGTTCTTCCCGCCGATGCCGATGTCTCCACGCGCGTGGCCAGCGATGTCTCGCTGAAGATTCCCATGCTCGCAGCGGCCATGGATACGGTGTCCGAGAGCGGAATGGCGATCGCCATGGCCCAGGCTGGCGGTCTCGCCGTCATCCACCGTAATCTCACCATAGCCGAACAGGCCGAGGAAGTGCGCCGCGTGAAACGCTATGAAAGCGGCATGGTGGTCAATCCGGTGACGATCGCGCCGGATGCGACCCTGGCTGACTTGCGCGCCCTGATTGCCCAACACCGGATTTCCGGCATTCCCGTCGTCGAGGGCGCCACGCCCGGACGCCCGGGCAAGCTGGTCGGCATCATCACCAATCGCGATGTCCGGTTCGCCGACGACCCGAATGAGAAAGTCGGCAATCTGATGACCCGCGACGTGGTCACGGTGAAGGTCGGCGCCTCCCAGGACGAAGCCCGCGCCAAGCTGCACAAACACCGGATCGAACGCCTGCTGGTCGTCGATGACAGCGACCGCTGTATCGGCCTGATCACGGTCAAGGACATGGAGAAGGCGCAGGCCTTCCCCAATGCCGCCAAGGATGCCCAGGGCGCGCTCCGCTGTGCCGCTGCGACCACGGTGGGTGAGAGTGGCTTTGAACGTGCCGAGGCGCTGATCGACGCCGGTGTGGATGTGATCGTGATCGATACCGCGCACGGCCAGTCTAAATCGGTTCTCGATCAGGTCACCCGGGTCAAGAAATCCTCCAGCCTGGCCCGCGTCGTGGCTGGCAATGTTGCCACTTATGACGGTGCCAAGGCGCTGATCGAGGCGGGTGCGGACTGTGTGAAGGTCGGGATCGGCCCGGGCTCCATCTGTACCACCCGCATCGTGGCCGGTGTCGGCGTGCCGCAATTGACGGCGATCATGGATGCGCGCCGCGCTGCAGAGGGCACAGATGCCTGCATTATCGCCGATGGCGGGATCAAATTCTCCGGCGACATGGCCAAGGCGATCGCCGCCGGCGCCGACTGCGTCATGGTCGGCTCCCTGCTGGCCGGTACGGAAGAGGCACCAGGCGAGGTCTTCCTCT
This sequence comes from uncultured Maricaulis sp., assembly GCF_905480005.1. Lineage (GTDB taxonomy): Bacteria > Pseudomonadota > Alphaproteobacteria > Caulobacterales > Maricaulaceae > Maricaulis. Next base: position 48,761 of record NZ_CAJQOO010000040.1, read on the forward strand.
ATCAGGGCCGTTCCTACAAATCCTATCGCGGCATGGGCTCGCTGGGCGCCATGGCGGCCGGTTCCGCCGACCGCTATTTCCAGAAGGATACCGAGCGCATGAAGCTGGTGCCGGAAGGGATTGAAGGCCAGGTGCCCTACAAGGGCCCGGTCGGACCGATCCTGCACCAGATGGTCGGCGGATTGCGCGCCGCCATGGGCTATACCGGCTCAAAGATGATCGCCGATCTGCATCAGCGTGCGCAATTTGTGCGCATCACCAATGCAGGCCTGCGCGAAAGCCACGTCCATGACGTCAAGATCACGCGCGAAGCACCGAACTATCCGACGACGAGCTGATCATGTGATCGGTGAGGGCAAGCCACCATGTTCGCATGGAGGCCATGCCGGAGCAGAGATTGCCGGGTGAGGGTGGGGTGGCTACCCCGTCCTCATCCATGTTCTCAAGGAGGTTTCCAGTGTCTGACGCTCTGATTTACCCGCTTCTGCTGCAAGTTGCCCTGACCTTTGTCCTGCTCTTTGCCAATGCGCTGATGCGGACTGGCGCGGTCGGGGCCGGCAAGGTCAAACCGGCCGATATCGTGCTGGGCCAGCGCGCCTGGCCGCGCCAGGTTCAACAGGTTTCCAACGCGTTCCAGAACCAGATGGAAACGCCGACACTGTTCTTCGTCGGCATCATCCTGGCGGTGATCCTGGGCGTTGGTGGTCCGATCCTCCTGTCGCTGGCCTGGCTGTGGGCCGGGCTGCGCATTGTCCATGCGGTGATCCACACCACGACCAATCATCTGCGCTGGCGTTTCTACGCCTTTGCGGCCGGCTTCTTCGTCTTGCTGGCATTCTGGGTCACGCTCGCCATAGGGATTGTCACGCGATGATGCAGGAACAGCCGATGATCGAGACCGGCAAGGATGTCCTCTTCCTGCTGACCGGCGCCTGGGATGACGGCGAGGGCGGTCACCGTCTGTGCATAGATTGCTGCACGATGGAGGGCGCGCTGAAGGTCAATCCGCACTGGCGCGATGCGGTCACGCTTGTGCGGGTCGAGCATGCGCGCCCGCGGGCAGCGATCGTCGACCTGCTCGACGATGACAACCAGAATGCCCCGACCCTCGTCCTGGCCGATGACACGATCGCCCATGTCGAGCCCGAGGCTGTTATTCAGGGGCGTCGTATCTACACCGAGCCGAGGCTCATCTGCGCCCAGCTGGCGGCGTGCTATACCGGCGCCAAACCCTGATCTATTCGCGCCTTCGTGCGCCCTTACAAGACGGATATCCGACATGAGAGACGGCGCTCGCATTGCTGCGGCCATGGAAATTCTCGACACGCTCCAGACCCAGCACCGACCGGTGAAGGATGCCGTGCGTGACTGGGGCAAGGCCAACCGCTTTGCCGGCTCCGGCGATCGCGCCTGGATTGGCGGGCTGGTTCTTGACGCGCTGCGCCATCAGTCCTCGATCACCCATGCCATGGGTGAGGGCACGGCCCGGGCCCTGGCAATCGGGACGGTTGGCCGCGTCTGGGGGCTTGAGGCGGATGCCATCGACGCCCTGTTCGACGGTGATGATCATGCTCCTGACAGGCTCACCAATGCCGAGCGCGAAGGCCTGGCACGCGACATTTCCGACGCGCCCCTGCACATTCGCGGCGACGTGCCGGAATGGCTCGAAGGGAGCCTGATCCGGGCCTTTGGTGAGGCCGCGGCGGAAGAGGGCTCCAGGCTCTCTTCGCGGGCCCCTGTCGATCTTCGGGTGAATGAAGTAAAGGTCGAATTTGACCGTGCTTTCAAAGAGGTATCGTCAAAACTGAAAGCGGCTGAGAATAGCCCCCTGGTTCGCTCGGGTATTCGGATTCCGCAGCGGGATCCGCGTGGCAAGGCTGCCGCTGCCGAGAGCATCCCGGCCTATGGCAAGGGCTGGGTCGAGGTCCAGGACATGGGGTCCCAGCTGGCAGCGCTCGCCTCGGGCGCGCGTTCAGGCCAGCAAATACTGGACTATTGCGCCGGTGCGGGCGGCAAGACGCTGGCCTTGTCGGCCCTTCTTCACAATACCGGACAGGTTCATGCCTGGGATATCGACTGGCGCCGCCTGCGCGCCATCTGGCCGCGCCTCAAGCGCGCCGATGTGCGCAATGTCCAGGTCCATGATGACAGTGAAGACAAGGCCTTGGGTGACTTTGTTGAGAAAATGGATGTCGTTTTCTGCGACGCACCCTGCACCGGAACCGGCACCTGGCGCCGTCGTCCCGACGCCAAATGGCGCCTGAAGCCGGCCGCCCTCGAGCGTCGCATGAAAGAGCAGGACATCGTGCTGGAACGCGGCCATCGCTATGTGAAGCCGGGCGGTCGTCTGGTCTACATCACCTGCTCGGTCCTGCCGGAAGAAAACGGCGACCGGGTCAATGCCTTCCTCGACAAGGTCGCGGGTTTCAAACCGGTGCCGGTGATGGATGTGCTCAAGTCGGGCGGCGGACTGGCCGAGGGCGCCGAGGAATTGCTGGAATCCTGCCTCACCGAACACGGCGCCCTCCAGCTCTCCCCGGGGCGGACGGATACGGACGGGTTCTATATCTGCGTGATGGAGCGGGTGGGGTGAGTGAGGGCAGCTGGCCAGTTATTGAGGTCTTTCCGGAGCGGACCAGACCCGCTGTCCAGTTGAGCTTGGAGAGCTATGACGGAGGTACCGCGCAAGATGTAAAATATCACACATCAGACCTGGTCCAGGGCGAGGTGATCGGTGGTTTCGCAGAGCGCCATCCGGGCGCGCCGGGTGTCCTGATTGTTTATTATGTTGTGCGTGCACTGCAGGACGCGACGCTGTCTTCCACAAACCGCCAAGCGAGCCTCGAGTCCGGAAGGGCTTACGTGGTGCGACAGCAGCAGAAGGAAGGTGAACTCAACTTCCGTCGGATTGCCGAGGCTTGCGATGAATATCCGATGTCGCTGCGTCGCGGGTCAGAGCTTGAGTGGTTAAGCGCCCCATTTGACCGGAGCGACTGCCTCTCTGGCAGCCCGGGAGCAACGCTGTGTGTCGCGCCCGGCCTGGAGCTGTCTCTGCCTGCGGGTTGGCAAGTGATTTAAAAGGGAATCCGCTGTGCCTTACCGTTCCAGGACTGTGGGTCACTAGGGCGGTCTATTTCGTGTGATGCGGCACACGCGTACCATCGGAGCGGCCGGTTTATCCTGTGGAATGCCTATCGTCTCGGTCTTCTTCGGCATCACGATCGGGATGTAATTCGGCGATCACCCGCCGCCGCACATACATGTGGCCACAGGAGCTGGCCGATCTATTGAACAAATACCGCGATGCCGCGCTCAGCGACACGCTCGATAGTGTTGGGAAATGCGAGCGATCTTGATCGTCCTCATTCCCTTCTGCGCACGCGCGCATGCCCCACCATAAATCGCTTGCCGGGAGGTCGCCGTATCCGGTTCTTCAGGTCAAGGGGTCTTCCCGCTTTGCGGCCCCTCGGGCCCTTGACCTGAAGAACCGGATACGGCCTGCTGGCCGACAAGCGAATTATGGATAGCGCCGCGTCGTGCGCCGTTTCATCAGATTTGGATTGGTTTCCGCTATTGGCCGCTGGTTGCCTATTCCCGGTGCGGCAATGAATGGTTTTTTGGGGGGCGGTGAAGTGTTGAGCTATGTGGCGGGGTATGTCTTGGGCTTTGCCTTGGTTGCGGCCATTCATTGGCGGCACCGAGCGAGGCGACGTCTTCGACATCCGGGGTTTGCGTTCGTTGAGGCAATCCCAACTCCGATGTTGTTGGGCATTCTGTTGCTTGTCATCACCCTGCACAATGTGGTCACCGGCCCGACCGGATTGGCGGCACAGGAGGGGCGCGAAGTTGCACTCGTGACTGTCGGATTGGGGCTCTTCGTGGCCTGCGCTCTGCTCTATCTGACCCGATCAGAGATCCGGTGGTCCGATGATACCCTGGCCGCGCGGCGATGGCCTGGCCCGGATATCGAGCTGGCCTGGGACGATATCCGGCAGGCGGGCATCTCCGAGATATTCATGCGCGTGTGGGTCATCGATGCCCAAGGACGAACACTCGTGATCGGCAAGGCGACAAAACCATCAAGCCTCGCTGACGAAATGGCGGCGCGCTTGGGCGACCGCTTCATCGGCATCCGAAAGCCACAGCCTGCGGCGGCGGAGTAATCGATACACTCAGCCCCCCACATCCTTCATCAGCAACATCTCGCGCACCTTGAACTCGCGGTCGGCCGCAAAGCCACATTCCACTTGGCCTTCACGCGGATTGCGCCAGGTTCCGAACACCATGTCCCACAGCGGCAGTCCGTAATTCGAGCGATGGCTGTGCCGTTCATGATGAAGACGGTGCATCTCCGGGCGCTGCAGGAGATAGCCGAGCCACCACGGTGTCCTCTGGTCGGCATGGGCGACGAGGTTGAAAACCGAGACGAGGGCCAGGACGAGCGCCGCTGTGAGCGGGCTGGCACCAAAGACCCAATAGGCCACGATCGCGTTCAGCAAGGTGGCCAGGAAGCTGTCCAGCGGGTGAACATAGAAGGCGGTCAGGGCCTCGATGCGCGAGGGGCTGTGGTGGAGCTGGTGTACGCAGCGCCACAGGGTGTCGGACGCGTGGGTCAGTCGATGCCAGCCATAGGCCAGAAGGCTGGCGACCAGGAAAATGATCAGGCTCTGTACCGGAACGGGCATGCTGTCGGGCAGGGGCAGCAGGGCGTGGCGCCCGATCCAGCCGCTGAACAGCCAACCGGCAGCGAGGACGACGACCAGATTTGCGAGGTTGAGGCTGCCGGCGAATATCCGCCAACGCTTGTCGCAAGACGCACCTGATGCCGGTGCGATGACTTCGCGCGTGAAAATCAGCGTGAACAGGGCTGCAGTGAAGAGGTAGACCAGCATGGCGCCACACTGGCCCGCGCGTTGTCAGGCGGCAAGTTGCGTTGTCGTCGCAGGTTCCAATTTGCCTCAGCGCGTACCCAGCCGGTTCCGCCTCCGTCCAGGCTTGGCGCTGCCCGCCCCATAACCCAACTCGTCCAGCCTCTGCCGCGTCGGCGCCGTGACCCGACCGTCCAGGCCCGCACCGGCCCCGACCCGGCGCCGGGTCAGGGGCTGGTTGATGAGCGGCAGGCTGTCCAGTTCCAGACCATGCAGCTCGATCTGGCGTGTGGCGTAGTGGAGCTGGGTCGGTTCGAATTTCAGGCCGAGAAAGCGCATCAATCCGGTGATGGTCGCCTTGGGCCGGGTCGCGAGGTCTTCATAGCGGATACGCAGGATGCGACCGGCCAGCGCGCGCTCGGCGGCGAGGCCGATTCCGGTGAGGTCGGTCCAGTATTTCAGGGCCGCGCCCGTGTCGCTGACATGGGGGAAGGGGCGGCCCTGAGGGTCGCGCCAGTCGCGGGCGAGCAGGGAGTTGGCGACATCGCGGCCATCGCGCACGACATGGATGAAGCGCGCCTCGGGCAGGAGCCGCCCCAGCGGGCCGAAGGCGGCGACATTGAGCGTGGTTTTTTCAACCAGGACATCAATGTCCGCTGCCTCCAGCGGGGCGCCGATCATGCCGGTCAGGAGATCCGCCATGGTGCGCTGCATATCCTCGGCCCCGAGATCGAAATCCCGGGCATGCAGCGGTCCCAGCTCGCGGGCGAAATTCTGCCATTGCATGGCGATCGATGGCGGCAGGCCGGTATCCGGGCCGCAATGCACCTGGCGGTGCGGTTCGATCAGGCGACGCAGCAGGGTCAGGCCGGAGCGTGGACAACCGCCGGCAAAGACCAGACCGGCCCCGTCGCGGCGGCCGTCCGGCAGTTCGGGGGCCGAAACTTCAGGGTCAGGCATAGCCAAGCTCGCGCAAATGCCCCCCGGCAATGCCCATGACCGTGTCGATTTGCGCGGCGGTGAGCTTGCTCTGCCAGCGCCCGATGGCGCTGCGGTCAATCGGTTGGGCGACACGCGCCGCACTCGACTCGCCGGTCCCGGCCGCGACATCGAAATCGCGGGCATGGTCGAGGGCGCGCGCCTTGGCGGCGTCAGTCTCGCCCAGCGCGTCGAAGAGCGGAGCGATTGTCCCGACCGGGTCGGTGGCGAGCGCCTCATAGCGAAGCTCGAAGTAAGCCGGGTCGTCCTGCATGCGGCGCCCGGCCTCGATACTGGCGCACCAGAGACGCGCGGCCGCCGCGGCGTCGCGGGTGATGGCCATGGGTTGGCCAGTGGCGCTGTCCGTCCAGTCCATCGACAGGAGCGACGCGACGACATCGCGCCCGTCACGGACAATGCCGATCAGCGGGCTGTCCGGAAAGATCTGACGCAGGCGCGCAAAGTGGAGAATGTTGGCCGGGGTCTTCTCGGCGACGCGGGCGCCGGTGCGGGCATGGAGCGGAGCCAGAAGGGTGTCGATGGCCCGGGCGAACTGGGTGTGCAGGGCTTCGCGGTCGACGCCGTATCCGCTCTCCAGGACGCTGGCCTGGTTCCGGTCGATCTGTTCAGCGAGGTGACACAGGGCCGGGATGACCCGCATTTCCGGACCGCAGACAATATTGCGGCTCGCATTGACCATCGCCCTCAGCAGCGTCGTACCGGATCGCGGGGCACCACCGATAAAGATGGGGGACTTGCCGACCGCATACTGCATGAGGAACTCCGGACACACGAAAGAGTGTCTCAGGTTAGCAGTCCGGTTCTCGCTTTATAAGTTACAATAAATCAATAGGTTACGGAAAGTTCATGGCGAAGCAACCCGGCGTCAATCTGCTCCCGTTCGGGGCCGGTTTCCTGTCATTCGTCGCGTTTGAGTTTGGCGATCTGCTTCTTTCCGGCCGCCAG
>NZ_CAJQOO010000041.1 GCF_905480005.1 uncultured Maricaulis sp.
TGAAACAACCCTCGACGACGCTGTCAGTCTCGCCAAGCGTGATAGTCGCCGCTACGCCAAACGGCAGGGGACATGGTTTCGTAATCAGGCGGCCAGCTGGGACCGGATAAACACGCTGGACCCGGCCGCTGCCCGCGACGCGCTGGCTGTCCTGCTCGAGGGGGAAGCGACATGAAGACAGTGTTTGCAGCGACGAGCCTGACCCTGACCCTGACCCTGACCCTGACCCTGACCCTGACCTTGGCCCTGGCCGGACCGGCACCGGCCCAGAGTCAGGAAGACACGGTTGCCGCGATCATGCAGGCCGACCGCGACTTCGCCGCCATGGCAGCCGAGGAGGGGGCCGCCGCTGCCTTCGGGCACTGGATGGATGCGACCGAGGGGCGTCTTGTCCGTGGCACGCCCGACCCGGTCGTGGGCACGCAGGATATCGCGCCGCTCTATGAGCCCTTCACAGGTGATACCCTGTTGCATTGGGAGCCCTCGGAAGGCTTTGCCGGCAGCGGTGACGATTTCGGCGTCACCTGGGGGGTGTGGAGCATTCATACCGATGGGGATCAGGCGTCTGTTGCGGTGGCGCGCGGGACCTATGTGACGGTCTGGCATCGCAATGATGCCGGTGAGTGGCGCGGCCTTCTGGACATGGGTACGGAAGACCCGTCCTATCAGCCAGAGCCAGCCGGGAGTGAGTCGTCCGATGACGGTGGAGACCAGTGAGCCGCTTTATTCGGCCGATATTGACCTAGAACCCGTAAGACAATGCCGCCTGGCGATCGTCGGCTATGGCAATCACGGCCGGTCGCACGCGCTCTGCCTGCGCGATAGTGGCGTCAGTGAAATCCGCATTGCCCTGCGGGAAGGCTCACCCTCGCGCGTCACGGCCGAGGCCGACGGGTTCGATGTGGTTTCCCTGCCGGATGCTGCGGCCTGGGCCGATGCAATCTCGCTGCTCGCGGCGGATGAAGCACACCGTCAGATATGGACCGACGCGATCCTGCCTCACCGCAAACCGGGCCAGGCGCTGATCCTGTGTCATGGCTTCTCCATCCATTACGGGCTGATCGAACCGCCGGCGGACGCCGACATCATCCTCGCCGCGGCCAAGGGGCCGGGCGGTGCCGTGCGTCAGGAATTCGAGAAGGGGAAGGGGTTGATCGGCTTCTGGGCGGTCCATCAGGACGCCTCCGGACGGGCTCGCGAGCTGGCGCTGGCCTATCTCGCCGCGATTGGCTCGGGCGAAGTCGGCATCTTCCCGACGAGTTTTCGCGAGGAAACGGTTTCCGACCTCTTTGGCGAGCAGGTTGTCCTGGTCGGCGGCCTCGTCGCACTGGCCAAGGCCAGCTATGAGCGCCTTGTTGCCGCCGGGGTCAGCGAGCGCATGGCCTATATCGATTGTGTCCACGAGATCAAATACCTCGCCGACCTGATCCAGGCGCGCGGGATTGCCGGGATGTATGAGGCGATTTCGGATACGGCAGAATTCGGCGCGCGCCAGATCGAAGACAAGATTGCCGGGCCGGAGCTGAAAGCCGTTTTCGACCAGGCGATGGCGGATATCGAAACCGATCGCTTTGCCCGCAAATGGGTCGAGACCTATGAGGCCGGCGATGCCATGAAGGCAGAACGGGCCGCTGACCGGGCCTTGCCGATCGAGGCCGCGGGCGCTGAACTGCGCCGACGGATTTACGGTGCCACGAAATAGCCAATAAGCCCCGCCACCTGTAATAGAGTTATTCGGAACCAGAATCGCGCGCGGGGGCGAGACATGTCATTCAATCCAGTGAAAGTTCGACGCTATGGCGAGCCCAAGGAAGTCGTCGCGCGGGTTTTCGAGGAGGTCGGCGGTATTCCGACGGTCATGGAATTGCTCGATCTGAGCCGGACTCGCGTTTATGCGCTGGCCGATCCGGACTCGACCAACGAGATTTCCTACGCCCGCATTGCCAAGCTGACCGAGTCCGGTGCGTCCGCGGCCGCCCAGCATCTGGCGGCGCTGGCGGGCGGTATTTTTCTGCCGATCGAGAAGGCGGATGATGCCAATTGGCTGGCCCTGGCCGGTGAAGCCAGCCGTCGCAATGCGCGAAATATCTCCGCGATCATGGAAAGTCTCAGCGAAACCGAGCGCTCGCCGGGCCGGATCGACCAGGAAGAAGCCCGCGATATTCTCAAAGTCCTGGACGAGCAATTGGGTGTTCTGGCCATTCAGCGGGCCAAGCTTGCGGCGATCGCCTCCGGAGAAGCTGTCGACATGTCGGGCGAGCTTCTGCGCCAGGAAAACGGCGCTGATTGATTGCCCGACGCGCAAAGCGTGCTTAGGTAAGCGAGTCTCCGTTTGGTCCGGAATTCTGTCGTGATGAACCGACTCACCGATTTTTTCCTGCGCATGGACGCGCGTGCCGCGCGCGCCATAGGCGTGTCTGTGGTGCTCTTCCTTGTGGTGGCACTGGTTTTCGTGATCGGGCGCTTCGTGCTCGATATCGAACCCGGGGCTGCGGGCAGCTGGTTTCGCGCCTCGGCCAGTGAATGGTACGCCCTGCCGCTGACCATCCTGGTCTTTACCGCCCTGTCATTCCTGGGCGCGCCGCAATTCGGTCTGATCGCCGCCTCCCTGGTTGCTTTCGGACCGACAACCGGTGCGATCTATGCGTTTGTCGCGACCCAGTTTTCCGCTGCGGTGAATTATGTCATCGGGCGCTTCTTCGGTGCGGACATCCTCAAGCGCTATGGCGGCGACTGGGCCAATCGCATTTCCGACTTTATCGGGCGCAATGGCCTGCTGGCCTCGATGGTCGTGCGGTGGGTGCCGTCGGGGCCGTTCATCATGGTCAATATGGGGTTCGGCGTCGCGCGCACGCCCTATTGGGCCTTTGCCCTGGGGACGATGCTCGGCTCTGCCCCGAAGATCTTCATTGTGGCACTGATGGGCGAGAGCATCCGCACCATGCTGACCGAGGGCAAAGTCCTGCTGGGCATTGCTTTCGCGGCGGCGGCCCTGGCCTGGATCGGCATCATGCTGGTCGCGCGCGGATGGCTTCGGCGCAATCGTGCGCCCGCTGCTGCCAAACCGGATGATGCCGCCAAAGAGCCGTAATCCGGGGCGAGAACAGCTCAAACCCGGCCGCCCAGTCCTAAAGACTGGTTAAGACCTGCCCACTATGACCGGGAATGCCCGTGCGCCCCTTGCAATCTTGCTCGGAGCATCGCACAAGAAAAACAGTTGCATCGCGGCTTTGCCGCCACACTTTTCGAGATTCAGCACCCCCATGCTCAACAGCCTCTTCGGTTTGCTCTCTGCGGATATCGCCATCGACCTGGGAACGGCGAACACGCTCGTCTACGTCAAGGGACGCGGCGTCGTGCTCAACGAGCCGTCAGTCGTCGCCTACAAGGTCGAAAAGGGCCGCAAACACGTGCAGGCGGTGGGGGCCGAAGCCAAGCTCATGCTCGGCAAGACGCCCGGCAATGTCGAAGCGATCCGGCCGATGCGCGACGGTGTGATCGCCGATTTCGACGTCGCCGAGGAAATGATCAAGCATTTCATCCAGAAAGTGCATAACCGCCGGGCGATGGTAAGCCCGCAAGTGGTGATCTGCGTGCCCTCCGGTGCCACGGCCGTCGAGCGCCGCGCCATCCATGAGAGCGCCCTGGGTGCGGGGGCCCGCAAGGTTTACCTGATCGACGAGCCGATGGCGGCTGCCGTCGGTGCCGGCCTGCCGATCGACGAACCGACCGGTTCGATGATCGTTGATATCGGTGGCGGCACCACCGAAGTGGCCGTGATGTCGCTCTCGGGCATTGTCTATTCGCGTTCGGTCCGCGTGGGCGGCGACAAGATGGACGAAGCCATCATCAATTATATCCGACGCTCGGCGAATCTTCTGATTGGCGAGACGTCGGCCGAGCGCATCAAGAAGGAAATCGGGTCGGCCATGCCACCGGTGAAAGGCGAAGGCCTGTCGCTGGACATCAAGGGGCGTGACTTGATGAATGGTGTCCCGCGCGAGATCGCCGTGACCGAAGCCATGATCGCCGACAGCCTGTCCGAGCCGGTCGAGCAGATCGTCGAGGCGGTCAAGCAGGCGCTCGAGGCCACGCCGCCGGAGCTGGCGGCCGATATTGTCGACAAGGGTATTGTCCTGACCGGTGGCGGGGCTCTGCTGCGCAATCTCGACACCGAGCTGCGTGAACGCACCGGGCTGCCGGTGAGCTTGGCTGATGAGGCCCTGTCCTGCGTGGTGCTGGGCTGTGGAAAAGCCGTGGAAGACCTTCGGATCTGGCGTCCCATCCTCTCCGAAGCTGTGTAATCTCCACCTCGAAACGGGGGAGAAGGAGTGAGGCGTGGCGTCGCGACGCTCGACACGACATGACGGTGAGCAGGGCATCCGTTTTTCGCGGACGCTATTCATTGCCCTTCTCGTCGTTTCCGGCGCGTTGATCGCCTTTGATCGCCCGGCTTCCCGCTCAGCCCCTTTTGCCAGTTTCCGCGCCGGCTTTACCGATGTTTCAGCGCCGCTCCTGGATCTCGTCGCCAAGCCTTTGCGGGCGATCAAGAATATCGGGCCCTATTGGCGTCGCCAGGGTGAGCTCGTTGCCGAGAATGACCGCCTCCTCCAGCAATTGACCGAAGCGCGCTACTGGGAAGATCTGGCCTATCGCCAGCGCGACCGCATCGAGGTCTATGAAGACGTGCTCGATGTGGAAAGCGCCGCGATCGAGGATCGTATCGGCGCCTGGACCGTGGCCGATCCGCGTGGCCCCTTCGTTCGCGCCCGCCTGATCGGTCGCGGTAGCGACGCCGGCATTCGCAACGGCTACCCTGTGATCAATCTCTATGGCCTGGTGGGCCGGGTCTATGAGACCGGTCGCCGGTCGGCGCGTGTCCTCCTGCTCACCGACCTCAATTCCCGCGTGCCTGTGATGGCCGATCGCTCCAATGCCAGAGCCATTCTTGTTGGCGACAACTCGGAGTTTCCACGGCTCGATTATGTCGGTCGGGCACCGGATATCCAGCCGGGCGACCGCATTGTCTCGTCCGGTGATGACGGCATCCTGCCGCGTGGTCTGCCGGTGGGGGAGGCGGTCGCAACCCGTGACGGCGGCTGGCGCGTCCGGCTTTACTCCGATCAGGCACCGGTCGATTTCGTCTGGGTCTGGCCCTTTCAGCGTGTGACCGCGCCGGTTCCGGAAAGCGAGCCGGACATTCCGCTGACAGAGGAGGCGCCGGTTGCTGACCAGGCGGGCGCTGACCAGCCGGGCGCTGAACCGGCAGGCGATGGGCCGACCAGTTCTGAAGACGCGAGCCCGGACCAGGGCGACGCCGCCGTCGACGACTCTGATACGAATGCAACACCGCCCGACGGGACTGCGACGGAGGATAACCGGTGAGGAAACCGACTGATCGCAATTCGCCATGGCTGGCTGCGACCGGCTGTATCGCCTCGGTCCTGATCGCCCTGATCATCCAGGCGTCTCCGACCCGTCTTGTCGATGGCCTCACCATCATGCCGACCTGGACGCTGATGGCGATTTTCCTGTGGGCGAATGTCCGGCCGCAATTCATGCCGCCGATCGCGGTCTTTGCCATCGGCCTGACCCAGGATTTGCTGACCGGGGCGCCGATGGGGGTCTGGGCACTGGCCTATCTGGTTTCAATCTCGGTCTTCCGATTCCGGGGCGAGGATGGCATGCCGCGCGACTTGCCGCCGGTCCTGCTGCGCTTTGGTGCGACGCTATTGCTGGCCCATGGCATCGCCTTTGCTGCCGGCAGTTTCGCGCTTGAACAGATGGCGGATCTGCAGCCCCTGGTGATCGAGATCGTGGCCTCCATCCTGATGTTTCCATTGCCGGCCTATCTTGTCCTGCGGCGTCGCCGGTCGCGCGGGTCGGGCTTTATCGGGGGGTGATGACAGTTATTCATGCGCGCTGACCGACAGGAACAGGATCTCAAATTCACCCGTCGTGCCCTGCTGATGGCGGGCGCCGGCGGGTTGGCCTTCCTGGGGCTGGGCGCACGGCTGTATTCGCTTCAGGTCCTGGAGACCGAACGCTACCGGCTGATGTCGGAAGACAATCAGTTCAATTTCAATCTCCTGCCGCCATCGCGTGGCCGCATCCTCGATCGCTTCGGCGTCGCCGTCGCCGACAATCGCGACAGTTATCGCGTTCTTCTTGTCCCCGAACAGTCCGGCGATGTGGCGTCGGCGCTCGACCGGCTTCAGCCTTTCCTGCCGCTCGGCAATTATGAGCGTGAGCGCATCCTGCGGACCGCCCGCAGCCAGCGCAGCTTTCACGCCATTACCGTCGCGGATGATCTCGACTGGAACACGTTTGCGTCGATCAATCTCAGCGCGCCCGACCTGGCCGGTGTGACGCCGGATGTCGGCGAGGTGCGCTCTTATCCCTATGGGCCGGCCTTTGCCCATGTGCTGGGTTATGTGCAGCCGCCGAATGATGAGGACATCGCCAATAATCCGCGGGATGCCGAACGCCTCCTGCGCCATCCGGGTTTCCGGATCGGCAAGACCGGGGTTGAGATCGCCCGCGAAAGCGATCTGCGTGGCGAGTCCGGCGCGCTCAAGACCGAGGTCAATGCACGTGGCCGTGTGATCCGCGAATTGCCGGAGCAGTCCACCGAGCCGGTCGCCGGGCGTGACGTGGTGCTGACCCTTGATGCCGACATCCAGCGCTACGCGCATGAACGCCTGGGCCAGGACAGTGGCTCGGCCGTGGTGATGGACGTCAATACCGGCGAGCTTATCGCCCTGGTCTCATCGCCCAGTTTTGATCCCAATCTCTTCGTTGGCGGCATTTCCTCGGCGGACTATGCAGCGCTGCGGGAAAATGACCGCAACCCGCTGTTCCAGAAATCCATTCAGGGGACCTACCCGCCGGGTTCGACCTTCAAGGCCGTGGTCGCCGCGGCGGCGCTGGAACATGGTGTGGTCCCGCCGAGCGAGACGGTGCGCTGTACCGGTTCGGTGCGTCTGGGTGATCGCGAATTCCACTGCTGGCGCCGCCGGGGCCATGGTCTGGTCAATCTGCGCGAAGCGGTGAAGACATCCTGCGACATCTATTTCTACGAGATCGCCGAGCGCCTTGGCATTGATCGCCTGCATGAAATGGCGACCCGGTTCGGGATCGGAGAGCAATTCGATATCGGCATCGCCGGCGTCCGCCGGGGCAATATGCCCAACCCGGCCTGGAAACGGTCGCGCTATGATCAGGGCTGGTCGACGGGTGACACCTATAATACCGGAATCGGGCAGGGATTTGTGACGGCGTCACCATTGCAGCTGGCGGTGATGACCGCGCGGGTGGCGTCGGGGCGGGCCGTATCGCCGACGCTCTACCGGAATGCCATGATGCCGCCTGCCCAGCATATCGGCGTCAATGATGATGCCCTGGCCCAGGTGCGTGACGGCTTGCGCGCCGTGGTCGAGGAAGCCGGTGGCACGTCCTTCTCGCTCGGCGGGTTGGGCATTGATGATATCGAGATGGCCGGCAAGACCGGTACCGCGCAGGTTTATTCCATCACCGCTGCCGAGCGTGAAGCCGGTGTGCGCGAGCAGGAAGACCTGCCCTGGCGCCTGCGCGACCATGGTCTTTTCATGTGCTATGCGCCGGCCGACAATCCGAAATATGCCTGCGTGGTCGTCATCGAGCATGGTGGCGGTTCGTCCGCGGCCACACGTCCGGCCCGGGATATCCTGCGCCGCGTTGTCGCCCGTGACCCCTCCAGCCGGGCCGGTGTCTTCGCCGATCTTGGCAATGACCGCCCGGGAGGCGCCTGATGGCCGTTTTCCGCGAGAGCGTGCCGCGCGACATCCCCGGCAAGATGATGGAGCTCAACTGGACGCTGGTCCTGCTCCTCGCCCTGCTCGGCGCGGCCGGCGTCGGCATGCTCTATTCTGTTGGCGGCGGCAGCTGGGAGCCGTGGGCGATCAATCACGCCGTCCGTTTTGCGCTCGGCTTTGTCGGCATGATCGTGATCGCGATGTTCCCGCCGCGCTTCTGGATGGGTCTGGCCTATCCGGTCTATGTCGGCGCCCTGATCCTGCTTGTCCTGGTCGAGATTGCGGGCGTGACAATCAATGGGGCCCAGCGCTGGGTTGATCTCGGGCCCATCCGTCTCCAGCCGGCGGAGATCATGAAACTGGCCCTGGTGCTGGCTCTGGCGCGTTTCTATCACGACCTCGAGGACATCAAGGTCACGACGATTTCCGGCCTGCTTCCGCCCCTCCTGATCATCGGCATCCCGGCCATCCTCATTGTCAGCCAGCCTGATCTGGGTACGACCCTGCTTCTGGCCGCGACCGGGGTCATGGTGATCTTCATGGCGGGGCTCAGCTGGTGGTTCATCCTGGCGGTCGCCGGGGTCGGGCTTGCCGGTATTGTCGGGATCGGCGTGTTCGGGCTCGAGAATATTCTCGCCGACTATCAGATGGACCGCGTCCACGCCTTCCTCAATCCGGATTTCGATCCGCTGGGTATCAATTATCATCCCAACCAGGCCGTGATCACGCTCGGCTCGGGAGGCATGACCGGCAAGGGCTTCCTTGAGGGCACCCAGTCCAAGCTGGGCTATCTGCCGGAGATGCAGACCGACTATATCTTCACGGCATTGGGGGAGGAGTTCGGTTTCGTTGGCGGCATCGCCGTGTTGGCGGTTTATGCGCTGATCATGGCCCAGGGTTTGATTATTGCGATCAGCTGCAAGTCGCCCTTCCTGCGATTGATGACGATCGGTGTGATCACGACCTTTGCCTCCTATGTCTTCATCAATATCGGCATGGTGTCGCGCCTTTTGCCGGTGGTTGGCGTACCCTTGCCGTTGATCTCCTATGGCGGGACGGTTGTCCTGGCCGTGATGGCCGGTTTCGGCCTCATTCTGGGCGCGCATATTCACCGCAATGCGGAACCGCCGCGCGGAGCCGGGCTGTTCGGCTGATATTGCGCCGCACTGCAACAACGTCGCGTGCTTGACCGGCTGGGCCGGTTGGGGAAGTGTGCGCGGCAATTCTGTAAGGGGTGGACGCGCCTTCGCGTCCTGTTTCAGGGGAGAGTCTCATGGCGGCAACACCAGCCGGTCAGCACGCGCATTGGTCGTCGCGTTTCGCATTCATTCTTGCCGCGGTCGGATCCGCGGTCGGTCTTGGCAATCTCTGGCGTTTCCCGTTCCAGACGGGCGAAAATGGCGGATCGGCTTTCGTGCTGATCTATATCGGCTGTGTGGCCCTGTTCGCCCTGCCGGTCCTGATGGCCGAGATCGCCATCGGTCGCCATGCGCAGCAATCGGCCATCTCCTCAACCCGCAAAATGGCGCAGGAAGCCGGGCGATCCGCCAATTGGGCGATCGTCGGCTGGGTCTGTACGGCGGGTGGTTTCCTGATCCTGACCACTTATTCGGTGATCGCCGGACAGGTCATGGCCTATTCGGCTGCCGGTTTCGCCGGCGGTTTCGGTCAGCCTGACGGCGCCAACCTGTTCTACCAGGGCGCCTTCACCCAGCTCGCCTGGCATGCCGGCTTCATGATCATCACCGTGCTGATTGTGGCGCGGGGCCTGAAGGGCGGGATCGAACAGGTCGCGACCTTCCTGATGCCGCTTTTCTTCGTGATGCTGATCGGTCTGACCATCTACTCGCTGGCCACCGGTGCCGCCTCGGAGGCGATTGCCTACCTGTTCACGCCGGACTTCTCGGCCGTGACCGGGCAGACCTTTGTCGCCGCGCTCGGCCAGGCCTTCTTCTCGGTCTCCGTCGCCTCGGCCATCATGATCACCTATGGCTCTTATCTGTCCAAGGACACCAATATCGGCTCGTCCTCGATCCTGATCGCCTCCGCCGATACCGCGGTGGCGCTGATCGCCGGCCTGATGATCTTCCCGATTGTCTTCATGGTGGGTATCGATCCGGCAGCAGGCCTGGGCCTGATCTTCACCGCGCTTCCGGCCGTTTTCGCCGACATGCCGGCGGGCAATATCATCGGTGGTGCCTTTTTCGCGCTGGCCTTCATCGCGGCAATCACCTCCTCGATCTCGCTGCTTGAAGGAACCGTGGCCTTTGTCGAGGAGCATTCCGACTTCTCGCGTCCGACCGCGGCCTGGCTGCTCGGCTTCTTCGCCTTCATGATCGGTGCCGGTGCCGTCTGGTCGTCAGACTTCGGCGGCCTGTTCGTCGACTGGCTGTCCGGCAGCTTCCTGCTCCCGCTCGGCGGTCTGCTGGTTGCGGTCTTTGCCGGTTGGGTCATTCCCAAATCGCTGATGCGTGAAGAATTGAGCCATGCCTCGAACGGCCTGTTCGCCTTCTTCCACTTCTGTGTGAAGTTTGTCGTGCCGCCGGCCATCGGCTTCATTCTCTTCCTCGGCCTGGACGCCAAGTTCAATGGCGGTGCCATTGGTTCAATGCTGGGTCTCGGCTAGCCGAACGAGTCGGCAAAGGCGTCGGTCGCCCGCACGAGTGCGTCGACCACGCCTGGCTCGCCGGCCGCATGGCCGGCATCGCCAATCATGTGGAGCCTTGCCCGCGGCCAAGCCCGGGCGAGGCTCCATGCCGTTTGGGGCGGGGTCACGACGTCATAGCGGCCCTGGACGATGACACCGGGCAGGTGATTGTAACGGCCGGCATCCTCGAGCAATTCGCCATCGCGTTCGAAAAAGCCGCGGTGGAAGAAGTAATGGCTTTCCATCCGGGCGAGGGCATCGGCGCGGATCGGGTCGGCGAGCGGTGCCGACGGGTCGCCGGTCATCGAGATCAGCGCACTTTCCCAGCGTGACCAGGCCAGCGCGTCCGGACGACGCCTGATTATGTCCGGCTCGGCCAGGCGCTCATAATAGGCGCGGATGATATCGCCACGCTCTTCCGGGCTCAAAGGGTCGACCAGCCGCTCCCAGGCATCCGGGAAGAGCATGTTGGCGCCGTCCTTGTAGAACCAGTCGAGCTCGCGCTGGGTACAGGTGAAGATGCCGCGCAGGATCAGACCGATACAGCGATCGGGGTGGGCGCGGGCATAGGCAAGGGCGAGGGTCGCGCCCCAGGAACCGCCGAACACCACCCATTTGTCGACGCCCATGACCTCGCGAATGCGCTCCATGTCGTCGATCAGGTCCTGGGTGGTGTTATGGCTCAGCTCGCCATGCGGTGTGGAGCGACCACAGCCCCGCTGGTCGAACAGGATGATGCGGTAGCGGCGCGGGTCGAAGAAGCGGCGCAGGGCAGGCGAGACACCGCCCCCGGGACCGCCATGCAGTGTTATGACGGGCAGCCCGTCCGGGCGACCGCATTCCTCGATATAGAGGTCATGACCATTGCCAACCGCCAGTCGCGAGGCCTGAAGGGGCCGGATCGGCGGATAGAGGAGGCGTCTGGAGTAGGAGGCATCCATATCGTTCACTGTGCCGTTAGCCAGTCATAAACACAATAAACCATAGCCTAAATGGCCTTCGCTCTGTATCGTCACAGGCGATTTGGGGCTGTCAATCGTTCTTGGGAACAACCGTGTGATGATCGCATTCCGGCGCGCTCTGCTAGCCATTTGTTTTTGCAGTCTTGCTTCCGCGTGCGCGAGTGCGCCGATCTCGGTCGCGGCCTCTTCTTTCCCGGGTTCCCGTACCGCCTCCACACCGGCTCAGCTTGAGCTGGAGCGTGCAACCGACGCTTTCACATCCGCGCTCGAGACGCGTGGTCTGATCCGGGAAGCCAGTTCGGTGGACACGGCGATGCGCTGGATGAACCAGCTGGCCGGCCAGGATGCTGAAACCGATGCGAGCGGTCTCGCGCTCTACGTCGAAACCGCCGAGCTCGACCTCACGACCCTGCCGGCGATAAACCGGGTTGCCATCCATCTTGTCGAGACCTGGCAGGGTGCGGCGAGCATTGATGCCGCCTCGCGTGTGCTCATGAGTGAAGGCGCCGGCCTGTCGCGCTCTGACGTGACCGATGCACTGGGCGCCGTGGAAACGGCCATGGCCAATGCCCAGACGGCGCAGTCGGTCTTCGAGGCCGCCATGCT
>NZ_CAJQOO010000042.1 GCF_905480005.1 uncultured Maricaulis sp.
TTGAGCTCTGGCGGGCGCAACCCCACACTCCGGTCATGCGCAAGATTCTTCTCGTCAATGGGCATCAGCCCTTTCCCTCGTCTCCGGGGCGGCTCAATGCGACCTTCACCGAGCGGGCGCGCCAGGCCTTCCTGGCGGGCAGGGCTGAAGTGGAGAGCGTGGCTGTGGCGGATGCGTGGGATGTGGAGACGCAGATCGGGCTGCAGCTCTGGGCGGATTTCGTTCTCTATCAGTTTCCGCTCAACTCGATGGGGCCGCCCTGGTCATTGAAGCGCTATCTCGACGAGGTTTTCACGGCCGGCATGGATGGCCGGCTGGCGCGCGGCGATGGGCGCACCCGGTCAGACCCGTCACGGCCTTATGGCTCGGGCGGGCGGATGCAGGGGCGATCCTATGCGCTCTCACTGACCATGAATGCGCCGCGCGGGGCGTTCGACGATCCCGACGCGCCCTTGTTCAAGGGGCGGTCGGTTGATGATCTGTTGGCCCCCTTGCACATTAATTTTGCCTTTTTCGGTCTGGCACAACGGCCCGGTTTCGTGGCCCATGATGTCGCCAAGAATTCACGGATTGCAGCTGATCTGGAGCGGTTTGATGCCTATCTGGCGGACCTGATGACCGATTGAGCATGAATGGGGCGGCCTTGAGTCGCGTCTGCGCTTTGCCGGGCCCGTATCTCAGCCGGCTATTTGGTTCGACGCGCCGATTTGCCTTGCCAAAATCGCGTCGATCGCCCATATAGCGGTCACTCGATCTTGATTGCCGAATCTTCTGGGGGCGAGTTTTGCCCCCCCGACGCTCTTCCCTTTCAAATTTCGACACTTCGGGCATCAGCTGACACGCGGTCGGTTGGGCCCACAACAACGTGCCTGATTGAAAGGACATCGTCATGGCTACTGGTATCGTTAAATTCTTCAACACCACCAAAGGTTTTGGTTTCATTCAGCCGGAAGACGGCTCTACGGACGTTTTCGTCCACATCTCTGCTGTCGAGCGTTCCGGCCTGACCACGATCACCGAAGGTCAGAAGCTGAACTTCGAAGTCGTCCAGGACAAGCGTTCTGGCAAGAATGCTGCCGAGAACCTGGAAGTCGCGTAAGCGGCTTCCGGCTTGCCTGACGTCCCGCTAACGGACGGATAGGTGACGCACAGAGAGGCCGGGCATTCGCCCGGCCTTTTTGTTTCTGAACGACCCGAAACGACAACTGCAGAAGGAGTCCGATCCGATGGCTACATTGTTCAATGGTGACCAGCTGCGCCTGAAGCCCGATCCCAAGCTGGATCCGGAACAGGACGCTGAGCCGGTCAAGGCCGTGCCGGCCCAGAACTCCGTTCTTGATCTTCTGCAGGAAGAAGCCGATCTGCGCCTGGCCAAGGTTCAGACCCTGCGCAAGGCGCGCCTGGCCATGCAGGCCAAGGCTGCGGCCGAGGCCGAGCCCGCCGCGCCGAAAAAGCGCCGCGCCAAGCCGCCGAAATTCGCCAATCAGTCCTAGAGCAGGGCTTCGATCTCGCCGCGGATCTTCTCCGGCGTGTCCTGGGGGCCGAAGCGCTTGACGACCCGGCCCTCGCGATCGACCAGGAATTTGGTGAAATTCCACTTGATCGACGTCGAACCCATCAATCCCCTGGCTTGTGATTTCAGCCAGTCATAGAGCGGGTGGGCGTCTGGTCCGTTGACCTGGATCTTTTCGAACATCGGAAATTTCACGTCATAGGTGAGTGTGCAGAAATTGGCGATTTCTGCGGCATCGCCGGGCTCCTGCTTGCCGAACTGGTTGCAGGGAAAGCCGAGGACAGCGAGCCCCTTGTCGGCGAGCTCCGAATGCAGGGTCTCCAGGCCCTCATACTGGGGCGTGAAGCCGCACTTGCTGGCGGTATTGACGATCAGCATCACCTGGCCCTCATAGCTGGACAGTGAAACCTCGTCCCCGCTGATGTCGGTGGCCGTGAAGTCGTGAATGCGGCTCATGGAAATCTCCTCTGTCTCCTGCGATCATATGTGGTGTGATCGCGATGCGAGACAAGCGTTCAGATTGCGCTAGTTTGCCGCCGAGGAAGAGCCGGGATGACCATGATGACCGATACGCTGCAGGCCCGCATTGAGGCGCTGGAAATCCATGTCGCCCATCAGGATGCGACGGTTGAGGACCTCAATGGCGTCATCCTCGCCCAGCGCGAGGAACTCGATCGGCTGACGCGTCGCATCAATCGCATGATGTCGCAGATCGATGAGCTCGAAGCCGCCGCACCGGCCCCGGAAGTGACCAAGCCGCCGCATTATTGATGCCGGGGGCTGCGGTCAGCTGAACACGCTCGCCGATTCCGTCTCCACGGTGATCGGGCGGAACATCCGGTAGATCATCATGGCGAGCACGAAAAAGCCGCCAAAGATCAAGGCCTGGATAAAGGCAACGACCGGGAAGAAAATCATCACGGGCAAGGCGCCCGCGAGAAATGCGCCGACGCCGTAGGCGGCCTCTCCATTCACGGTCAGGGGCGCGCCTGACAGGGACCTCAGTATCATCAGGACGAAGATGAAGGCGAAGAGCAACGTCCAGGTAAAGGTCCAGCCCACCACAACCAGCTTGTAGATACTGCCGAGTGAGAGCTGTCCATTGCGTGTCCTGAGTCGCATGATATCCCCCTGCTTATGCCAGGTTGCAGGCTAGCGGGCAGGGCGACGCCCCGGCAAGGCGGTATCACCCGGTTTCCACAGTCTTCTCCGCCAGCGCCGAGCGGACCGCCGGCATGATGCGGCGACTGACCGGTCCTTCACTGGCATTGGACAATAGGAGCCGGCCTGTCCCGCTCGCTTCACGCTCCAGCGCGGAGACGAAAAGCGTATTGACGATGTGCGAGCGGTGGACGCGCAGGAAGGCGGCCGGGAGCTGATCCTCCAGCCCGCCCAGCGTGCCCGTATAGAGCGTGGTCGCCCCGTCCTCGAAGTGCAGTTCGACATAATCGCCCGCGGCCTTGAGCTGGACGATGCGATCGGTCGAGACATAGTCGACGCGGCCGGCGCTCACGAGCTGGATCTGTTCCGGCGCTGACTTCTGGCGGGCCTGGGCGAGGGCGGTCTCCAGTTGCAGGGCACGCCCGGTTTCCAGCCTGCGTTGCCGGCGTTCCTGAACAAGAAGCTGGGCCTGTTGGTAGATTCCGAAGGCGAGCACGCCGGCGGCCGCGTGGAAATAGCCGACATCGAGAAAGCGGGACCCGAAATGAAAGACCGCGAGAAGTCCCAGAATGAACAGGCCGGCGAGTATGAGGGCGCCGCGCTGTTTGCGGGCGGCCCAGCCGAGTGAGAGCAGGAGACCGGCGCCGCAACCGGTCATCATGACACCCGCCGTCTTGCCGTCGAAGCCGGGAATGAGAGCAATCACGATGGCCATGGCCAGAGCCACAACGGACAGGCGCGCCAGGCGAGACCGCCAATCCAGCGATGTCATGCGCAGCATCAGCCATGCCAGCAGGCAGAGCATGAAGCCGGCGGCGCACACCGTGATCAGGACAAGTCGCGTGTCGTGGAAGGGGTAGGGATAGGCGACGAGGCCGCGCGCTGATTCCACGAAGAGTTCAGTACCGGCAAAGAGGGAGGCGCAGGCGAGGAAAAGGGAGGCTTCCCGGTCCTCATTGCGCCACGCGGTAACCCCGAAGAAGACGAGCCCGATCAGGAAGACCCCGAAAGTGATCAGGCTGGGCCAATAGCCGGTTATGATGAAAGTGGTCGGGTTCTGAAAACGGCTGAACTGGATGGCGTGGATGGGCGAGACGAGGCGCAGCCAGCCATGATGGCTGGAGAGGCGCATGTCGATCACATTATCGCCAGCCCGGACCAATGTGTGCGGCACGAACAGGCTGGCATCGATGCGGCCCGCCTCCTCGGCCCTGGAAGTGTCCGCCGGGAGGCCGTTGGCGCCGATCCGGCTACCGTTGAAATAGACCTCGCTCGACATCTTGCCCATGACCATCAGACCCCAGGGGCCTGTGCCCTGCCATTCGCCATTGGTCAGGGGCAGCCGCAGCCGGACCCAGATATGGCGACCTTGCGGGTCGAGATTGTAAAGAGCGACCGTCTCGCAGTCGGCGGCGGTGAAGTCCGGCGGCGCGATGTCGCTATCGCGCGCCGGGCAGACAATCACGTCCTCGATGGCAACATGGGTGGTTCGCTGGGCGCCAGCGCCCGTTGCGAACGCGACCAGGGCAAGCAGGGCAAGCAGGGCAAGCAGGCTGGCTCGAAAGCCGGCGGCGAGGACGTGGGGCGGGATCGGACGAACGGTCATGTTTGCCAGATTAGCGGTTGCGGTCCGGGGCGTCCCGCCGCTTGTCGGTTGATCGGCACCGCTGGCCGAATTCCGGGTGTGACGCGACGCCGGACGCGGTCTGATCACGGCATGCCCGGGGGGCAAGCCAATTCGGAGATGCAGTCATGACACTCACCCAGATCGCACGCGCCAGCCTGCTGGCCGGCACGGCCTTGCTCGCCGGCCTTCTGGCCGGGCCCGCGCCGCAGGCCCTTGCCCAGGGCGACGGTGAGAGCGAAATCACCTTTACCGCCCAGAGCGGCGACACTGTCGAGGCCTATCGCGGTGAATTCCAGGTGCCGGAAAACCGGGCCGACCCGGACAGCCGGATGATCACGATCAGCTATGTCCGCTTTCCCGCGACCGGCGAGACAGCCGGTCCGCCCATTGTCTATCTCGCAGGAGGCCCGGGCGGTTCCGGGTCCGGAACGGCGCAGGGGCGTCGCTTCCCGCTTTTCATGGCCATGCGCCAGCATGCGGATGTGATTGCCTTCGACCAGAGGGGCACAGGCCAGAGCCAGCGCCCGCCGCGTTGCGCCAGCAGCCAGCAGATTGATAGCGCCGCTCGGGTCAGCGATGCGGACATCGTGGCGGCCTATCAGGCGGCCCTCGCCGAGTGTGTGGGCTTCTGGCAGGCCGAGGGCGTCGACCTGCTCGGCTATACGACGCGCGAAAGTGTCGCCGACCTGTCAGACCTGCGTGCCCATCTGGGTGCGGACGCGATGTCGCTCTGGGGCATTTCCTATGGCAGCCATCTCGCCCTGGCGGCCCTCGACGCAATCCCGGACGAGATCGAGCGGGTCATCATCGCCAGCGCGGAAGGTCTCGACCAGACCGTGAAATACCCCGCCCGCACCGACGCCTATATTGCGCGCCTGCAGGCGGCGATCGACACGCAGCCGGCCGCGGCTGCGCTCTATCCGGACATTGCGGGCCTGATGCGCCGGGTGCATGCACAGCTGGAAGCGGAGCCGATCCTGATCCAGGTGCCACAGGAAGACGGACCGGCAATCCCCTTCCTTCTGCAACGCCACAACGTGCAGCAATTCTCCTCGGGCCTGATTGCCGATCCCGCCAATGCCGGCCTGTTGCCTGCGCTCTATGCCAGTCTCGAGCAGGGCGACACCACATTGGCGACCCGTCTGCTCGGCTTCTTCTGGACACCGGGCGAGCCGCTTTCACTCAATGCCATGTCGACTGCGATGGATATTGCCTCCGGGATTGATGCCGATCGTCTTGCCGCGGTGGAGGCGCAGGCGGAGACCAGTCTTCTGGGCCTCTATCTCAATTTCCCCATGCCACAGCTCAATGACGCGGTGGACGGCCTGGATCTCGGCGCAGACTTCCGCACCGGCCCGACCGGCGACACGCCTGTCCTGCTGCTGACCGGTACGCTGGACGGCCGGACCTATCCGCAAAGCCAGCGTGAGGCGGTCGCAGATCTGAGCGATGTGACCCGGGTCGTCGTGCGCAATGCCGGCCATAACCTCTTCATGACAACGCCCGAGGTTGGTGAGGTCATGCACCGCTTCATGCGGGACGAGCCGATCGACGACACGGAGATCGTGATCGATCTGCCCGACTTCCTGGCCAACCCGTTCGAGCGCTAGGGCCAGCCCCGGATCGTCAGGGCCCGCGTGGTAAAGATCGCAAGATCGGGACCGCGCGGGCTTGCCGCCATCGCTAAACCGGTTTCATGGTTCACCGTGGAGGAGACACGACCATGATGCCGGATAACCGGGTTCGCCATGCCGAGCGGATCGAGCGCGTCCTCGCGCATATTGAAGCCGCAGACGAGGGCGAGCTGTCACTGGACAGGCTGGCTTCCATTGCCTGCCTTTCGCCCTTCCATTTTCACCGCGTGTTTCGACTGATGACCGGCGAGACCCTTGCCGAGACAGTGCGCCGCGTGAGGCTGGCGCGCTCCCTGCCTGATCTGGCCAATCCCGACGAGACGGTGACGCGGGCTGCCGCTGGCGCGGGCTATGGTTCCAGCCAGTCCTATGCGCGGGCCTTCAAGGCCGCCACGGGTGGGTCGGCCAGCGAGCTGCGGGCCGGGCGAAGTGAATTGATGGCGCGTCTCCTGCGGCCCGCTCCGGAGCAGTCGGCGCAAAGCCCGATGGCGGTGGAGATTGTTTCAACGGATCCGCTTCGCTTGCTCGCAATCCGGAATATCGGCGCCTATTCCGAACTCAACGAGACCTATGAACGCCTGTTCGAGCGCGTCTTCACTCACCACCCGATGGAGGCCCTGGCCGGGATTTACGGCATCTGGCACGAAGACCCACGCTTCACCGAGGCGACGGCCCTGCATTTTGACTGCGCGATCGCTGTCGGGGATCTGGCCCCTCCCGATGGCATTGAGGTCCTGGCCCTGGCCGGTGGTCGTCACGCCCGCCTGCGCCATGTCGGCAGTTACCAGACCCTGCATGACAGTATCGACCGGCTCTACGCGGCCATTCTGACCCGCGAGGCGGACGAGATCGGCGATCAACCGCTCTTCGTGCATTATGTCGATGATCCGGAAAGCCGGCCCGAAGCGGAATGGCGCTCGGATATTTTTCTGCCACTCGCGCCGGGTTAGGGCAGGGTGGCGGCCTGCACTCCGGACAGGCGTATGACAGCCCCTTGCATCCAAATGCCGCTTCGGCGGCGACATAGGGTCAAAGGCTGCAGGGTGCGGCCCAAACGGACGCGATCGACAGGAGACACACGCGATGGCCGAGATATTTGACGATTACTGGTGGCTGCTCTTCCCGCTGGCCTTTTTTCTGGCAGCCGGTTGGGGAAGCTTCATGCGCTACAAGCGGACCCAGGCGAAGATCGACCTGCTGAAGACCTATGCCGCATCGGGCAAGGAGCCGCCGGCGGACCTGATCGCCAGTCTCGACAAGCCGGGAGACGGGCGGGCCGACTGGTCTGACCTGGATGGCGACGATGATCGGCGGGACAGCCATGGCACCGGTTCCAACGCCTTTCTCGTCATTCTCTTTGCCGGCTTCGCGGCGGTCTTTGCCTATGAGGGCTATCGTGGCCTGATCGGCATGGGCGAGGTGGCCTATTTCGTGGCCCTGATCTTCGTCGTGTTGTCGGCGTCCTTCTTCGTAGCGTCCTTCTTCAAGCGCAAGTCCTAGGACTGAGCCATGAGCACGCCACCGACGGACGCCGCGCTGGTCGCGGCGGCCCGCTCGGGCTCAGACGCAGCCTTTGCGCGGATCGTCGACCGGTATCAGGGTCCGATCCGCACATTTCTGCGACGCCTGGGGCCGTACACATCCGATGCCGACGATCTGGCCCAGGAAACCTTCCTGACCGGCTGGACCGAGCTGCGCGGCCTGCGCGAGCCGGCGCGACTCAAGTCCTGGCTGTTCTCGATTGCCTGGCGCAAGGCCAAGGGCGAGGCCCGGACGATGGCGCGCAACCGGCAGCGCGATCATGACTGGCAGGAAATTCGCCCGGATTGCGAGACGCCGGAGACGGAGCGGGCGATCGCCTTGCACCAGGCCCTGGCGCAATTGCCGCCGGACCAGCGCGCGGCGGTATCGCTCTGCCTGGGAGACGGCTGGACCCATGCCGACGCGGCCGGGGTCTTGGATATGCCGCTGGGTACTGTAAAATCACATGTGCTGCGAGGCCGAACGCGCCTTGTGGAGATTCTGGGAGTGGATTCATGAGCCAGCCTGACCCGCTTGCCGATTTCTTTGCTGCGGACGCTGCCCCGGCGGTGGATCGCGGCTTTCGCATGGCCGTGATGGAACAGGTCGCCCGGCGCCGCCTGCGCGTCGAGCTCGCACTTCGCAGCCTGGCCACGCTTCTGCTTTTTGTCGGCGTTGCCCTGATCTCACCGGTGCTGCAGCGTTTCGCCCAATTGCTCGGGCAGGATTTGTCCCAGGTTCTGCTGGTCATGCTGGCAGCCGGCCTGGTGGCCTATCTGGGTCATTTCTGGTTGACCCGAAAGCCCGTTTTGCGCCTGCCACACCTGCGCTTTTTCTGAGCAGATTATTGGCACTCCACGTGGAATTGCACGGCGACATCGCCATGAATCGCCTATAGTCGTGTTTGCAAGGGGGAGGCGCGCATGCTGCTGCTGTCTGTTGGACTGGTTCTGTTTCTGGGCGTTCATCTCCTGCGAGTTGTGCCCGGCGTTCGGGATGGTTTGCAGGCCCGTCTTGGCGCGACGCCCTACAAGCTGACCTATACGGCGATTTCGCTGGTCGGCTTTGTCCTCATTATCTACGGCAAGATCATTGCCCATCCAACGCCCGTCGTCTGGGAGGCTCCGGAGTGGGGACGTCATCTGGCCCTGTTCGCCGTGCCGCTGGGGATCATTCTCCTGACGTCGGCCTATGCGCCGGGCCATATCCGCCGCTGGGTGCGCCACCCGATGCTGGCCGGTGTCGTGGTCTGGTCAGGGGCGCACCTGCTGGCCAATAGCGAGGCTTCGGCCGTTCTTTTGTTCGGCAGTTTCTTCGTCTGGTCGCTGATCACCTTCATCGCCGCCTGCTTCCGCGAGACGCCCCCGCCCGTGGTAAAGGGGTGGGGTGGCGATCTCACCGCGATTGTCCTTGGTCTCATCGCAGCGCTTATCCTATTGAATTTTCACATGTATCTGTTTGGTGTCGCAGTAATCGGATAATTTCTGCATCCAAACAGAGATATCGCCGCATCTCAGGGTCAAAGGCGACGCGAAAACGGAGCCTGGCCCTAGTGAAGGAGATTTGAAATGAACCCTTGGGTATTTGTAGCACTGGCGCCGTTTGTAATGGTCGCCTCGATCGTTTGGTTCTCGCTTCGTGCCCAAACGGAACGTCGAACCGCGACGCTCAGGGTGGTGGAAGAAGCCATCAAGGGCGGGCAGACCATGACGCCGGACACCATCCGGGCGTTGGGCATGCCGCGCAAGGATAGCAATGGTGACTTGAAGTCGGGTCTCATCCTGGTTGCCGTTGCTGCTGGCTTTGTCGTGCTTGGCTGGGCGGCCGGAGTCGTCAGCGGCGAAGAAGAGGCCATGTACATGATGCCAGCCATCGCCGCCTTCCCGGGCTTTATCGGTCTGGTCCTTGTCGGGTTCGGCCTGCTGGGTCGCAAGAAAGAGGGCGCCGAGTAATCGGAGCAAGCTGATGAAGGCGTCGGACGAAGAACTCACAGCCCTGGTGGTCGCCACAAAGAACCCGGCGGCCTTCGGGGAACTGGTCCGGCGTCATCAGGGCCTGGTTCGCGGCATGCTGCACCGCATGTGTCGCAACCACGCCCTCGCGGATGACCTGGCTCAGGATGCCTTCATCAAGGCGTTCGAGAAGGTCGGAAGTTTCAAGGGCACGGGCTCCTTCAAGTCCTGGCTCTGTTCCATCGCCTACACCCAATTCCTGATGTCAGCGCGCAAGCGCAAGGCGGCGGACCGGGTGCTGGAGAAGTTCCAGAGCGGCATGGAAGAATCCGAAGCGCCCCGTGATATGGGCAATGTGGTTGATCTCGATCGCGGCCTTGCCACATTGAAGGATGAAGAACGGATCGCGGTCGTGCTATGTTATTCGTGTGGCATGTCACACTCGGAAGCCGCTGAGGCGACCGGTATGCCACTGGGAACGGTCAAGTCGCACGTCAATCGCGGCCGGGCCAAATTGCAGGCGTTCTTTACGGACGCGGAGGTGATGGCGTCATGACGATGAATGATGCATTCGATGCCCGGCTCAAGGCCGCCTTCGCTCAGGCAGCCGAGCCGCTTGAGGCGGAGCGTGAGGCCGATGCCTTCTCGCACCGCGTGGTCAAGCAATTGTCCAATCCGGATCGCAAGCGGATCCTGCTGCTCGGCGGTGCCGGGTCAACCGGGTCGGCGATTGCCGGCACCCAGCTTGAAGGCCTGCTCGGCCAGGTCCAGGTGCCGACGGAAGGCCTGATGGCGAATATCGGCTTCCTGATGAGTCCGGAAGTCATGGCGGCCGGTGCCATGGCTGTGGCGGTTGGCATTGTCGCGACGGTCTTGCCGCGCCGCATCGCCTGAGCCACCGTCCAAGGCTTTTGCAGCGCAGCATGCTGCGCTAGGGTCCGGCCACCCGTATTGAAAAGGCCTGTTTCATGTCAGCCCAAACCCAGATCCGGCGCATCACCGCGCCGGATATTCGTGCCCGCAAGGGCGGTGAGCCGATCGTCTGCCTGACCGCCTATGACGCGCCGATGGCGCGCATTCTCGATCCGCATTGTGACCTTCTCCTCGTTGGCGACAGCGTCGGCATGGTGGTGCACGGGCTCGATTCAACGATCGGCGTCACGCTCGACATGATGATCCTGCATGGCCAGGCGGTCATGCGCGGCGCCAAACGCGCCCTGGTCGCCGTCGACATGCCGTTCGGGAGTTATGAAGCGTCCCCGGAGCAGGCGTTTGCCAATGCGGCGCGCATCATGGCGGAGACCGGATGCCAGGCGATCAAGATCGAGAGCGGCACCTATGCGGCCGAGACGATCCGCTTCATGGCGGCCCGCTCCATTCCGGTCATCGGCCATGTCGGACTGCGCCCGCAGGCGGCCCTGGCCGATGGCGGCTTCAAGGCCAAGGGGCGCACGGACAGTGAGCGCCAGCGCGTGATCGACGAGGCCGTGGCGACCGCAGAGGCGGGCGCCTTCGCCCTTGTCATTGAAGGTGTTGCGGAAGACCTTGCGCGCGAGATCACGGAGACTGTCGCTGTCCCGACCATCGGGATCGGGGCCTCGGCGACCTGTGACGGCCAGGTTCTGGTCACCCAGGACATGCTCGGCGTGTTCGACTGGACGCCCAAATTCGTCAAGCGCTACGACAATATGGCGGAGCGGACCGATGAGGCTGTTGCGCGCTATGCCCGGGAAGTCCGGGATCGCAGCTTTCCCTCGCCACGCGAGGTCTACACGATGAAGCGCTCTGACGGCTGACCTCGGTTGCGGCAGGGGGGGAGTAACGCTAGGGTCCGCGCTCATTGAATGGATTTACGGAGCCGCCCCGACGTGGTCGATATTTTTGAAGAAGTCGACGAAGCACTTAGTCGCGACAAGTATCAGGAATTGCTTCGCAAATATGGACCGTGGGCGCTTGGCGGCGCACTCGCCATCATTGTGGGTACGGTGGCCTGGCAGGGATTTGATGCCTGGCAGACCTCGGGCCGTGAGGCGGCGTCCGATTCCTATGCTGCGGCGATGACGCAGGTCGAGGCCGGGCAATTGCCGCTCGCAGCTGCCAGTCTCGAGACTCTCGCCGGCCAGGGCACGGCCGGATATGTCCCGCTTGCGCTTATCCAGCGCGGCAATGTCGCGCTCGAACAGGGCGATAATGCTGCCGCTGCCGATTTCTTCGAGCAGGCCGCTGCTGCTGCCAGTGACCCGCTGCTGGGCGACATGGCGGAAATCCGCGCGGTCTGGGCTGCTTGGGACACACTGTCCTTCTCCGATATCGATCTGCGCCTGAGCCGGCTTGTGAACGGGGAATCGCCCTTCCGCCATCTGGCGCGCGAGACGATCGCCTCTGCGGCTTTGCGCGCTGACAATTACGAGCGGGCCCGGACCCAGTACCAATTCCTGGCCTTTGCCAATGACGCGCCTGCGGGTGTCTCCGCCCGGGCACGCGAAGCCCTGGCCCTGATTGCCCAGCGCGCCGGGCCGGCCGAGCCCTCTGCCGATGACGTGTCAGCCGACACCATGGCGACGGATGATGCCCCGGTGGACGATGCTGCTGCGGCTGACGATGCTGTGGCCGAAGAGACAGCCGCCGAGACCGAAGAAACTCCTGATGCCGGGGATGCAGGCAATGATTGATGTAAAGCGTATCCGCACCCTTCTGGGTGTGGCCCTGATCGCCCCGCTGGCCGCCTGTTCGTCGGTGCCCAACCCGCTGGACATGATCCCGGGGCGCGGCAATGACGACGACAATAATCTGAATGGTGACGCACCGACCGATGGTCGCGTCTCCATCCTCAATTTCGAGCAGGGCCTGCGCCTTGATGGCGAAAGCGCCGGCGTCGTCGAGTTGCCGACTGCCTATGTGAACACGGTCTGGCCGCAGCCGGGTGGCTATCCCACCAATGCCGTCCAGCACACCCAGGCATCCGGTCCGCTGGACATCGCCTGGCGTGAAGGCTTTGGCGCCGGCTCCGACAATAGCCGCCGCATCAATGCCCGTCCGGTCATCGCGGCGGGCAATATCTATGCGATCGACGCCAGCGGCGAGGTCGTGGCGATGAATGCGGACACGGGCGCGACGGTCTGGCGTCACCAGATCGAAGCGACGCACCGCTATGACCGCATGTCGTTCGGCGGTGGCCTGGCCTTTGATGGCGGTCGTATCTACGTCCATTCCGGCCTGAATTTCTTTGTCGCCCTGGATTCCGCAAGCGGCGCGGAATTGTGGCGCTCCGAGACGCTGGTGCCTTTCCATGGCGCGCCGACGGTCGCCGATGGCCGCGTCTTCGTGTCGAGCGACGACAACGAACTGCTCGCCTTGGATACCGATAGCGGCCAGGTGTTGTGGACCTATCAGGGCATTGTTGAATCCGCGCGCCTCCTGACCGCGCCAAGCCCGGCCGTGCTGGGTGATATCGTCGTGGCACCCTTTGCCTCGGGCGAGCTGATTGCGTTGCGGGTCCAGAACGGCAATCCGATCTGGCAGGACAGCCTGACCCGCGCGGGTGGTCTGACAGCCATGTCGGAGATCAATGATGTCGCCGGAAGCCCGGTCGTCGTCGACAATACCGTGTATGCGATGAGCCATTCCGGCCTGCTCGCGGCAATCTCCCTGCGGACGGGTGAGCGCCTGTGGAGCCAGCCTGCCGGTGGACTGCACGCCCCCTGGGTGGCCGGTGACTTCCTCTATGTCACGACAAGCGAGGCGGAGATTGTCTGCATCAATCGCCTGGACGGTGAAGTGTACTGGATCACCCAGCTCGACCTGTTCGAGAATGCCAGCGAGCGCAAGAACCGGCTCGCCTGGACAGGGCCGGTGATGGCCGGCGGCCGTATCATTGTGGCCTCCAGCCGCGGCGATATGCGGGTGCTCAACGCCTATGACGGGACGATCATGTCGCAAAGCGATTTGCCCGGCGATGTGTTCATCCCCCCTGTCATTGCCAATGAAACCGTATATGTCGTCACCGATGACGCGCGGATGATCGCGCTCCGCTAGGCGCAAACGCATGACTGCTCACTTGCCCCGCATCGCTGTCGTAGGACGGCCGAATGTGGGAAAATCGACCTTGTTCAATCGCTTGGCCGGGAAACCCCTGGCTATTGTCGATGACCGGCCCGGTGTTACCCGGGACCGGCGTGAGGCGCGTGGGCGTCTGGGCGACCTGCCCCTCCTGCTGATTGATACGGCCGGATATGACGATGCCGAGAAGGATGGCCTGGATGCGGAGATGCGCACCCAGACCGAAATGGCCATCCATGATGCCGATCTCTGCCTTCTCCTGATCGATGCCCGCGCGGGTGTGACGCCGCTCGATGTTGTCTTCGCTGACGTCATCCGCAAGTCGGGAAAGCCTGTCCTGTTGCTGGCCAATAAGTGCGAGGGCAAGGCGGGCGAATCCGGCCTGATGGATGCGTTCGAACTGGGCATGGGCGAGCCGATTGCATTCTCCGCAGCGCATGGCGCCGGTATCGGTGACCTCTATGACGCCATGATCGAAGCGCTCGGTACGATGGCCAAGGCCGCGCGCCGCCGTACCAAGGATGAGGGCGACCCACCCCTGCGGATTGCTGTTATCGGCCGCCCGAATGCCGGCAAGTCGACGCTGATCAATACATTGATCGGTGACGAACGCCTGATCACGGGACCGGAAGCGGGTATCACCCGCGACGCCATTTCGGTGGATTGGGTCTGGGATGGGCGCCGTGTGCGCCTGCATGACACGGCCGGCTTGCGCAAGCGCGGCAAGGTTGCCGACCGGCTTGAACGGATGAGTGCGGCGGACACGCTGCGCGCGGTCAAGTTTGCCGAAGTCGTCCTGCTCCTCATGGATGCCGATCACCCGCTCGAGAAACAGGACCTCCATCTGGCCGACATGGCCTACAAGGAGGGCCGTGCCGTCGCGATCTGCGTGTCCAAGATGGATCTGGTGCCCAATCGCGAGGCCTATCTCAAGGAAATCCGGCTCGAGTTTGAACGCCTTCTCCCGCAGATGACCGGGGCGCCCCTGCTGCCCATCTCTGCGCTCAAGAAGAAAGGGTTGGATGCCATCATGCCGACCCTGGCCAAGCTGCACGAGAATTGGGACGCCAAGGTCAAGACGCGCGATCTCAATGACTGGCTGCACGAGATGACCGAGCGGCACCCGCCGCCTGCCGTCAATGGTCGCCGGATCAAGCCGCGCTACATGACCCAGACCAAGGGGCGTCCGCCAACCTTTGTCTTGATGTGTTCGCGGGCATCGGACTTGCCGGAGAGCTATAAACGCTATCTGGTCAATGGCTTGCGGGAGTCGTTTGACCTTCCCGGCGTGCCGATACGACTGATCGTCAAGGCCGGCAAGAATCCGTATGTCGATGGCGATCGTGGTGGCAGTGGTCCGGGCGACAAGGCGTCGAAAGCTGGCAAGCCCGAGCGGCCCAATCGTCCGGTCAAGCCGCCCAAGGGGCAGCACCAGGCCAAGGGCCGGGCCGCAGCCCGCAAGCCGTAACGACCGCGGTCGTCAGCCGTCAAATTTCACGATTTCGCCGTGCCGCGTGCAGTCCGGACTCACCAGGTCCGCAATCGTTGGCCAAAGAGCGCCGGGCTCTGAAAGGTCTTGCGGGTTTTCGCCCGGGAAGGCCTTGGCCCGCATCTGGGTGCGCAGCACGCCTGGATACACCGTATTGATCCGAAGCTTCGGATTGTTCACATGCTCATTGGCCCAGCTCTCGACCAGGGCGTCCAGGGCGGCCTTGGAGGCGGCATAGGGCCCCCAGAAGGCCCGGCGTGAGGCCGCGGCACCTGAGGAGATGAAGACGGCTCGTCCGGCGTCAGAGGCCAGAAGCAGCGGCTCGAACGCACGGATCATGCGGGCCGGCGCCATCAGATTGACCCCGATCACTTCATGCCAGGTCTTGGACTTTACCTGCGAGGCCGGCGTCAGCACGCCGAGCGCCCCGGCATTGGCGAGCAGGATGTCCAGCTTTTCCCAGCGCTCGGTGATAATGCCGCCGAGCTTCTCGATCCCGTCCTGGCTCATCAGGTCGAGCGGGACGAGGGTGCAGCTGCCGCCGGCAGACGTGATGTCATCATCGAGTTCTTCCAGCCCGCCCGTGGTGCGCGCCGTCGCAATGACATGCGCGCCCGCCTTGGCGAGTTCGAGAGCCATGGCACGGCCAATACCGCGCGACGCCCCGCTCACCAGAGCGAGGCGGCCTTGAAGATCGATCTGGGTCATGCGTCCACCAGGAAGGAGAGCTGGAATTCCTTGGCCGAGAGATCACGGTCATGATCGGCCAGGATGGTCGGGTATTCACCCGTGAAATAGTGGTCTGCCAATTGTGGCGCCTCGTCATTGCGCGGCGCGCCGATCACGGCCTGGTAGAGACCATTGACCGTGAGGAAGCCGAGACTGTCAGCCTCGAGTCTGGCGGCCATTTCCTCGACCGACATGTTGGCGGCGATCAATTCCTTCTGACCGGCCATGTCGATCCCGTAGAAGTCCGGGAATTTGATCGGCGGGCAGGCGGAGCGGAAATGGACTTCCGAAGCACCGGCTTCGCGCATCATGCGGACAATCTTGAGCGAGGTCGTGCCGCGGACGATTGAATCATCAATCAGCAGGACGCGCTTGCCGCGCACAACGGCGGCATTGGCGGCGTGCTTGCGGCGAACCGACAGGTCGCGCCGGTCCTGGGTCGGCTGGATAAAGGTCCGTCCGACGAAATGGGACCGGATAATGCCGAGCTCGAAGGGAATGCCGGAGGCTTCCGAATAGCCAATGGCCGCGGGCACACCGCTGTCGGGCACCGGGATGATGACATCGACATCGGCCGGTGTTTCCAGCGCCAGCTGGCGACCCATCTCCTTGCGCGCCTCATAGACGCTGCGGCCTTCAATGACCGAGTCGGGACGGGCGAAATAGATGTATTCAAAGGCGCAGGGCTGGGCTGTGCGGGCCGGTGCGAAACGCTCGGACCGCACACCCTGCTCATTCACCACCAGCGCTTCGCCGGGCTCGATCTCGCGCACAAAGGTCGCGCCGACCATGTCGAGGGCGCAGGTCTCCGAAGCGAAGATATAGGCGTCATCCAGCCGGCCCATGACCAGCGGACGGATACCATAAGGGTCACGCGCCACGATCAGCCGGTCATTGACGACGGCGACGAAGGCGAACGCGCCCTGGACCTGTTTCAGGGCCGAGAGCACGCGGTTGGTCAGCTTGTTCTTTTTCGACAGGGCAGCGAGATGGAGAACCACTTCGCTGTCCGAGGTCGACTGGAAGATCTGGCCGTGATTGACCAATTCCTCGCGCAGGACGCGGGCATTGGTCAGATTGCCATTATGGGCGAGGGCGATGCCGCCGCCGCGCACATCCGAGAAGAGGGGCTGCACATTGCGCAGAACCGATGCGCCCTGCGTCGAGTAGCGGGCATGTCCGATTGCGACGCGGCCGGGCAGGCGCTGCGGGAGATCGGGTGAGGTGAAATTCTCACCGACCAGGCCGAGATAGCGCTCAATATGAAAACGCGACCCGTCATGGGTCGCGATTCCGCACGCTTCCTGGCCTCGATGCTGGAGGGCATGGAGGCCGAGCGCCGTCAGGATGGCGGCGTCATCGGCGCCATATACGGCAAAGACGCCGCATTCTTCCTGGGGGCGATCACTCTCCGGATCGTAAGTCAGTGTGGCGGGAATGGCGCTGTGGTCGCTCATCCATCGTCTTCCTGGTCATCCGTGGTCGAACCGATGAGGTCATCTAGTCGGTTTCGGTCGCGTCTGCCATAGGACGTGTCATTATTTCTTATTGTTTCTGCAATCGGGTCATTTGTGCTGCCCGGCAGGGGCGCACTGGAACCGATGCGCGAACTCTCCGGCGCCAGGGTCTGCAGGGCACGTGCGGTCGCATTCACCAGCGGATAGATGCGGGCCTGGGTGATGCTCTCGGGCGGGCGGCCATTCTCGCCGAATGTGGCTGCCATGAAGATGACGACCAGTCCCAGCAGGACAAGTCCGCGGACCAGGCCGAAGGCGAAGCCCAGCGTCCGGTCGACCACATTCACGTCCTCGCCCTTGGCAAGGCCGCGCGAGAGCGAGCTCGTGACGAAGGTCACCGCCAGATAGATGATGATGAAGACGATGGCCCCGATGGCCAGCGGTGCCAGCCAGTCCGGATCGATCATGTCGCGCGCCGGTCCGATGAAGGCGGGCAGGGCCCACAGGGTCGCCAGCGATGCCGCCACAAAGGCAGTCACCGACAGGGCTTCGCGCACGAAACCACGGACCAGGGCCAGAAGACCGGAAGCCAGAAGAATGGTCAGACCGATGCCGTCAAAGGCGGTCAGTGATGATTCCATGGGCGCGACACTCCCTATTCGCCCGCCATTGCCCTGAGAGTCTGCACCAATTCGAGCGCGGTGGCCACGCCATCGACCCGGACCGGAGCGGTCTCGTCGGCAGCAGCCTGGGGGGCGATGGCCCGCGTGAAGCCGAGTTTGGCGGCTTCCTTGAGGCGCGAATCACTGCGTCCGACCGGACGAACATCGCCGGAAAGACTGATTTCTCCGTAAACAACGCCATCTGCCGGCAGGGCAACGTCCAGCGCCGAGGAGACGATCGCCGCGGCGACCGCAAGATCAGCGGCCGGCTCGGAGATTTTCAGCCCGCCGGCGACATTGAGGAAGATGTCGCGTCCCGCCAGTTCGACTCCACACCGGGCTTCCAGCACGGCAAGCACCATGGCCAGGCGGCCACTATCCCAGCCAACCACGGCCCGTCTGGGCGTACCGAAGGCTGCCGGTGCGACCAGGGCCTGGATTTCCGAAAGAACGGGCCGTGTGCCTTCCATACCGGCGAAGACTGCCGCACCGGGCGTGTCACCGCCGCGTCCGTCGAGAAAAAGCGAGGACGGGTTCGTGACCTCGGCCAACCCCTTGTCACCCATCTCGAAGACGCCGATCTCATCGGTCGGGCCGAAGCGATTCTTGACCGCGCGGAGAATGCGGAACTGGTGCGATCGCTCGCCCTCAAAATAGAGGACGGCGTCAACCATGTGCTCGACCACGCGCGGTCCGGCGATCTGGCCGTCCTTGGTGACATGGCCGACCAGGATGACGGTGCAATGGCTCTTTTTGGCGAAGCGGACAAGTTCCTGGGCGCAGGCACGGACCTGGGCGACTGTGCCGGGCGCGGCTGCCAGCTGGTCGGACCAGACCGTCTGGATTGAGTCGATGACGACAATGTCCGGCCTTTCCGACTTCAGCCCGTCGAGAATATTGTTCAGCGAGGTTTCCGAGGCGAGCGAGACCGGCGCGTCTGCAAGTCCGAGCCGCTTGGCGCGGCGTCGCACCTGGTCGATCGCTTCCTCACCGGATACGTAGATTGTCCGCGCATCCGAGCGGGCGATCTGGGCCATCATCTGCAGGAGCAGGGTGGATTTCCCGATCCCGGGGTCTCCGCCCACCAGGATGGCCGAGCCGGGGACCAGGCCGCCGCCGCAGACCCGGTCGAGCTCGCTGATGCCCGATTGAAGCCGGGCGGGTTCCGGGCTTTCGGAGCCGAGATCCACGAGATCGAGACGGGCCCCACGCCCGCTTCGCTTGGTCTTGCTGGCCTGCGTTCCGAGCGGGGCTGACGGGGTTTCCTCGACCAGCGTATTCCACTGCCCGCACGCGTCACAACGTCCTGCCCATTTCGGGTGCACGGCGCCACAGGACTGGCAGACATAGGTATTCTCGGCACGTGCCATGCGAATCGGCCCCGGATAGCTTCGGCGAAACAAAACCGGAACTTTCGGGCGTGTGCAAGGGGTGTTTACGGTCTCACCCGATCCGGGTCGCGGTCATTCGATACGTGCCGAGCTGCCAGTCTGTTTCCGTGTCAGGACGATAGTCCACCCGCATCTCGAACCGGTCGGCCGTGATATTGTAATAGGTGAAACGAACGTCTCCCTGACTGGCCTGGAAGAGTTCACCGCGCTGAATGAAGCTGACACTGTCCGCGGCGACCGTGACGTCGCGCCATTTGCGATTGCCAAGCGTGTTGTGGGCAATCCCGCGCCATTGGCCGGTCGCCGGTTCACGCACATAGACGGTTATGTCCTCGAAATAGCGGATGTCAAAAGGACTGCCTGTGTCGGCCGAGTCGGGAACGCTCTGGGTCCGGACCAGGACGGACGCTGTGTCGCTGCCTCGAAATGCGCGTTCGCCGGTCAGAATTCCCGAATTGCGGGACCAGCTACCATCCTCGAGCGGAATGCCGCCTTCGGTGCGCCAGACTCCGAGAAAGAAGTCGAGCGCTTGAACTGTGTCCCCGGACGGTTCCTGAGCGCTGGCTGGCGCACACAGGCCCGTGGCGAATAGCAGAATGATCAGGGCGTATTTCATATCGGCCTCTCGCTGCGTGGTGTCGTGGCAGGAGAGGCGGCGAGCGCCGGTCGGACAAGCGCGGTGGGATGAACGCGGTTGGGCGAGTGATGAAGGCGGGCTTTGCTCCCGCCCAGCCCCTTGCAAGTCAGCGCTGATAGACCCGGTCAAAGCGAATGCCGAGGCGGACGAGAAACTCATAGGAAATCGTCCCGGCTGCCTGCGCGATTTCGTCGAGATGCTCGCCGAGGAAGCTGACGCAGTCGCCCGCTTCCACCGCATCATTGACGTCACTGAGGTCAACCGCGATCAGGTCCATCGAGACGCGGCCCAGGATGGGGGTACGGATCGCGCCGATATATCCGGCGCCGCCTCCGGAACTCGCCCAGAGCAGGCCATCAGCATAGCCCGCCGCGACGGTCGCGATGCGCATGGGGCGGTCCGCCTGCCAGGTTGCGCCATAACCCAGCGTGTCGCCGGCCTCGAGTTCGCGGATCTGCAGGATGGGCGCGTCGACCCGAACCACAGGCTCAACCGGCGCGTCATGTCCCGGCGCAGGATTGCCGCCATAGAGGGCGAGGCCAGGCCGTAGCACGTCGAAATGATAATCCGGTCCCAGAAGAATACCGGCGGAATTGGCAAGACTGGCCGGAATGTCCGGGAAAGCCGCGCGGCTGCGGGCGAACCGCGCGAGTTGCCGGGCATTCTGGGGATGGTCGGGATCATCACCGCAGGCGAGATGACTCATGATCTGGCGGACATCCAGCCCGTCAAGCCGCGAGGGATTGGCAATCAGCGTTTCGATCTCGGCGCTGTCGAGGCCGAGCCGGTTCATGCCGGTATCGAGATGAATGGCACAGGGCAGGTCCGGCGCGTGTTCACGCAGACTGTCCAGTTGCGCGAGCGTATTCACCACCGGAATGAGCTGCGCCCCGCGCAGGGCTGGCAGTTCCGACGGCCAGAAACCATTGAAGACATAAATCTCGGCCGCGTGCCCGTCGAGCGCTTCGCGGGCTTCCACGCCTTCGGCGGTATGGGCCGTGTAGAAATGCCGGCAACCGACCCTGGCCAGGGCCGGAACCACCTCGGTGGCACCCAGGGCATAGGCATTGGCTTTTACCACAGCGCCGACCTGGGCGTCGGGCGCGAGCGCCTGCAACCGGGCATAATTACGCTGGACCGCAGCGAGACTGATGATCAGGCGCGGTCCCGGATGAGCCCGGCCCGAGGCCGGCATGGCCTCACTCGTGCGGGTCGTCAAAGCGGGTTTCCAGATCGGTGAACTTGGTCAGCATGCCGTCGAAGGCGAGTTTCGCGGTGCCGATCGGACCGTGGCGCTGCTTGCCGATAATGACTTCGGCAACGCGTTCGATGCGGCGGAATTCCTCTTCCCATGCAAGATATTCCGGCGTGTCTTCGCGCGGCTTCTCGCGTTCCTTGTAATAGGCTTCGCGATAGACAAAGAGCACGACGTCGGCGTCCTGCTCGATCGAGCCGGATTCACGCAGATCGGACAATTGCGGCTTCTTGTCTTCGCGGTTCTCAACCTGACGGGAGAGCTGGGAAAGGGCGACCACAGGGACAGACAATTCCTTGGCCAGCGCCTTGAGATTCTGGGTGACCTCGGAAACCTCTTCCACCCGCGACCCGCCACTGCCGGCCTTGGTCGAGGTGATGAGCTGGAGATAGTCGACCACGATCAGGTCGAGGCCGTGCGTTCGCTTGAGGCGGCGCGCGCGCGCGGCGAGCGCCGAAATGGGCAGGCCGCCCGTGTCGTCGATGAAGAGCGGCAAGCCCTGGATTTCCAGCACGCCGTCGCGGATTTCCTCGTACTGGGTGGCGTCGATCGTGCCCTGGCGGATCATGTAGCCCGGAATGGAGGTGTGGTCCGCGATCAGACGCGTGGCCAGCTGTTCCGCTGACATTTCCAGGGAGTAGAAGCCGACGACACCGCCCTTGGTGGTCTTCTTCGTACCGTCCGGCTGGGTCTCGTACTCATAGGCCTTGGCCACGTTGAAGGCGATATTGGTCGCCAATGAGGTTTTACCCATGGAGGGACGGCCGGCCAGGATGATGAGGTCGGAGGGATGCATGCCACCGAGCTTGCGGTCGAGCTCCATCAGCCCGGAGGAGACACCGGCGAGGCCCCCATCGCGTTCATAGGCGGCCGCCGCGGACTCGACGGATTCGGTCAGCGCCTGTTTGAACGAGACGAAGCCGCGCGACACGGAGCCTTCCTCGGCCAGGTTGAAAAGCTTCTGCTCGATCCCCTGGATCAGCTCGCGGGCATGGACGTCGGTATCCGCGGTGGCCGAGTTGGACAGGTCATTGCCGATCCGGATCAGTTCGCGGCGCAGCGCCAGCTCATAGATGATCTTGGCATATTCGACCGCGGCATTGCCGGTGGCTGCGCCTTCCATCAGGACGGCGAGATAGGTCGTGCCGCCGATATCCTTCAGGCCGTCATCGCGATCAAACAGGCTTTTCAGGACGACCGCATCGGCGAGCGAGCCGCGCCCGATCAGGTCGGTGGCAGTCTCGAATATGCGGCCATGCACCGGATCATAGAAATGCTCGACCTTCAGCCAGTCGGCGACCCGGTGATACATCTCATTGTCATACAGCAGCGCCCCCAGGAAGGCCTGTTCGGCGTCCAGATTGTGCGGAGCCGATTCGAGCTCGGCGACGGAAGTTTCGTCTTCATATGGCAGGAGCGCTGTGGTCATGGCTCTGGGATACTAAAGGCGGGCCGGCGATACACCCCCCTGAAACCGCGCAGGCTGCCATTGCCCACAACTGAATGGCCGCCCTGTGGACAAGTGTGGATAACCCGGCGACTGCCGGACAAGAAAAAGGGCGGACCTTGCGGCCCGCCCGTTTCCCGTAAAAGCATTGAAATGACGGAAGCTTAGGCTTCGGTCTCTTCGCTTTCCTCTGCGCCGGTGGCGGCCTCTTCTTCACCGTCGCGCTGGGCAGCCAGTTCCTGGCCTTCCTCGCTGGCTTCAAAGAGTTCAGCCGCCTGGGCTTCGGCGATGGCGCGATCTTCGTCGGCCTGGGCCGCGATCACGTCTTCACCAGCAGCCTGGCGTTCGGCTTCGTCTTCCGACCGGGCGATGTTGATCGTCACGGTCACGGACACGTCGGCGTGCAGCTTGATCTTCAGCTCGTGAAGACCCAGCGTCTTGATCGGCGCGTTCAGGGCGACCTGCGAACGGACGACCTTGGTGCCGCTTTCAGACACGGTCTCGGCAATGTCACGCGAGGTGACAGAACCGTAGAGCTGGCCACTTTCGCCGGCCTGGCGGATCATGACGAAGCTTTCGCCATCAATCGTCTTGCCGGATTCAGCAGCTTCCGCAGCCCGTTCGGCATTGCGCTTTTCGAGGAGCTCGCGCTCGACTTCAAAGCGCGCCATGTTGGCTTCGGTTGCGCGCAGTGCCTTGCCTTGCGGCAGCAGGAAGTTGCGCGCGAAGCCGGGGCGCACGGTCACGACGTCACCGATGACGCCGAGATTTTCAACACGTTCCAAGAGAACCAGTTTCATCGTCAGTTCTCCTTAATCGACCACATAGGGGAGCAGGGCCAGCTGACGCGCACGCTTGATGGCACGGGCCAGTTCACGCTGCTTTTTGGCCGAGACAGCTGTGATGCGGGACGGGACGATCTTGCCACGCTCGGACATGTAGCGAAGCAGGAGCTTGGGGTCCTTGAAATCGATCGCCGGTGCATTTTCACCGGAGAACGGGCAGACCTTGCGACGACGCATGAACGGACGGCGCGCGGGCAGGTTTGAAATATTGCCTGATGACATCGTTCGTTCTCCTAGTTCCGCTCGCGACGACCGCGGCGATCATCCTTTTTGGTGAGGATGGCCGACGGCTCTTCGGTGTGGGCTTCAACGCGCAGCGTCATGTGACGGATGACATCTTCGGACAGGCGCTGGAGGCGCTCGAGTTCGTTGATGACGTCTGCTTCCGCGTCAATGTCGATCAGGCCGTAATGACCCTTGCGCGACTTGTTGATGCGGTAGGACAGGTTGCGAAGACCCCAGTATTCGATCTTGCCGGTCTTGCCGCCCTTTTCTTCGATAAGGGCTTTGGTCTCTTCGAGAAGAGATTCCATCTGCGCCGGAGAAACGTCCGGGCGCACGATGAAGATGTGCTCGTAAAGTGCCATGATGGCTCCCTTCGATAACGGTTGCGGCGCACACCATGCCGAAGGGTCGGGCAGGTCCGCGGCGGCTCTCCAATTCGGATGAAACACCATGCTTCATCGCCATGAACGGGAGACCGCAACCAAGCGAAGCGCGGGCCATAGCCCATACGACCTGCATGTGCAAGCCGCATCAGCCCTTGCGCACGGCCCGTGACAGGGGCTAGTCAGCCTCAACACAAATCTTCATGGGGGAGGGATCGCCATGAAACTTGCTTTTGTCTTTCCCGGACAGGGCAGCCAGGCCGTCGGCATGGCGCAGGAACTGGCCGGACAGTTCGCCAGCGCTCGCGCTGTGCTTGACGAGGTCGATGCCGCGCTGGACCAGAAACTCAGCGCGCTGATGGCCGAGGGGCCGATCGAGACCCTCACCCTGACAGAGAATGCCCAGCCGGCCTTGATGGCGTCGAGCCTCGCCGTGATGGCGGTGCTGGAGCGCGAGTTTGACGTAAACGTCAACGCGGCCGACTTCGTGGCCGGTCACAGTCTTGGCGAGTATTCGGCCCTGGCCGCTGCCGGCGCCCTGTCGATCACCGATGCTGCCAAACTGCTCAGACTGCGTGGCCTTGCCATGCAGAAGGCTGTTCCGGTCGGTGAGGGCACCATGGCCGCGCTCCTGGGCGCTGACGAGGAACTGGCCGCCGCCGCGGTTGCGGCCGGCGCCGACGCCGGCGTGTGCGCGATTGCCAATGACAATGCTCCGGGCCAGATCGTGATCTCCGGGTCCACCGCCGCGATTGACGCTGCGATCGCCAAGGCCGGCGAGCTGGGACTGAAAAAAGCGATGAAGCTGCCGGTCTCCGCGCCCTTCCATTGCCCGATGATGCAGGCCGCCGCCGACGCCATGGCCGAAGCGCTTGCCGCCGCAACCATCAACGCGCCGTCGGTGCCGGTTGTCGCCAATGTCACCGCACGCCCGACCTCGGAGGTCGAGACGATCCGCAATCAGCTGGTCGAACAGGTCACCGGCCGCGTCCGCTGGCGCGAAAGCGTGTTGTGGATGGTCGAGGAGGCCGGCATCACCACGCTCGCCGAAGCCGGTTCGGGCAAGGTGCTCTCGACCATGCTCAAGCGGACGACCAAGGATGCGACCGGCGTGCCGCTGAATGCAGCGGCCGGGCTGGAAGCCTTCGCGGCCAGCCTCAAGGCGGAGGCCTGAGGCTTGAGCGAGAGCGAGCCCAGGGACTATTCCAAGAGCGCGATCCTCGATCGGCTGCGCCAGGCGCGAAAGGCGCGTGATGGCGAGATCGTCTGGTTGGGTTGGGCCCTGGATACAGTCGCGATCTTTGTCCTGATCGCCTTTGGCTGGACTCTGGTGTCAATCCTCGTCTTCGTAGGCGCGCGCTTCGCGGTTCGGGTGCCCACGCTGATCGGTTGGGGTTATCTGGCGGCACTTCTGGGTTTCATCGTCGTGCCGATGCTGTTTCTGTTCTTTAATACGCCCTGAGTGGAGGGAAATCGAATGTTCGATCTGACTGGCAAGAATGCCCTCGTGACCGGAGCGACCGGTGGGCTGGGCAATGCGATTGCGCGCAAGCTGCATGCCCAGGGCGCGACGGTGGCGCTGTCC
This sequence comes from uncultured Maricaulis sp., assembly GCF_905480005.1. Taxonomy (GTDB): domain Bacteria; phylum Pseudomonadota; class Alphaproteobacteria; order Caulobacterales; family Maricaulaceae; genus Maricaulis. The sequence continues at coordinate 25,573 of NZ_CAJQOO010000042.1, forward strand.
GGCACGCGTGAAAACGTGCTTCAGGAGCTGGCCGATGATCTGGGCGAGCGCGCCCATGTCCTGCCCTGCAACCTGTCCGATGCGGCGGCTGTCGATGCCCTGCCGAAGCAGGCGGTGGAAGCGATGGGGTCGATGGATATCCTGGTCGCCAATGCCGGCATCACCAAGGATCAGCTTCTCATGCGCATGAAGGATGAGGACTGGGACACGGTCATCAAGGTCAATCTGGAAAGCTATTTCCGTCTCACCCGTGCCGCCCTGCGCGGCATGATGAAGGCACGGTGGGGCCGCATTGTCGGCATCACCTCGGTGGTTGGCGTGACCGGCAATCCGGGCCAGACCAATTACTGCGCCTCCAAGGCTGGCATGATCGGCTTCTCCAAGTCGCTGGCCCAGGAAGTCGCCGCACGCGGCGTCACCGTGAATTGTGTGGCACCCGGCTTCATCGCCTCGCCGATGACCGATGTGCTCAATGAAGATCAACGCGCGACCATCCTGGCCAAAATTCCGGCCGGTGACCTGGGCTCGGGCGATGATATTGCCAATGCTGTTGTTTATCTTGCCAGTGCAGAAGCCGGTTACGTCACCGGCCAGACGCTGCATGTGAATGGCGGCATGGCGATGATTTAACTGTCGAACTTGAACCTGCGGGTGTGGTTTCCCATTCTGGTCTTGCCGGGGGAAACATGCTAACTGCCCGCGCATCCCGGGAATGGCCCACTGTTTCGCCGCTTCCCGTCCTGTCCTGCACCGCTATTATGGCGCGGTGAATCACTATGAGGGTCTGAAATGTCTGACGTTCTCGAGCGCGTTACCAAAATTGTCATTGAGCATCTTGATGTCGAGGCCGAAAAGGTCACCGACAAAGCCAGCTTCATCGACGATCTGGGCGCCGACTCCCTGGATAATGTCGAACTCGTTATGGCGTTCGAAGAAGAATTCGACATCGAAATTCCGGATGACGCTGCTGAGCACATCCAGACGGTCGGTGATGCCGTGAAGTTCATCTCCGAGAAGGTGGGCTAACACCCCCTCATGCGCCGCGTCGTCGTCACCGGTATCGGGCTCGTCACGCCGCTGGGCTGCGGGCGGGAAGTCGTCTGGGAACGTCTTCTCGCCGGTCAGTCCGGTCTGGGGTCTATCGAGCATTTCGAAACGGAGGATCTGGCTTGCCGTGTGGCAGGGCTGGTTCCGCGCAAGGACGGTCGTGGCGGCGGGCGCGCAGGCGAGGCCGGGGTCTTTGACCCCGACACCGTCATGAGCGCGCGCGATCAGCGCCGGGTGGATGACTTCATCCTCTACGGGATCGCGGCGGCCGACGAGGCCATTGCCGATTCCGGCTGGGTCCCGAAGTCCGAAGAGGACAAGTATCGGGCCGGCGTCATGATCGGGTCGGGCATAGGCGGTCTTGAGACCACCTATGAGGCCTCGGTCCTGTTGCACGAGAAGGGGCCACGGCGCCTTTCTCCCTTTGTCATTCCGGGCATGCTGATCAATCTCGCCTCTGGCCAGGTCTCGATCAAGCACGGCCTGAAGGGCCCCAATCACGCCGTGGTGACGGCCTGTTCGACCGGGGCGCACGCCATTGGCGATGCGGCGCGCCTGGTCTCGCGCGGTGATGCGGATCTGATGGTCGCCGGCGGTGCCGAAGCCACGGTCTGCCGTCTCGGTGTTGCCGCCTTCATCGCCTGCAAGGCGTTATCCACAGGTTTCAATGACACGCCGGAGCGCGCCTCGCGTCCCTATGACAAGGACCGTGACGGCTTCGTCATGGGCGAAGGCGCGGGCGTGGTCGTTCTGGAAGAGTATGAACACGCGAAGGCACGCGGCGCGACCATCTATGCGGAGGTCAAGGGCTATGGCCTGTCGGGCGACGCCTATCACATCACGGCTCCGGCCGAGGATGGTGATGGCGGTTTCCGTTCCATGTCGGCCGCGCTCAAGGATGCCGGCCTGACGCCTGCCGATATCGACTATGTCAACGCGCACGGCACCTCGACCCCGCTGGGTGACGAAATCGAATTGCGCGCCGTGGAACGCCTGTTCGGCGATGCAGCCAGCGGCACTGTCATGTCATCCACGAAATCGGCAATCGGCCACCTTCTGGGGGCGGCCGGCGCGGTCGAAGCGATTTTCTCCATTCTCGCGATTCGCGACGGGAAATGCCCGCCGACCCTCAATCTCGACAATCCGTCCGTGGACACTGCGCTCGACCTTGCCGCCCGCGAGGCCGTGACTCGTCCGGTCAAGGCAGCGTTGTCGAACTCATTCGGATTCGGCGGCACCAATGCCTCCGTGGTATTTGTCGCGGCTGAGTAACGCGTATTCGGGGATTCCATCATGAGCGACGCGCCTGCACCCGCGCCCAAGGCCAAATCCGGCCTGCTTCGCATCCTTCTCTGGCTTGTCGTCGTCCTGTTTGTGCTGGCCCTTGCCGCCGCCGGGACAGTCTATGGGGGCTATAAGTGGATGCAGGCCGAGTTCGCCGCGCCCGGCCCGGCTGCCGAAGACACGGTTATCCTCCTGCCGCGCGGTGCCGGCCTGATCTCGATCGCCGGTCAGCTCGAAAGGGAAGGGCTGATCTCGGATCGCCGGATCTTCCGCGCGGCCGTCACACTGGATGGCGGCGAGGGGGTCTTGCGGGCCGGCGAGTACAGCATCCCCGCCGGCGCTTCCATGGCGCAGATCTATGAGCAATTGCGGGTTGGACAGACCGTGCAGTATCCGGTCACCCTCGCCGAGGGCCTGACCAGCGCCATGATCGTCGACACGCTGAACGCGGTGGAGGTCCTGACCGGAGAGATCACGTCCATTCCGGCCGAAGGCACGCTGCTGCCGGAGACCTATCTCGTCACGCGTGGCACGTCGCGCCAGGACGTGCTCGACCGCATGGCTGACGCCCAGGATGCGCTGCTCGATGCGCTCTGGGAAGGCCGCGCCGAAAACTTGCCCGTCGAGACACGCGAAGAGGCCATCATTCTCGCTTCCGTGGTCGAGAAGGAAACGGGCGTCGGTTCGGAGCGTCCGGAAGTGGCGTCCGTCTTCGTCAATCGCCTGCGCCGCGGCATGCGCCTGGAGAGCGATCCGACCATTATCTACGGGATCTCACAGGGCGAGCCGCTTGGGCGGGGTCTGCGCCGCTCGGAAATCGACAATGCCGAGAATGCCTGGAACACCTATCAAATCCCGCGTCTGCCACCGACGCCGATCGCCAATCCCGGCTCGGAATCGATCGCCGCAGTCCTGAACCCGGCCGAGGGCAGCGCGCTCTTCTTTGTCGCTGACGGGTCAGGCGGGCATGCCTTTGCCGACACCTATGCCGAGCACCAGCGCAATGTTGCCATCTGGCGCCGGATCGAGCGCCAGCGGCGCAATGGGGGCAATTGAGATGGGCGTCCTGTCGGGCATGACCGGGTTCGCGCGCACCGACGGCCAGGCGCCGGGCTGGTGCTGGACCTGGGAAGCCCGCAGCGTCAATGGCAAGGGGCTGGAGGCGCGCTTCCGTCTGCCGACCGGCTTCGAGCGTCTCGAAGTGAAGGCCCGCGAGCTGGCCAAGGCCCGTTTCGCCCGCGGCAATGTCAATGCCACGCTCAATCTGCGCCGTGAGACTGAAGCGGGAGGCGCGCGGATCGATATGGTGCGCTTGCGCAGCCTGCTCGATCAGGCCGCCCCGCTTCTGGACAGCAGTGAGGTCACGCGGCCATCGCTTGATGGTTTGCTCGCCCTGCCAGGCATGATCGATAGTGAGCAGGCGGATAATGCTGACGACAGCAAGGCGCTCGACACGGCGTTGCTCGACAGTCTTGGCGCGGCACTTGATGCCTTGACCGCCGCGCGGCGCGAGGAGGGCAGGGCTTTGACCGCGGTCCTGTCCGGTCATATGGACGAGATCATGCGCCTGACCGGCGAGGCCACGGCCCACGCCGCGACCCGGACCGAGTCGATTCGTGACCGCGTGGCTGCAAAATTCGCCGAACTTCTACCCCAGGGGCTTGATGCCGACCGCCTTGCGACCGAGGCCGCGGCCATCGCCGTGAAGCTCGATGTCCGTGAGGAACTCGACCGCCTCGACGCGCATATCGCGTCCGCCCGTGACCTGCTCGCCCAAGGCTCGCCTGTTGGCCGCAAGCTCGACTTCCTGTCACAGGAGTTTAATCGCGAGGCGAACACATTATGCTCGAAGTCCGCCGATTCTTCGCTGACCGCGATCGGGCTTTCGCTCAAGAACACGGTCGACCAGTTCAGGGAGCAAATACAGAATGTCGAGTGACGGCTATAACGCGCCTATCTTTCGTGGCCGTCGCCGCGGTGTTCTTCTCGCCCTGTCCAGCCCGTCCGGGGCCGGCAAGACAACGCTGTCCAAGCGCCTGCTGAGCCAGAATCCGGACGTCGTCCTCTCCGTCTCCGCGACCACGCGCAAGCCTCGTCCGGGCGAGGTCGACGGCCAGGACTACCACTTCATCTCGGTCGAGGAATTCAAGGCCAAGATCGAGGAAGACGAATTCTTCGAATGGGCCGAGGTCTTTGGTCGCTATTACGGCACCCCCAAGACCCCGGTGATGGAAGCGGTCGAAGACGGTCGTGACGTTGTTTTCGATATCGACTGGCAAGGCGCCCAGGCGCTTGCCGCTGCGGCACCGGAGGATGCGGTGCGTGTCTTCATCCTGCCGCCCTCACTGGCGCTGCTGGAGGACCGTCTGCGCAAGCGCGGGCAGGACACTCCGGATATCATCAAGGACCGCATGGCGCGGTCCAAGGACGAGATTTCGCACTGGCATGAGTACGACTATGTCATCGTCAATGATGACTTCGCGCGGGCACTGGAGAAGCTGAACGAGATCCTGCACGCCGAACGCCTCAAGCGCCAGAGGCATCCCTGGCTGGAAGAATTCGTCGACGCCATCATGGACCAATAGGCCCCGCCGGGCTCAGGATCTGTCTGTCTGATACGCACTCCGCCAGGCCGTGGCGAGCGTCTGGAATCCAGCAATATCAATCACTTCTGCGCGTGCGCCGGGATCGATGCCGGCGGTTTCAAGCAGCGCATCGGCGCTGGTCGACGCCTGGCCTGCAGCCTGGGCGAGGCTCCGACGCAAGGTCTTGCGACGCTGGCCAAAAGCCGAAGCGGTGATCCGCTCCAGAGCGATCACGTCCTTGAACTGCTGCGCTTCCGGCAAGGGGTCGAGCACCACAACCGCCGATTCCACCTTGGGCGGCGGCGTGAAGGCACGGGCCGGAATCTTGAGGGCCAGGTGCGCGCTGCAACGTGACTGGGCAATCACGGCGAGACGGCCATAAGCCTTGTCACCGGGCCGGGCGACGACCCGATCCGCGACTTCGCGCTGGAACATCAACACAGCCCGCCGCCACCAGATTGGCTCGGCCTGCAGCCATTTGATCAGCAATTGCGTGCCCACATTATAAGGCAGATTGGACAGGATGACCTTGTCCCCCGGGCCGGTCAGCAGGGAGGCTTCGTTGACGTCCAAAGCGTCGGCCTGTTCAACGGTCAGGCGCCCACCTGACGCCGAATTGATCTCGGACAGGGCGTCAAGAAAGCGGCCATCCTTCTCGACGGCCAGAAGGGATGCCGCGCCTTCCGACAGGATGGCGCGCGTCAGACCGCCCGGGCCGGGGCCGACCTCTATCGCCTGGTCCTGGCTCATATCGCCAGCCAGGCGGGCAATCTTAGCCGTCAGATTGAGGTCGAGGAGAAAGTGCTGCCCGAAGGCCTTCTTGGCGCCGAGCTCATGGCTGGTGATGACATCACGCAGGGGAGGCAGGTCTTCGAGCGTCATTGGCGGCACTCGGCAATGGCGCAGGCCTGTTCGAGGGCAGCCAGAAGGCTGTCCGGCCGGGCCTCGCCGCGCCCGGCGATGTTGAAAGCCGTGCCATGATCGGGCGAGGTGCGCACGATGGGCAGGCCAAGCGTGATGTTCACGCCGCCGTGGAAATCGAGTGTCTTCACCGGGATCAGGCCCTGATCATGATAGAGGCAGATAGCGGCATCATAGCCCGCGCGGGCCTCGGCATGGAACAACGTGTCGGGTGGCAGGGCGTCTGTGATGGCGAGCCCGTCACCGCGCAGCCGCTCGGCCAGCGGGTTGAGCATGTCGCGCTCTTCATTGCCCAGAGCGCCGTCTTCGCCGGCGTGCGGATTGAGGCCAGCCAGAGCCAGACGCGGCCGTGCAATGCCAAAATCGCGCTGCAGGGCAGAATGGGTGAGGCGGGCAATGGCTTCCACGCGGTCCGGTGTGATCAGGGAGATGGCACGGGCCAGCGGCTCGTGGATGGTGACGAGCACAACCCGCAACCCGCCGCCGGCCAGCATCATGGCCGGACCGCGTGGCAGGTCCATGGGCTGTTCTGCGCACAGTTCGGCGAGAAACTCGGTATGGCCGGGAAAGCTGAAGCCGGCGTCATACATTACTGACTTGGCGATAGGGGCGGTGACCAGGGCGCGCGCCTGACCGTCCAGGCAAAGACCTACGCCGGCCTCGATCGCAGCCTTGATAGAGGCGGCATTGGCGGGGTCCGGCTGACCGGGGATGGCCGGAGCGTCGAGACCGGGGCCGACATCGAAGACGGGAAGTCCGCTGGACTGGGCATGGGCGGCGTCTGCAGGGGCTGCGACCTTGATCGGTTCCGGCATGTCCAAGGCGCGGGCCGTCGCCTCAAAGAGCGCTGTATCGCCGAGCGCCAGCACTGGCGGAGCGCCCGCGCGATCGCGCCATGTATTCCATGCCTTGAGGATGATCTCGGGGCCGATACCAGCCGGATCACCCATCGACATGACGACGGGTGATGGGTGGCTCATCAGTTGCGGATCTCGACCGTGGAGTCCCGGCGCAGGTCCCGCAGCCAGCGGCGCGAGAGCAATGATAATTGCTGGCCACGCAGCTGACCTTCCAGGTCATCCCGCGTCGGAACGCCGGGACCGGCGATGGCGCGGTCGCAGACGATCAGGGCTTGCAGGCCGACTCCGGATTGCAGGACGCCGGTATTCTCGCCCTCATCCAGCGGCTGCAGCGCATCGCGAATGGCTGGCAGGACCGCATCGGCGGAAATGCTGCCGAGCGGGGTGTAGATTGCGCCACTGATCCGGCCGGCCAGTGCTTCCGCTTGCACGCAAGTCGGGTTGGCGGCCAGTTCGCGTTCGAAATCCGGGCGGGTTGTGTCGGTGATGGCGCTGGTCGGGACCGTGATCTGGACCAGGTCATATTGCAGCGTGGTCGTGCCGTCGCGGGCACCGACGAGGGCAATGACCATGAAACCACCGGGAACCTCGATCGGGTTCGACAGGGCGCCGCGGCCACCACTCTGCTGATATTGCTGACGCATTTGCGGCATGATGGCCGAGACTTCCGGCTGAAGCTCGGAGGCCGTGATCCAGCCGATATCGCCGCCATTGGCCGCGGATGGTGCGTCGGAGAACTGGCGGGCCAACTCAGGGAAGGTCGCACCCTGCTGCAGCTGGTTCATCACGGTGATGACACGCTGGACGGTCTGTTCTTCCTGGCCGGCCGCTGTCACTTCGAACAGCATTTCGAAAATGCGATATTGCGGCTGCGAGGCGCTGGCAGCGAGACGCTCGAGGGCGAGTTCGATCTGCTGCTCGGAAATCCGGATGCGCGAGCCATAGCGGCCATTGACGATGATCTGCCAGGCGATTTCCGCTTCCAGCTGATGGCGAAGTGTCGACACATCAACGCCGGAATCCCGCAGGTCCTGAACGATGACATCGACCGTGGTGCTGTTGCGGTCAGCCAGGTCGAGCAGCGAGTTGGCGATCTCTTCGTCCGAGACCTCGATCTCGTATTCCGCGGCCGCCTGCAGCTGCAGATGCTCGTCGATCAGGCCGCGCATGGCCTGGTCCTGGATCCGCACCAGCGTGCCCTCATCGATCTGGGACATGCCGGTCGAGGCGATGATGAGGCGCATGCGATTGCGCACATCAACGGTTGTGATCGGCTGGTCATTGACCAGGGCGGCCACGCCTTCGGTGGTCTGGGCGTACGCCGAGGCGGTACCCAGTGTCAGGGCACAGGCAAGCAGGGAAAAGACAATTCTTTTGGCGCAGGTCATCAGCATTCGCATATCGGTTCGGCGCGGAACATTACCCAAACTCGGCCCCGGCGCAATCGCCGGACACCGTAACTTGGCTGGCGGCTTTTTATTCAGGCGACACACTTCCCAGTGTGAAGAGCGTAACACGGAACTGGATGGACTCGGAGGGGCCTAGGTCACGGATACCAAGATCCTCGCGTTGATACACAATATCAAACTGGGAGCAGTCGTCCTCGAAGCGTATGCCGATTTCCTGGCGCCGCGTGATTTCGCGGTCCAAGTCTCGCTGAACACGGCCAATAGCGCTCCAGTGTCCGGTGAGATCCATCTCGAAATCCCCGGATAGTTCGCGCTGGGCTCCGCGTGTGACATTGGCATCGCTGATATCCAGATAACGAAGGTCTGCGGAGAAACGGTCTCCAGAATAGCCAAGCGCGACGTCGAGCCGGTTTGTGTCGCGGCTTTCAGGGTCGATCCGTGCCGATATTTCAGCGTCAAAACCTGCGATCTCAATGGAGCCGGCAACGACGTAGTCAGATTGGTCCGCAAGCAGTCCACTCGACGCGTTGTAGACCGCTGAACCGTCGAGGCGTTCGCTTTGACCCAGGAAGAGGCGAGCCTGTCCGGAGCGGCCCCAGAAGGCCGTGGCTCGAATCCCGTAGCTAAGGCGTTGGCCATCTTCCCAGATATCGAATCCCGGCGCCCGTACGGGCTGGAAAAGCATGCCTTCGTCGAGGTCGACCGACAGGCTGTCCTCATTGATAATCCGCGCTGCCTCTTCATCATCGGAGGCGGACACATAGGAAATCACCGGTTCAACGATCATGTCGACCGTTTCGCCAGACCGGAAGAAGGGCCAGCTTATGTCGGTGCCGGCGAGGCCAAGCGAACGATAAACCGTGTCCGAGGTGCCGGCCAATTCGTCTTCGAACCTGTAAGCGTCGCTCCGGGCTTGCGCAAAGGGCGAGATGAGGATCCCGGCCGGCAACGTCCAGCGCGTGCGCCAGTCGACGCTCGCCGATGCCCGATCATAATCGAAACCGATGTCTCGCCTAAGGCTTGCTGCGTCGAAACTCGTTTCGACCCGGCCCCAGCCCTCTGGGCCAGTGAAGACTCGCGAATAGTGCGCGATCGGGGCTATCGCCGGCACGGTATCGTCGTCGGCGTCGGTCGCGAGCGTTTGAAAGTTAGCGATCGCGAAAAGGCCGGACGAATGTTGAGTCCTACCGTCGATGTATAATTGACTGACTAATTGGCGGCGCTGTGGCGCTATTGGCGCTCCGCGGTCCTTGTCTTCCTCGCTGAAATCATAACGTCGCAAATGGAGATTGTCGGAGGTCCGCTGGACACCAAAGCCCCAACGCCAGTCCGGGGTGATCGACCACTCGCCACCGCCGAAGATGTGCCACCGGTCCGTCTCCTCGCCGAAGCGTTCGCCGTCGCTGTCGATATCGAATTCGCGGGTGTAGCTGCCTTCCAGCTCCATGAAACCGGACCAGAAACGCTTGCGGTACTCGCCGTAAACCAGCGGATTAACGTTGCCCATGATACGAGGGGCGATGACCGCATCCTGCGAAGGCGATATCGTCCAGTAATAGGGCTGTTGATAGATGAAGCCCAATCGGGATGAAACGCCCACCTTGGGGAAAAGGAAGCCAGACCGGCGTTCGGAAGACGGATCCGCATGGGCGAAGACCGGGGCATAAAGAACCGGAACACCACCAATCTCCAGCCGCGCATCGCGGTAGTAGATCATCTGGTCATCGGCATCCTGGACCACCTCACGGGCGCGCAATCGCCAGGTCGGCTCTCCCTCGCCATCCTCGCAGAGCTCACAGGCCGTGTAATAGGCATCTTCCAGATGAAGTGACCCGTTCTCGCGCCGGATTGCGGCGCCGGCGGCGACCCGGCCATTATTCTCGAGCATGCTGGCAAAACCCAGCGCCACGCCGGAGGCCAGCTGACTGTCGAGCTCGACCTCGTCGGCATATTGCGGGAAGGGGCCCTGGCCAAGAATGATGACATGCCCGCGCGCCACGACACGGTTCTCGTCCGGGTGATACTCGATCTCGTCGGCGAGCAGGGTGCGGGGCTCCTGACGGACCCGGACATTGCCGCGGGCAATATAACCGGTCCCGCCAGCGATATCCTCGACCTGGTCGGCTTCCAGATAGATCGGGGCCTCTTCGCTCGCGGTCTCCTGTCCCAGAGCCGGTGCCGTCAAGGCGAGTGCCGATGTACTCAGCAACACTGCCGCTAAGCGGCGAAACTGCGACGCCATGCGCGTCACTCCCTCTCGTTTACCGGCCCCCGCAGGCGCGTTGCACTCATGACTAGCCGAAGCCGGCGGCGGCGTCCACGCCATCAACCGTCTTCGGTAGAGGCAATATAGATCAGGGCGAGCAGCGCGGTGAGCGCTGGCGCAGACCAGGCTGCCGTGGCTGGCGGCAGCGCCCCGGAGACGCCGAACGAACTCAGCATCTCCTGGAAGAAGAACATCACGAAACCGGCGATTCCGCCGGCCATCGCAAAGGCAGCCGCACCGCCCAGGCGGTGCAGGCGCAAGGTCGCCGCCGCCGCGATCAGGGTCGCGGCCAGGAGGGTCAGTGGCAGGGCCAGCAATCCGTGCAGCCGCAATTCATAGCGCTGGGTGGCAAGGCCGGCCTCGCGGGCCGAGCTGATCAGGCGCGGCAGGTCCCAGAAGGCTACCCCCTCGGCTGAACGCGCGCGTTCGAACAGGGCTTGACGATTGATCGAGGTCGGCATGGTGATCGTGCCCAGATCGAGGCGTGATGGCGTGGGTGTGCGCTCGACGGCTCCGGTCACTTCCCAGAACCCGGCGCGCAATTCGGCGGTGGCGGCGTCAATCCGGCGTTCCAGACGAGGCGTGCCGTCGGCACCGACCGCGAACTGGAAGAAAATCGGGTCCTGCAGGACCTGGCGCTGTTCCTCGAGCTGGTTGGCCGCAATCACGGTGAATCCGTCAATATTGGTTTCGCGCAGCCAGACCGGCTGTTCCGCGCCCTCGACGCGTCGCACATTCATCAGATTGTCCCGGCGCGCTTCAAACTCGGCATTGAGATTGGCGGCGAGCGGGTTGAGCCCGGCTGCGCCGATAATGCCGACTGTCACAGCCAGCACCATGGGCGCGGTCAGAATGCGCCAGGCGGACACGCCGGAAGCACGCATCACGATCAGCTCGGAGGACCGATTGAGACGGAAGAGCGAGGTCAGTGTGCCGAACAGGAAGACGAAGGGCAGGGTGCTTTCCAGCAGAGACGGTGCCCGCAGCAGGGTGAGACCGAGCAGGTCAAGCGTGGATACATCAACCCGCGTCCCGACTGCCCGCGATTGTTCCACGAAATCGACCAGGATGATCACGGTGGCGATCGTCAGGAAGGCCAGCGTCAGCCCGCCGGCCGTCTGGCTCGCCATATAGCGGTTGAGGCGGCCCCCCATCATGTGCCGGCCTCCCGGAGCTCGAGTCGTTTGGGGCGGGATCGTGCCGGCCAGTAAATGACGGCGATGGCGGCGATCATGCCGATGATCGGGACCAGGTATTGCGCGATATTCATGGCGGCATCATCGGCGCTCGCCGACTGCATGGCGAAGCCGGCGAGGCGAAGGGTGAGACCCGCTGCCACAGCCACCATCACGCGGCGCCCATAGCCCATGCGCGAATGGTCACCGGCGAGGAAGGCCGCGGCCGCTATCAGCGCAAAAGCCAGATTATAGAGCGGTGCAGACAGGCGGTAATGCGCCTCGGCCCAGGCGCGTTCGGGACCATTGGTTCGCGCAATTTCGGCGGCGGAAGGCCAGAGGAGTTCATGCAGGAAACGGTCGGATTCCTTGAAGAACATCGCATCGGCGGGGCCGACGAATTCTCCGAGGTCGAACTCATAGCGATCAAAATTCGCGTAATAGAGCTCGCCGGCCGAATCAATCTGCTGGAGGTTGCCGTCAATCAGCACCATGGCCGACCGGTCGCCCGACCGTACGACCACGCCTTCACGGGCCGAATAGGTCGAGGCGTCGTCCTGGCCGCGGCTGTCATGGATCATGATGTCCTGCATGCGCCCGTCCCGGCCACGCTCGCGCGCATAGATCGTGACGCCCTGGCCGAGCTGGGAAAAGGCGCCTGGCGTGACGAGGCTCGCAGCGACGTCCGAGCGAAGGTCGTGAAGCGAGCGCCGCATTTCGCGGTAGGCGACCGGCTGCACGAGCAAATTCACCAGGAGATTGGCCAGCACGACATAGACGCCCAGGCGCATCACGGGGGAGAGCAGGCCGAAACGGCTCACACCGGCAGCCGAAGCGATGACGGTCTCACTGTCGCTTGTCAGGCGGTTGAGCCCGGACAATACGGCAACAAAAAGCGCAATCGGGACCAGAAGGGCGGTGAGATGGGGCAGGGCCAGCGCCGTGACCTTGATGAAGGTCAGAGCGGTCTCGGAATACCCCGAAACCAGGTCAACATTCGACAGGCTCTGCGTCAGCAAAGCCAGGCCGGCAAAGGCGGCTGTCGCCGTCATGAACGGCCAGAGTAACTGATTGAAGAAGTACCGCTGAACGAGAATCATGGAGCCGGGCTGTGCTGCGCGTTCAGCCTTCTATCTCACGTCGTGATCGGATACCACTTCCGCAACACAAGTTTTTTGGCACCGGGTGCGCATTTGTGGACCGCCGGACTGCTACCCCATGTGACTGGATGAGAGGGAAGACCATGAAAATCGAATTCGCTGCCGCTCCGAACACCGCCGGCGCGATCGCCGTGCCGGTGTATGCTGACGCCGCCCTGTCGCCGGCCGCTGCGGCGCTCGATACGGCCTCGAATGGCGCAATCAAGCGCGCCATCGCAGGCTCGCGCTTTAGCGGCAAGCCGTCCCAGACGCTGGACATCATCGCGCCGGCCGGCAGCGAAGCCAGTCGCGTTGTCCTCTTTGGGCTCGGTGCCAAGGACAAGCGTACCGGTTCGACCCTGGAAAAGGCAGCTGCGGCCGTGGTTGCAAAGCTCTTGTTGAGCGGTGAGACGACCCTGTCGATCCAGTTCGATGGCGAGACAGATGGTGAGGGCGCTGCGCGCTCGGGCCTCGGCGCACGTCTGGCTTCCTACCGCTATGACCAGTTCCGCACCAAGCTGAAGGCCGAGCAGAAGCCGTCCCTGACCGAGCTGACAATCGCCGTCAATGATGTCGATGGCGCCAAGGCTGCCTGGCAGGCCTGGGGTGCGGTGGCCGACGGCGTCGACCTGGCCCGCGAAGTTACCAATCTGCCGCCGAATATCCTGAACCCGGAAACCTACGCCAAGAAGATCGAGGGCATGGCCGAGCATGGCCTGGAGATCGAGATCCTCGACGAGGTCCAGATGACCGAGCTGGGCATGGGCGCGCTTCTCGGTGTCGGTCAGGCCTCGGAGTTCGAGAGCAAGATCGCCATCATGAAGTGGAATGGCGGACCGGAAGGTGAAAAACCGCTCCTTTTCGTCGGAAAGGGCCTGACCTTTGACAGTGGCGGTATCTCGCTCAAGCCGGGTGCCGGCATGGACGAGATGCGCGGTGACATGGGCGGTTCCGCGGCGGTTGTCGGCCTGATGCGCGCCCTTTCCGGCCGCAAGGCCAAGGTCAATGCGATCGGTATTGTCGGCCTGGTCGAGAACATGCCGGACGGCAATGCCCAGCGTCCGGGCGACATCGTCACGGCGATGTCCGGCACCACGATCGAAATCCTCAACACTGATGCCGAAGGCCGCCTCGTGCTGGCCGACGTGCTCTGGTACAGCCAGGAGCGCTTTGATCCCAAGTTGATCATCGACCTGGCGACGCTGACCGGTGCGATCCTGATCGGCCTCGGCAATACCCGCGCCGGCATTTTCACGAACTCGGACGATATCGCGGCCCAGCTGTCTTCGGCGGGTGATTCCTCGGACGAGCCGGTCTGGCGGATGCCGCTGGGCCCGGACTATGAAAAGCATATCGAGACGAAGAATGCCGACATCAAGAATGTTGGCGAAGGTCGCCTGGCCGGGTCGATTTCGGCCGCGGAATTCCTCAAATGCTTCGTCAATGACAAGCCGTGGTGTCACATCGATATCGCCGGTACGGCCATGGGCGGAATGGGTGGCAAGGACGATCCGCGCCAGCCGAGCTGGGGCACGGGCTGGGGTGTGCGTATCCTGGACCGCTTTGTCCGTGACAATTACGAGGGCTAGGCCCTTAGGTGACGAGGGCGGCCCGAACGGCCGCCCTTTTCGTGTCAGGCGACAGGTGAGCGCATGAGCGGCGATCTCTGGTTCTACCATCTCGAGCGATCCTCGCTGGACGAGGTCCTGCCGGAATTGCTGGAAAAGACCCTGGCGCGCGGATGGCGTGCCCTGGTCCGCTCGCCCGACGCCAAGCGCCGCGAAGCGCTCGACCAGCTGTTATGGACCTGGCGCCCCGACAGTTTCCTGCCACATGGCCAGGTCGAGGCTGGCGATGCCGAGCGCCAGCCGGTCCTGATTGCCGAGGACGAGGCCAATCCCAACCAGGCTCAGTGCCTCTTCCTGCTGGATGGCGCCGAACCCGAAAAACCGTCATCCTTCGAACGCATGATCGTCATGTTTGACGGGCAGGACGAGATGGCGGTGACCGATGCCCGCGCGCTGTGGAAGACGTCCTCGGCGCAGGGCTGTAGCGTATCCTACTGGCGACAATCGCCGGAAGGTCGATGGGAGAAGAAGGCATGACACGTTATCTGCTGATCGCACTGGCAGGCCTCTCGGTTGCGGCCTGTAGCACGGGCGGCCATCCGATCGATGGTGGCGAGACGATGATGCCGGAGCCGGTTTTCTCCGACGAGGCCGACAGCCCCGAGCCCACCGACCCGGACGCTTTTTGCGGTGCCAATGCGATGAACTACCTCGTTGGCCAGTCGGTCGACGAAGTCGACCTGGATAGTCTTCACGGCAATATTCGCCTGATCTATCCCGACACTGCCGTGACCCGCGATTATCGCCGCGAGCGGCTCAATCTTGACCTCTCCGAAGCCGGTGTCATCCTGCGGCCCTGGTGCGGTTAAACGAGTGATTGCCATGAAAATGCGTGTGATCCTTTTGAGCTGTCTTGTGGCGGGTTGCGCGCTGACCACGCGAGGCCCTGAACCGAGCCCCCAGCCTGGCGGTGCCGGAGGCCTGCCGCCCCTGGGCGCGGCCGAGGATGTGGATGGCGGCGAGGTTCGCGCACCGATCACCGGGACATGCGGCATGGAGGATGTGCAGCATTTCGTCGGTCGGCCGCGTGTCAGCGTACCGCGCACCGCGATGCCGGAGAATTATCGGGTCGTTGGTCCCAATTCGGTTGTGACGATGGATTATCGCCCGGACCGTCTGACCATCCGCGTGGATGAGAATGACATGGTCGAAAGCTTGGCCTGCGGTTGATCGCCTAGGCGATGAAAAGATGCTGCAGGCGAGCCGCGTGATGGCTGGTCAATGAGCGTGTATGCACAGCCAGCCAGGCGCCGAGTTCATGCGCAGTCGCGAGCGCAGCCTCACGATTGAGCAAATCCCCGTCCGGCGCTTCGGGCTGGTCGGGTGCCTCATGCGAATCCGGATCGGACGGCAGAACGACATCCACCCGGATCTCGTCCGGACTGTGGAAGCTGTCATCGGCATGTGGGGCGGGTTGTTTTGGTGACGGGGGCGAGCCGGTCTTGCGAGCCGGAAGCGGGCGCGTCGACGGAACCGCATCGATCTTCATGACAGGCCTCCGCCACGGATTGTCACCCGTGCAGGAAAAGCGCCGGACCATGACGGTCCGGCCTTGGCCATATCAGCCAGCTTATCTACCGCCGGCCAGTCATCCTTCTGGTAGATGACGCCCGGCAGCGCGCCTGCGGATCTCATTGATCCATCCACCTTGTTCTAAGGAGCTCATATTATATGAGCAGAAGTACAAATGGTTAGTTAACGCGACCGGGTGCGCGGAGGGGTTTGGAAAGGTTGAGGTTTTGTCGGGCAACTGACAGGGTGCTACACATCGCATGATTGCCATCCTGGCTGAATGCGCTGCGTTAGAAGGCCCTTTGGTCAGGCAGGTCGCCAGTTCGGGCATGCGCACGGCTATCCATCAGGGATGGGAAAGCGGGCTTGGGTGCGGAATGGCGGACTAGAACGCGGCCTATCCTCGTTCGAATGAGCTTGCGAGATCGCTTTCCGAGATCGCTTGGCACTGTCCGGAAAGAGGGTGACTTTCGTCTGCGACAAGCTTGGCATTGTAGCGAGAGGCGTATGTGGTCAGCTCAAGCGCGTGTGCCCGCTGCAGCGAGGCCAGGTCACCGCTCCAATCCACGTCTGATAATCCGAAGCTATCGCGCCTGGGGATGTCGGAAACTGCAGTGACATCCGCGCATCTCAATCCGGGAAGCGTGTAGCCGGCATGATCGCTTTCCATCAAGAATCCAAACTCGCCGGCCATAATGGCGAGTTCAGCATCTCGTTCGGGACGGTTTGAGGCGTTCGCGTCTGCCAGTAGCTGCAACTCAAGCTCGGTCCAGAGAACAACGAAAGTGTCGGAGCGGTCGGTTCCCCACTCTACGTCCTGGGCGATCGTCCAATAGGACTGCCGGAGTTGCCCGAAAAGCCACGCTGGGTGGGCTGGCTCATCTGCGGTCAGGGCAAGCCAGAATGCGAAAAGGAATGGCATCAACAAGTCCAAGTCTGCATTGGAATCATTATAGGTCGCTAATGGAGTCTCGATCTAGTTCGCCGCTCCAGGCGAGAACGATCTCCTAAGTTCACCTACGCCCCCGCCTGCGCCGCTTCCAGCTTCTCTTCCGCTTCCAGCCAGCTCATTTCGGCCGTGTCCAGCAACTCCACCGCCTTGGCGCGCTTGATCTGGAGGTCGGTCGCGGTCTTGGGGTCTTTCTGGTAGAGGCCGGGCGCGGC
>NZ_CAJQOO010000043.1 GCF_905480005.1 uncultured Maricaulis sp.
GAGCGCTGCAGGACCGGCTGGTGCCGGGTCGAGGCGCAGGGATTTCGTGGCTGGGTGCGCCCCCACACCCTGTGGGGGGTCTATCCGCAGGAGCTGGACAGCGAGACCGGGCCGGACGCCGACGGCAACCCCGCCTTGAGCACGTCGGTCGCGCATGATACCGCTCTGCCCTGATCTTTCCGGCTGCCTGAAAATAGCCGGGTTTTCTTGACCAGCCCGGTGATCGCCAAGCGCCTTCACATGCGGCGCAACTGATCGGCTACATGACTGAACGCCAAAGCTCTTTCAGCTATAACGACCTGATCGACTCCAGCAATGGAACGATGTGGGGCCCCGAAAACGCGCAACTTCCCGCGCCCCCGATGCTGATGATGGATCGCATCATCCACATCGACGACGAGACCGGCGAGCATGGCAAAGGCCAGATCATCGCCGAGCTCGACATCAAGCCCGACCTCTGGTTTTTCGAATGCCACTTCAAGGGCGATCCGGTCATGCCGGGCTGCCTCGGCCTCGACGCGATGTGGCAGCTGGTCGGCTTTTTCCTGTGCTGGAAAGGCAATCCCGGCAAGGGTCGCGCGCTCGGCGTCGGCGAGGTGAAATTCACCGGCCAGATCACGCCCGAGAGCAAGACGGTGCGCTATGTCATCGACCTCAAGCGCGTCATCCAGCGCCGCCTGATCATGGCGATCGGCGATGGCCGTGTCGAAGTTGACGGCAAGACCATATATACTGCCAAGGATTTGCGCGTGGGCCTGTTCAAGCCCGGCGAAATGGCCTGACCCAGGAGAGCCTCATGCGTCGTGTTGTCATCACCGGTCTCGGCGTGATTTCCCCGATCGGCAATAATGCTGCGGAAGTCACCGAGTCCCTGAAAAACGGCAAAAGCGGCATTGGCCGCATGGAAAGCTTCGCCGAGCTTGGCTTCCGTTGCCAGGTTGGCGGCAAGCCGACCGTTGATCCCGCCCAGCATGTCGACAAGCGGGTTTACCGCTTCATGTCGGAAGGCGCCGGCTGGAACTACATGGCCATGGAACAGGCGATCGCCCATTCCGGCCTGGAAGAAAACGACATTTCCAACCACCGCACCGGCATCATCATGGGCTCGGGCGGTCCGTCCGCCGGGACCATCGTCAATGCGGCGGATATCACGCGCGAGAAAGGTCCCAAGCGGATCGGTCCGTTTGCCGTGCCCAAGGCGATGAGCTCGACGGCCTCGGCGACACTGGCCACCCCGTTCAAGATCCTCGGTGTGAACTATTCGATCACCTCGGCCTGCACGACTTCGCTGCACTGTATCGGTGCGGCGACCGAGCAGATCCAGTGGGGCAAGCAGGACGTCATGTTCGCCGGCGGTTGCGAGGAGATCCACTGGGCCCTCTCCAACCTGTTCGACGCCATGGGCGCCATGTCGACCAAGTATAACGACACGCCCGAACAGGCTTCGCGGGCCTTCGACAAGGACCGTGACGGTTTCGTCGGCGGTGCCGGTGCCGGTGTCGTGGTTCTGGAAGAATACGAGCGGGCGAAGGCCCGCGGCGCCAATATCATCGCCGAAGTGACCGGCTATGGGGCCACCTCGGACGGCTATGACATGGTCGCCCCGTCCGGCGAGGGCGCGGTGCGCTCGATGAAACTGGCGATGGAAACGGTCAAGCACCCGATCGACTATCTCAACCCGCACGCCACCGCGACACCGGTCGGCGACATCAAGGAGATGGAAGCGGTCAAGGAAGTCTTCGGCGACAACGCGCCGATGATCTCGGGCACCAAGTCGATGACCGGCCACTCGCTGGGCGCCGCCGGCGTGCATGAGGCCATCTACACGCTGTTGATGATGCAGAACAGCTTCGTCGCCCCGTCGATCAATGTCTTCGACATGGATCCCGACATTGCGGCCCTGAACCTGCCCATCATCACCGAAACGCGCGATGCCGAGATCAAGACGGCGATGTCGAACTCCTTCGGCTTCGGCGGCACCAACGGCACGGTCGTTTTCGAAAAAATCTAAAGCGTCGTACAAGACGTGATCTGATCCAGGAGAGGATTTCCCGATGAGCGATACGGTGTTTCCGGCCGGCGAGCTGATGAAGGGCAAGCGCGGCCTTGTAATGGGCGTGGCCAACAAGAACTCGATTGCATGGGGCATTGCCCAGCAACTGGCCGCCCAGGGCGCCGAGATTGCCTTCTCCTACCAGGATGAAGCACTCGAGCGCCGGGTCCGTCCGCTGGTCGAGAGCCTGCCCTGCGAGCCCTTCATGGTGCAGGCCGACGTCACCAATGACGCCTCCATGGATGCCTGCTTTGCGGCGCTCAAGGACAAGTGGGGCACGATCGACTTCCTGGTCCACGCCATTGCCTTTGCCGGCAAGGACGAGCTGGTCGGTTCCTTCACCGAGAACACCACCCGCGAGGGCTGGCGCCGGGCGATGGACATCTCCGCCTTCTCCTTCGTCGATGCCGGCAAGCGCGCCAGCCATCTGATGCCCAATGGCGGCGCCATGGTGACGCTGACCTATCTCGGCTCGGAACGTGTCGTCCCGTCCTACAATGTGATGGGTGTCGCCAAGGCGGCGCTGGAAGCCTCGACCCGCTACATGGCCCGCGACCTGGGGCCGAAGGACATCCGCGTCAACGCGCTGTCGGCCGGCCCGATGCGCACCCTCGCCATGGCTGGCATTTCCGGCGGCAAGGCCCTGATGCGCACAGGCCGCGAATGGTCGATGATGAAGCAGGACACCAAGATGGAAGGCGTCGCCGGCGCCGCGCTCTACCTGCTGAGTGATCTCGGCTTCTCCTGCACGGGCGAAACGCTGCACGTCGATGCGGGCTTCCATGCGGTGGCCGTACCGAGCATGGATGAGGATGACTGATATTGGCGTCACTATCGGATTGAAAGACCCCGCTGGCGGATGCTGGCGGGGTTTTTTCGAGCGCGTTCAATTGCTTGTCGCTTTACTATTTGTTCGAGCACGCTAGCCTGGCCGGATGACCAAAGTCGTCCTCATGCAGTCCATAGCGAGTGCCTATACAGAAGTGTCGGGCAAGACTTATTTTGTACCGAAACGTCTGGTGAAAGCCGCGCGTGAGGCGGTCGGGGACTTAGCGCTCTTTTACGAACCCCGCGCCGGTGGCGGCCGTTTGGCGTACCTAGCAGTCGCGCAAGTTTCGGACTTACAAAGCGTGCCTGACGGTTCCGGCGACTGTATAGCTCACCTTTCGAATTATTTGGAATTCACGGAGCCCGTGCCGCATCGCAGACCTGATGGCACTTACTGGGAAACAAAACTCCAAAAACCTGACGGGTCGGGCAATCAGGGCTCTTTTGGTGTTTCCGTGAGACGAATTCCGGATGAGGAATTTAGCCTGATTTGCGACGTTGGATTCTCCGATGACCTCTTCGAAGGAACACGGACTGACAGGCCCGGACTTTCGGACCCGCCAGCCGTCTTTAAGAGGCCGATAGTCGAGCAATTAATTTCTCGAAAGTTCCGGGACGCAGCCTTTGCTCGCACTGTCCGAACGACCTACGATCTGCGTTGTGCAGTGACAGGTCTTCAAATCATCAACGGCGGTGGCCGCGCCGAGATCGAAGCCGCTCATATACGCCCTGTTGCAGACGATGGCCCAGATTCCATCCAAAATGGGGTTGCTCTCTCACGAACGGCCCACTGGCTATTTGATCGTGGGCTAATCGCGATTGACGATAACTACCAACTCTTGAAAGCAAAGAGCTTGCTACCGGACGGAGTCGAACGACTTTTCGATCCAAGTGGATATGTTTCAGTTCCAGAGGCAGCGCACCTTCGGCCACATACCGAGTTTCTGCGCTACCACCGGGAAACCTACTTCAAAGGCTGACCTATCCTACTCCACCCTATCGTCGTCGTCCTCACCCCCACCCATCGGGTCCTCAACCGGCATCACCCAGGTGTTGAGCCAGTCGATGCTTTCGGCGAGCACGTGCAGGATGCTCTCGCGGCCGCGATAGCCGTGGCTTTCATAGGGGAGCATGACCAGGCGGGCGGTGCCGGCATTGCCCTTCACCGCGGCGTACATGCGCTCGGACTGCATCGGGAAGGTCCCCGAATTATTGTCCATCTGGCCGTGGATCATCAGCATGGGCTCATTGATCTGGTCGGCATGCATGAAGGGCGAGAGCTCGAAATAGGTCTCCGGTGCGGCCCAGAAGGTGCGGCGTTCGGACTGGAAGCCGAAGGGCGTCAGG
>NZ_CAJQOO010000044.1 GCF_905480005.1 uncultured Maricaulis sp.
GGATTTTGCAAGAAAGAGTGCTCCGGTCGCACGAGCTACGGGTTTTCGTTTGTGACGGCACCGTCTACCCGTATTCCATTAAGAATATCGCGTCGCTTGATGCTCGTCGCGATATCAATTTTTCCAGCGCATCCATTCAGATAGAAGAAACAACCTTGGAGAGTGCGTTAGCCGATAAAGTGCGTGACCTCATGGGCGTATTAGGAATGACAACGGGCTCCGTTGATTTTTTGGTCCGTGAAGATGGGTGCCACATCTTCTTGGAAATCAATGAGGCTGGCCGCTTTCTGTGGTTGGATAAGTACGGGGCGACCAATAATCTCTTGGCGGCTTTTGGCGAGTTTGTTCTCGGCAATCCAGCGCCAACGGCATCTTATCGCGATCAGCTACCTAGCTTGGCGCAATATCTAACTGATGTGAGTAGGTGACCTTCCAGCCGACGGTCGGTCTTGACGTGTTTTACCTCCGTCTAGGTGTTGGGCTTAGGCCGGACCGTATCCTCCGTTCGGCCAGTTCCAAGCCGTCCTCGAGGGGACATAAGTCGAAGCTTCCGTCCGCCTGAAAGCACGATTGGGTGCCGTATCGTTGGCTGCGGCCTTCCCCTATAGCGACGCGATCGTAAAGGTATGCAAAGTACATGCTCGGACGATCGCCGGATTCGGCGAATGGCTGGAGTGCTTCTAGCGCTAAACGTTGGAGATCGAGGTCGTGGTCCGCGTGTTGCGACGTGTACCATATCCCATACAACCTGGTTGGGTCATCTGGCAGATTCGATAGGAAGTCACTGCTACGAACGTACTCAGCGTTAGCCTTGACGGTTTCACACCACAAAATTGAACTAATTCGGTCGTGTGTTGTTCTGAAATTGTCTGCGTGAGGCAGCGTGGCATTCATCGCAACGTCCACTTCAACCAATCTTTGCCAAGTCCTGGGGCCGCTTGCGTCCGCTTCGTCCAGAAACTCAATGTGTCGTCTGAGAAGCTCCAATTTGTCCGCATGGCCATCAAGTAAATCGAGCAAGAGAGAATTGTGCTCAATCCGAGGTGCGTTGGATGCGTCGTGCACCGAATAGAGCTGTTGCAGAGTTATAGTTAGACGAGCCCACAGAGGCGTTTCGCAGCCGCCGATAGCAAACTGTGCGGCTCGTTCAGGTATGCGCCTACCAATCGGCGACACCTCTCGCGCCTGGTTCCGCAATTCACGGGCTTGCTCGACTATGGTTCGGTTGCCGGGTTCCACCACTCTCTCATTCAGGCATATCGCGAGATCGGAAAGTTGCCCGGTCCCGAATTCGAGCTCGCATCCGCTGGGGTCATTGGATGCCTGCACGTAGAATGAAGGTGGGATGCAGCCGGCAACAATAATCGCTGCTGAAAGCGCAATTGTTGTTTTTGGAACCGAACTATAGGCGACAGAACGTTGCATGAAGCAGCTCTTGCGGTGTCTGATTGAGATCTGAGAGAAGCATTATGTTCAGATCGATGCAATCCGTCCAAATCCAGCCAATAGGCACTGACCTGAGCCCCATTTGGTCCCGCATTTGAATTGAGAGTCTGTCGTATGGGAGACAGACGATGCGCAATAGCAAATTTTCCGAGGAACAGATCATTGCTATCCTGGCGGAACAGGAGCGCGGCATGGCGACGGCGGAGGTGTGCCGGCGTCACGGTGTCAGCTCGGCGACGTTTTACAGGTGGAAGGCCAAGTTCGGCGGGATGGATGTGTCGGATGCCCGGCGGCTGAAGGTGCTCGAGACCGAGAACACGCGGCTCAAGAAGCTGTCGGCCGACAGCCTGCTGGACAACTCGATCCTGAAAGACCTTTTGGGAAAGCCCTGACGACGCCCCGGATGAAGCGGGACGCGGCGCGACAAGTGATCGAGACCTACGAGATCTCCCAGCGCCGAGCCTGCTGTCTGGTCAGCGTCGACCCGAAGACAGTGCGGCGTGAAGCCGTGCCTGACAATCCGCATATCCGGGCTCGTATGCGTGAGATCGCGGCGGTGCGCCGCCGCTTCGGCTACCGGCGGATCGGTCTGATGCTGGCGCGGGAGGGTATCACGATGAACCAGAAGAAGCTGCGACGGCTTTACAAGGAAGAAGGCTTGGCGGTGAAGCGTAGACGCGGCCGCAAGCGGGCCACGGGCACGCGCGAGCCGTTGCCGGTTCCGGATGGGCCAACCAGGCCCTAGCCGAATGGCGCCAACTCGCGCCCTGAGTTACGGTCTAAGGGCGTCCTTCGAGACCAGTCAGGTTTTGTCTGACACCACCCCTTCGAGACTAGAGCGGACCCTCAAGACGGGTAGCGCGAGCACTGGCTCTTCGAGACCGGCTCCCACCAAACTCCGCCCATCGCCACATACTTTCCTGAAATCATTGGACACATTTGTGCCACCCAAATCTCGCGGGGTTGATCTGGTGCGGTCCGTCTTCGCGGAGTGGGGCTGTTGAGCTTGGGAGGTGGGGCGCTTTGGCCAATCGGCCTGAAGTCCGCCGGCGTGGGTATCGGTTCCGGGTCAGGTCAGTTGCGTGCGGATATGCTTGTCCAGCTGTTCCAGCATTGCCTCGCTGGCGATCCAGTGTTCGCGGAAGAGTCCGTTTGCGCCGAACAGGGCGCCTGCGATGCCCGCGTGACCGGCGCTTTGCCAGGCGCGAGCCAGCTGATCCCGCATCGGGTCATCCACAGCACCTGACCTGCCGCGCACATACAGGACCCAGCTGGCCAGTGCCTGCAGGATAGCGGGCGTTTCACGCCCGGCTTCCTGGTGGACTGACAAGGTGCTGAGCCAGCGTTGCGGAATCTTCTGGGATCCGTCCATCGCGATCTGGGCCAGGCGATGGGGAAGGGCCGGATTTGAGAAACGTGCCGCCAGCTCGTCCGCATAGTGCGACAGGTTCTGGCCGGGCGCCGGGCTGAAGCTGGATGCCGCCTCTTCGCGCATCAGACGTTGGGCCAGAGGGCCCAGTTGGGGGTCCGCAATCGCCTCGGAAACGAGGTTCAGGCCTTTCGCCAGGCCGAGATAGGCGAGCGCGGAATGGGTGCCATTGAGCATTCGCAATTTGGCGGTCTCATAGGGCGCGACATCGCTGACCAGCTCGGCGCCATGCTGCTCCCATCCTGGCCGGGGCCCGACGAAATCGTCCTCGATAACCCATTGGCTGAAGGGTTCGGTGAAGACGGCACCTGCATCCTCCAGGCCGAAAGTCTCGCTGAGTGTCCTGCGGTCGGCATCCGTGGTGGCCGGCACGATCCTGTCGACCATGGATGATGGGAAGCTGCAATTGTGCCGCGTCCAGTCTGCGAGTGTCGGGTCATACTGTTCCAGAAAGTCGTCGAGCGACCGGGCGAGGCTCTTGCCATTGTCCGCCATGTTGTCGCAGCTCAGCAGGGTGAGGCCGCCAGCGGATCCTTGCCGTCGCCTGTGCAGACCGGCGGCAAGAAAGCCAAAAATCGTGGTGGGCCCCGATCGGGCGAGGTCGGCCGCGATAGCCGGAGCGCTCATGTCGAGCCCTCCGCCAGCGGATTGGTGGTATCCTTTCTCGGTCACTGTCAGCGTGACAATCCGCGTTGCGGTTGAGGCGAGGGCCTCGATGACGGCCGCGGGGTTTTCCGGCGCGACCAGGACGTCGGCGATAGCGCCAATCACGCGGATTTCCGGGGGTGCCTCACTTTTCGTACTGACCGTGTACAGCCCGTCCTGGGGACTGAGCTGATCGCGGACAGAGCGGCTGCGCAGGGAAACGCCCATAATGCGCCAGTTGCGCTCTCCCGCATTCATCGCCGCATCGGTGTAAACTGCCTGATGGGCACGATGGAAGGCGCCAACTCCCAGATGAACGATGCCGCAAGCCTGTTGCGACGGAATATAGTCGGGGCGACGCGCATCAGCCGGTAGGCGGTCGAGTGTGGAATGGTTGAGTTTCATCGATTTATGACACCGGTTACCTAAGTTTAGAATAGCCGATATCCCCCGCCTCGCAATGGGTCCGGACCCGGCGTGGCAGCTTGCATGTCAGCAGATGTGAACTTGCAGGCGATATGCATTGTTGCGGCGCAGCAAGGAAAGTTTGAAAAACAAATTGCCACCGGTGTCATTGTTGTGCAGCATGGCCTCGATCCAAACTGGTCCGGCCGCGTTCAGTTTCAGCGTCGTTTGAAACTGGATTGGTCGAGACAAAAATGCTACCGGTGTCATAGCGAGTCGCCTGGCACTGCTTCGGGGTCGAGATATCACACGCGGACCGGAAACCGGCCGCTGCGGGGAGGAAATGATGAGACGTTCAAATATGCCAACAGGCAAGCTGCGCCTTCTGGCCGGCTGCGCCACTGCCAGCCTCGTGCTGGGAGCCACGCTGGGCTCGGCCGCTCAGGCCCAAGAGAGCGACGTGATTGTCGTGCAGGGCTTCCGGAGCAGTTTGGCGCAGGCGCTCGATGTGAAGCGCGATTCAAACGGGGTTGTCGATGCGATTGTGGCTGAGGATATCGCCGCATTCCCCGACCTGAACCTCGCCGAGTCGATTCAGCGCATCCCGGGCATCTCGATCAATCGTGTGGCGGGTGAGGGGCGCCAGATCACGGTTCGTGGTCTTGGTGCCGATTTTACCCGTGTCCGCATCAACGGCATGGAAGCGCTGTCCACGACTGGTGGTTCTGATGCCTCGGGCGGGTCAAACCGTGGTCGTGGTTTCGACTTCAATACATTCGCGTCGGACCTCTTCAACCAGATCCGCGTCACCAAGACGACGTCTGCGTCCATGGATGAGGGCTCGCTGGGTGCAACTGTTGATCTGCGCACCGCCCGGCCGTTCGATTATGGCGAGGGTCTGACCGCGGCCTTCTCCGGCCAGATTGGCTATAATAGCCTGTCCGAGGAAGCCAGCCCCCGTCTGGCTGGCCTTATGTCCTGGGTCAATCCGGACGAGACGTTTGGCGCAAACCTGTCAGTCGCCTTCTCGGACCGCACGATTATCGAGGAAGGTTTCTCGACCGTCCGCTGGCAGGATGGGAATTTCCGGTCCGTGAACGGCGTCGCCTGCCCGGCCGGTCCGGATTGTGCCAGTATCGACACCAACTCCCGGGTCTATCACCCCCGTATCCCGCGCTATGGTCGCCTGACCAATGAGCAGGAGCGCCTGGGGATCACGGGTGGTCTGCAATTCCGTCCGAGCGAACGCACGACCGTTTCGCTGGATGCATTGTATTCCAGCTTCGATGCCACCCGGACGGAAAACTTCCTGGAAGTGTTCTTCCGCAGCCAGGAGGGTCAGATCGATGTCAATTCCGTGACCCTCAACAGCGGCCTGAACATCATGGACTCGGGTACGTTTGACATCAGCGCCAACGCAAATGGCACCCATCCGATCCGCTCGGAAGGCCGCTATGACGAATTGTCGACGGAATTCACGCAGTTCACCCTGAATGTGGATCATGATTTCTCTGATCGCCTGCGCGGCAACTTCCTTGCCGGCACGGTGACCTCTGATTTCGACAATCCAATCCAGACCACCATCCTGTTTGATGCTGTCGGCGATGTGACGGGCTATTCCTACGATTTCCGCAACAACATCAATACACCTGCCATTGATTTCGGGTCGCTCGACGTGACCGATCCGAGCCAGTTTGCCTTCACCGAAATCAGGGATCGCCCGCAGTCGGTAAGCAATAGCTTCGACACCTTCGCGGCCAGCCTCGAGTTTGATGCGAATGAAACCTGGACATTGTCCGGTGGGCTGAATTTCAAACAGTATGACTTTGAAAGTCGTGAAGCGCGCCGCGAAAGCACCAATGGTTCAATCGTCTGTGCTCTCCCGGGTGTTTCCTGCCCGGCCGGTGCAACCGGTCTGCCCATTACGGCCGGCCTGTTCACGACGCTGACCGGCTTCGGCAATGATCTCGGCATGCCTACCGGCAACGACACCGCCTGGATTGTACCAAATATCCAGGCCGCTGCAGCGGCTGCCGGCATCTACAACATTCCCGGAACAGTTCGGTCCGGCAATCAGCGGGCCGTGAGCGAAGAAGATCTCGGGGCGTTCTTCCAGGCTGACTTCAATACGCAACTGGGCGATATCCCGGTTCGTGGTGATGTCGGTGTCCGCTATGTCGAAACGACAACGACTGCGACGGGCCTGGTCAGTGGGACGGAAGTCACGGTCGAGCGCAGCTATGAAGACACACTGCCGTCTCTCAACCTGACGTTCGAGATGTCCGAGGACTTCCTGATCCGCTTTGGTGTTGCCAAGGTGATGGCGCGTCCCTCACTGGGCAATCTTACGCCAGGTGGCTCGCTGGACAGCTTCAACGGACCTCCATTCCGCTACAATGCCGGAAACCCGGGCCTCGATCCCTATCGGGCGACCACCTATGACGCGTCGTTCGAATGGTATTTCGACAATGAAGCCCTCTTCGCTGTCAGCCTCTTCTACAAGGATGTGTCCAGCTTCTTCACTTCCTCCCAGTCGGTTGAGGTTGCGTTCAGCCAGTCCGGTCTGCCGGCCAACCTTCCGCCGGCATCGAGCCCGCTGTTCAATCTGATCCAGGCTGGCGGTGACCCGCTGGTCGAGATCAGCCAGGTCTCGAACGGTGGAAGCGCTTCCGTGCAGGGCTTCGAAGTGGCTTACCAGCAGCCCTTCACCTTCCTGCCAGAGCCGTTCCACAATTTCGGCTTCCAGGGCAACTACACCTATGTCGACAGTGACGAGATCATCGGCTTCTCGCCGAATGCCTATAACGCGACGCTCTACTACGAGAATGAGCGGCTCTCGGCTCGGATCTCTTCAGCCTATCGTGACGCCTATGTCACGCGTCGGGCAAGCTCGAGCACGGGCCGTGACGAACGCGGTGTCGACTCCAGCTTCAACCTCGATTTCGCGTCGTCCTACATGGTCAATGACATGATCGATCTGACCTTCGAGGCGATCAATCTGACCGATGAGTTCGAGCAACAGATCTTCGACGCCGGCAATCTGCCGAACGTCTATCACCACACGGGTACCGAATTCCTGTTCGGAATTCGCGCCACCTTCTGATCGATCTGATCGACGGATTGCACGAGGCCCGGCGCGGGGTATCCGCGCCGGGCCTTTGCTCGCCACCAACCAGGGTCTGTGGGGGTCTGCCAGGGGAGAGCGGGAATGAAACTATCGCGACGTGAGGGGCTGGGCTTCGGCCTGGCTGCGGCGGGTATCGCGCTGACCGGGTGCGAAGGCCGCGGCGATGATCTCGAGCCGGCATCTGCACAGGCTTGCGGTCCGTGGGGGCGCGGTTTTGACGGGCAACGCATTGCCGATCGCGGCGACGGGCAATTCATGAACCCGATCCTCAGCGGCGACCGGCCAGACCTGTCCATCATCAAGGATGGCGATACCTATTACCTCACCTGTTCCAGCTTCGACGCCTATCCGGGGCTGCTGATCTGGATGTCGCACGACCTGGTAAACTGGCGGCCGCTCCAGCCCGCCCTGACGACGCCGATCGGATCGGTCTGGGCGCCGGACCTCATCAAGCATGATGGCCGTTACTACATCTACATCCCCGCCCGGCAACCGGATTACAGGTCGATCTATGTCATCCACGCTGACAGCCCCGAGGGGCCTTGGAGCGAGCCTGTCGACCTTGGGCTGCCCGATCATATCGACCCCGGCCACATCGTCGGGGAGGATGGAAAGCGATATCTTTTCCTGTCGAATGGCGACCGGGTCCGCCTGACCGACGACGGGCTCGCCACCGATGGCGAGGTGACCCACGTCTATGACCCCTGGATGTATCCCGATGACTGGGACGTCGAGTGCTTCTGCCCTGAAGGGCCGAAAATGCTTCGGCGTGGAGACTGGTTCTACATGCTCACAGCGGTGGGCGGTACGGCCGGTCCGCCAACCGGCCATATGGTCATTGCGGCGCGTTCGCGCTCGATACATGGGCCGTGGGACCATGCCCCTAACAACCCGCAAGTCAGGACGGAGAGCCGGGAAGAGGTCTGGTGGTCGCGCGGCCATGCGACGCTTATCGAAGGGCCGACGCCGGATGATTGGTATCTGATCTATCATGGCTATGAGAACGGTTTCTGGACCCTGGGCCGGCAATGCCTGCTGGAACCCGTGCGCTGGACCGAGACGGGCTGGTTTGAGGCGCTCGGCGGCGATCTTTCCCAGCCCTTCCCGATTCCGAGTGGTGGCCGACCCGTGACCCATGGTCTGACTTTTTCAGACCGGTTCGAGGGTGACCGGTTGCGCCCGCATTGGGGCTTCTTCCGACCGCAGGACGGCGAGTATGACCGCGTCCGCATCTCCCGGAACACGCTCCACCTGGCCGCACGGGGCGAGCAGCCGGCCGATTGCAGCCCGTTGTGCTTTGTCACCGGTGACTTGCGCTACCAGGTCGAAATCGAGATCGAGCGCGATCCCGGCACGCAGGCCGGCCTGATCTTTTTCTACAATGACCGGCTCTATGCCGGCATGGGGTTCGATTCGCGTGGCATGATCCTGCACCGCTACGGCGAGGAGCGCAGTCGCAGCGGCGACATCCCGGCCGGCACGAACCGGCTGTGGATGCGCTTGGAAAACAATCGTCACCTCGTGACCGGACATTTCAGCCTCGACGCTCAGCGCTGGCAGAAGTTCGACGTCCAGATGGAAGTCTCCGGCTATCATCACAATACCGCGTATGATTTTCTCAGCCTGCGACCGGCGATCTACGCGTCGCGATCCGGTGAGGCCCGTTTCCGAAATCTGGCCTATACCGGCATGTGCGATCTCGGGGGCTGACGCGGTGCGGGGGCTGATCGTGGTCATGGGCCTGATGATGTGCCTGTCTGGCCCGTCCCTGGCCCAGCATCGCGAGCCGGATCAGGTGATCCCGATTTGGGGGGAGGCGGTCCCGCCCGGTACCGGGCCTGTTGCCGACACGCTTGACGAAGTGATCACCGAGCGCAGCGCGACGCCAGAATTGATCCGGGACCGGATGGTGGTTGGTATCACGCGTCCGCGCCTGCTTGTCTTCCGACCACAACAACCCAATGGCACAGCACTCTTGCTGCTCCCCGGCGGTGGCTATCAGCGGGTCGTGATCGACAAGGAGGGGATAGAGAGCGCCGAGCGTTTCACTGCGGCCGGTGTGACCGTCTATGTCCTGCTCTATCGTCTGCCCGACGAAGGTCATGACGGGGGCACCGATGTGCCACTGCAGGATGCCCAGCGGGCGATGCGCTTGATCCGCAGCGATGCGCTCGATCATGAGATCGACCCGCAGCGTGTCGGCGTGATCGGCTTTTCGGCCGGGGGGCATCTGGCCGGGTCGCTGACAACGCGTTTCGATGTTGAGACCCATGAGGGGGCTGACCCGATCGACGGCCTCAGCGCCCGCCCTGACTTCTCCGTCCTGGCCTATCCGGTATCACGAATGTCAGGCCCCGCTGTTCACGAAGGCTCCCGCGATCGGTTGATCGGTCCGGATCCGGATCCGGACGTTCGGGCCATTCACGATATTGCGCTGGCTGCCCGCGGCGATGCCCCGCCACTCTTTCTCTTTCACGCAGCGGATGATGCCTCTGTGCCGGTCGCCAATTCGCTGGACGTTTTCAGCGCGTTCCAAGCGGTCGGGGTCGCGGCGGAGATGCATGTTTTCGCCGAGGGCGGACATGGTTTCGGCATTCGTTTCGCCGAGGGCCTGCCGGTTGAGGCTTGGCCGGATCTGGTTTTGGCCTGGATGAACCGCGGTGGCTTTCTGGGCGAGTGACGTCAGGTGCCAGGCTGGACGTAGGGCACACTGGCGAAGAGCTCTCTTTCGGCACCCCGTGGGTCGTTTTCCATCCGCGGCGGCCAGTCGAAAATCATTGTTTCGCGGCCGGGCAATGCATAGCGCTGCCAGTCGGGCAGTGCGGTATGGTTCGGCGTTCCATTGCGCGCGAGGGCGATCAGGGCCTCACTCATCAATGCCGCCATGTTGCGGGCGGTTTCGCCATTGCCGGGCAGGGCGCCCTCGACGGCCGTGTTGTCGAAGACAAGTGGAATATCAAAGGTGTGCGGCGCATACGGGTTGCCGAAATCGAGCTGGTATACCCAGGTCGGAGTGTCGGCCTTGGCGCGTTCCTCGGCCTCGATGATGGCGCCGCGCCAGGATCTCGCAGCGGTCGTCGCGGCATAGAAGACGTCTTCTGCCGAGCGTTCCGGATAGAGCGCTCGATAGCGGGCAATCACTGTTTCCGGCCGGATATCGACCCGCATGTTCGGGATCAGGAGCTCCGGCAGATCGTCCCAGTCGAGATTTTCGTACTGGGGACCACGCAAGAAGGCGCGGGTCTCGTCATGGGTATTGCCGATGATCATCGGGATGTGGCGCGATTGCGGTGCGACATCGGGATAGAAAGGGTGGCGCGGCAGGACGACATCATCCTTCACCGGCCCGAAATAGACCCGGCCATAGGGCAGGACAGGATCGTCGGTGCCGAGCGCGTCGACCAGTTGCTGCATCGGCATGTCGAGCACCCGCGACGCACT
This sequence comes from uncultured Maricaulis sp., assembly GCF_905480005.1. Classification (GTDB taxonomy): domain Bacteria; phylum Pseudomonadota; class Alphaproteobacteria; order Caulobacterales; family Maricaulaceae; genus Maricaulis. The sequence goes on from NZ_CAJQOO010000044.1 coordinate 10,494, forward strand.
TGAATCATCCAGTCCGAGCGCGGCGAGATAGGCCCGTGCGCGCGCCGTTGCATTGCCCGGCCCGGACGCGGTCACTTGCTGGCCGCTCATGGTGGCGGCGCTGTGGAACAGACCATCGGCGACGGGTGTTGCCATCAGGCTGGCGATCTTGGCACCGCCGCCGGATTGTCCGAACACCATGACGCGGCTCGGGTCACCGCCAAACCGGGCTGCATTGTCGCGCACCCACTCCAGCGCGAGCACCAGATCAAGCTGACCGGCATTGCCCGACGCCGCGAAGTCTGGCCCCAACACGCGCTGAAGGTAGAGATAGCCAAAGGCGTTGAGGCGATGATTGACGGTGACAACCACGACATCGCCGCGCTGGCACAGTCGCGTACCGTCATAGAGCGGCGAGGAGCCGGACCCGGCCGCATAGGCACCGCCATGGAAATAGACCATGACCGGGCGCGCTGCGTCACTCTCTAGTCCGGGAGTCCAGACATTGAGGAAGAGACAGTCTTCGGACTGGTTTTCTTCAGTACCGCGTTGGGGTGAGGCGGCGCCGTATGCCATGGCGTCGCGCGTCTCGGTCCACCTCGCTGGTCGAACCGGCGGGCGGAAACGCCTCGGCGCCGTATCAGCGCCGTAGCGGACGCCGAGAAAGCGGTGAATATTGTCCTCGACAGTGCCGCGCACCGGTCCGTTCGATGTTGTGACAACGGGGTCGCCGCGCTGAGCGCATCCGGCTCCGGTCGCGCCCAAGCCTCCGGCACTGCCGGCGGCGAGAAGAAGCGTACGTCGGCTAAGGGAAGGGGTCATCGTGTCACGCTGGCATTGCTGCTGTGGATTGCTTGTTCGATCTCGGTCAGACGCGCCATGGAGGCGTCGCCAGGCGTCGTCATGGCGAGCGCGCCATGCGCCGCCCCATACTCGACCGCGTCAGCCGGATCTTTGCCGGACAAAAGGGCCCAGCACACCCCGGACGCGAAGGCGTCACCGCCGCCCACGCGATCGAATATCGCAAGCCCGGGTCTGGGGCGCGACAGGTGGAATTTTCCATCAGCATGAATGAGGGCAGACCAGTCATTCGTGTTTGCTGTATGGGCTGTCCGGCTGGTCGTGGCGACCACGCGCAGATTGGGGAAGTCGGAGACGGCACTCTCGATGGCGGCGTGCGGGCTTCCCCCGGAGGGCGCCTCGCCAAGGCCTTCCGCGCCGAGAAGAACATCCACATACGGCGCAATCTTCCGATTGAGCGCACGCGCCGCGTCCGAGCCTCCGCGCGATGCCCACAGTGAGCTTCGGTAATTCAGGTCGTAGGACACGACAGCGCCGTGCTTGCGCGCCGCCGTGACGGCTTCCACGGTCAGCTCGGCCGTGCTGTCGCTCAAGGCGGCGAATATCCCGCCGGTGTGGAACCAGCGCACGCCTTCCTCGCCGAACAGGCGGTCCCAGTCCACGTCCCCGGGCTTGAGCGTCGAGGCGGCGCTGTGGCCGCGGTCAGACACACCCAGTGCGGGGCGAAGGCCGAAGCCTCGCTCGACGAAATTGAGGCCGACGCGGTTTTCCTGGCCAATGCCGTCGAAGTCGCGCCAAAGGATATGCGAGCCGTCGACGCCGCCTTGGCTGATGCAGTCTTCGACAAGCCAGCCGATATCATTGCGCGGCAGGGCGGTGATGACCGTGGAGGACAGGTCAAAACATTTCCGGGCAGCGCGGGCCAGATTGTATTCGCCGCCGCCCTCCCAGACCTGAAACTGGCGGGAATTGCGGATCCGACCCTCCCCGGGGTCGAAGCGCAGCATGACTTCACCAAGCGCGGCGACATCCCAGCGGACCGATCCGGCAGGCTTGATGGGGAGGAAAGGGTAGGTCATGTCCTGGCCTCAGAGGGTCACGCCGCCCTTCCACAGGGCGATCTGCCGCTCGTCATAGAGCTCATTGCGGGCGCGCTTGCCGCCGGCGACATCAAGAATGGTCCGCCACAGGCGGTCCGCCGCATCATCGATAGCTTCGCCGTCGAGGACGGGGCCTGCGTCAAAATCGATCCAGTTTGGCTTGTTGGCCGCGAGGTCAGACCGCGTTGAAAGCTTCACGGTGGGCACCATGGTCCCCAGGGGCGTTCCCCGACCTGTCGTGAACAGGATTATCGTTGCACCTGCCGCCGCCATGGCGGTGGTTGAAACAGCGTCATTGCCGGGCGCTTCCAGCAGGCTGAGCCCGGTGCTGCGCAATCTTTCGCCATAGGCGAGGACATCGACGACCGGCGCTCCCCCGGCTTTTTGAACGCCGCCCAGTGACTTTTCCTCAAGCGTGGTGATGCCGCCCTCGATATTGCCGGGGGACGGATTGGCATGAACCGGCTCGCCATGCCCGATGAAATACCGTTTGAAACGGTTCATCATGGCGCCAATTTCGGTGTGCACTTCCCGCGAGGCCGCGCGGTCCATCAGGATGTGCTCTGCGCCGAACATTTCGGGCACTTCAGTCAGGATCGTACTGCCGCCAGCGCCGTCCAGCCGGTCGGTGACACGGCCCAGAACCGGATTGGCGGTGAGGCCGGAGAAGGCATCCGAGCCACCGCATTTCAGGCCGATGACAAGGTCCGACACCGGGCAGGCTTCGCGCTGGTCCGTTGTGGCCATGTGGTGAGCGATCTCGACGACGGCGGATATCCCGGCATCCAGTTCATCCTCGATGTCCTGGCAGGCGAAGGCCCTGACCCGCAAGGGGTCTGCATCCGGCATTGAATCCAGCAAGTCGCGGAACTGGTTCGATTCGCAACCCAGCCCGACCAGCAACACCCCGCCCGCATTCGGGTTCTGGGCAAGGCCCGCCAGGATGGCGCGGGTCGCGTCCAGGTCATCGCCCAGTTGGGAGCAGCCGAACGGATGGGTGATGGCATGAACACCGTCGACCTGGCCGCGCACCTGATTGGCCGCCATGCGCGCGATCCGTTCGGCCGTGCGATTGACGCAACCAACCATCGCGATCACCCAGATTTCATTGCGGATTCCGACACGGCCATCAAATCTGCGATACCCCATGAAAGAGTCGGAGGGCGACGCTGTCGTGCCCGTCTGATCCGGGTGGTGTGCTGACCAGGAATAGGTCTGCTCGCCGCCGAGCATGGTCTCCAGATTGTGGCTGTGGACGTGGGCACCGGCAGGGATGTCGTACCGGGCGCGTCCGATAACTGCGCCGTATTTGATGACGGGCTGACCTGCCGAAATGTCGCTCAGCGCAAATTTGTGTCCAGCCGGTATGGAATCGACGAGACGGGGTAGACCGACAGCCGGGCGCTCACCTTTGCCCAGCATCGATGTCGCGACGCCGACGGTATCCGAAGGGTGGACGACCAGCCCTTGTTTGGTGGCAGTTTTTTCAGCGACACTCATGTGCTCTCTCACCCTTGCCTGCCTTGATGGTAACCGGTGTCATTTTGTCCGGAAAGGGAAAACTTCATCACGGGTCGTTGCGCGTTGGAAACGCATGACAAGCAAGGAGATGTCCTGTAGTGGACATTTCGGTGGCATGTCGCCGCGGGGGATTTTCCGGATGAATGATGGCCAGACGCCTGACGACGCGGAGCCAGCCAAAAGCCTGCGCGACGAGTTCAAGGACCGCCGCCCGACAATCAATGATGTCGCCCGCCTGACCGGAGTTTCCAAGAAGACCGTTTCGCGGGTCATCAACAAATCTCCGGCGGTGAAGGAAAACACCCGCGAAGACATCCTGCGGGTGATGCATGAAATCGGGTATGCGCCAGATCCGCAGGCGCGTGGCCTGGCGTTCCGGCGATCCTTCCTGATCGGCATGATCTACGACAACCCCAACCCTCAATATGTCGTCAATATGCAGCAAGGCCTGCTGGACGGGATGCGCGGCACCGGGTTCGAGCTGGTTGTGCACCCATGCGACCGCGCCAGCGAAACCTTCCTTGTCGATGTTCGCAATTTCGTGGAGCGACAAAAGCTCTATGGCGTCATCCTGACACCGTCAGTGTCCGAGGATGAGCGGGTTCCACCCATTCTCCGCCAGATTGGTTGTGAGTTCATTCGGATCGCATCGGTCTCACTGGACGAACCCGAGCACATGATCGTGTCCCATGACCATCTTGGCGGCGCGGCAGCCGGCCGGCACCTCGCAGAGCTCGGGCATACGCGGATCGGGTTCATCTCCGGCCGGGAGAGCTTCAGATCTTCCCACGAGCGGCGGCGTGGCCTGGAGGAAGCGCTGACGCAGGCCGGCTTGTCCCTTGACGAGGACCTGGTCGCGTCAGGCGCCTATACGTTCGAATCCGGCTTTGAATGCGCTATTGACCTGCTGCAGCGTCCGAAGCGCCCTACGGCAATTTTTGCGGCAAATGACGAGATGGCGGCCGGCGTCCTGCAGGCGGCGCGGACGCTGGATATCAGGGTGCCCGATGCGCTCTCCGTTGTCGGGTTCGACAATTTCCAGCTCGCCGAACGCCTCTGGCCGCGCCTGACGACGGTCCATACGCCGACGCGGGAAATCGGGCGGCGGGCGTCGACCAAACTGGTCAATCCCCAGTCCGCGGTGGAAATCGAGCGCGATGACCCGAGGGCTCTGCCCAGTCTGGTTATCCGCGATACGACGTCGCCACCGATCTAATCCAGTCCCGACCAAGCCTGTCCGAATTGACTGATCAAGTCGTTCAGACACAGCTTGCAGTTCACAATGACACCGGTTACCTTCGGTTTTCAAATCGCGCACCAGATTGCTTGCAACAATGTCTACTCCTTCATTTTTTCACGAGGATCGTCTGTTTCCTGCGGACACTGGCGTGCGTGGTATTGCCCGCGAATTATACGCATCTGTGCGTGACCTGCCGATTATCTCGCCGCACGGTCACACCGATCCGCGATGGTTCTCCGGCGATGAGGCCTTCGAGAGCCCGACGGCGCTCCTGCTGGCGCCGGACCACTATGTGTTCCGCATGCTCTACAGCCAGGGCATTCGGCTGGCGGATCTGGCGATACCGGATCGCGACGGCGTCCCGGCCACGGACCCGCGCGCAGCCTGGCGCCTGTTCGCGGAGAATTTTCACCTTTTCCGCGGCACGCCATCCTCACTCTGGTTGGGACATGTGCTGATCGAGGTCTTTGGTATCCAGGATCGCCTGGATGCTTCGACGGCTGACGCGGTCTACGACGCTATCGATGCCGCACTCAAGACGCCGGACTTCCGTCCGCGCGCCTTGTTCGATCGCTTCAATATCGAAGTGCTCGCGACGACGGAATCGCCGGTCGATACACTTGAACATCACCACGCCATCGCGGGATCGAACTGGGGTGGCAAGGTAGTTACCGCCTATCGCCCGGATTGCGTGATCGATGCCGATCATGAGGACTTCTTTGCCTCGCTCGAGGCATTCGGTGACGTTACCGGTGAGGACGTGTTTCGCTGGGACGGGTATTTGGCGGCCCACCGCCAACGTCGCGTGGACTTCATGGCTGCGGGCGCGACTTCGACCGATCACGGTCACCCGACCGCTCGCACCGCGGATCTCGACCCGGGCGAGGCAAGGGCCTTGTTCGACCGCCTGGTCAGCCGTCAGGGCCGCGAGGGCGATGCCGAGTTATTCCGGGCCCAGATGTTGACCGAGATGGCGGCCATGAGCCTGGAAGACGGCCTGGTCATGCAGCTGCATCCCGGCTCATTCCGCAATCACAATGGCCCGTTGTTCAATTCGCACGGCCGCGACAAGGGGGCCGATATTCCGGTCGGTACGGAATATGTCGAGGCATTGCGCCCCTTGCTCAACCGTTTCGGCAATGAACCGGATTTCGGGCTCATCGCTTTCACGCTCGACGAGACGGCGTATGCACGCGAGCTGGCGCCGCTGGCGGGGCATTATCCCGCGATGAAACTGGGTCCGGCCTGGTGGTTCCATGACAGCCCGGAAGGGATGATGCGCTTCCGCGAGCAGACCACCGAAACCGCTGGCTTCTACAACACGGTCGGTTTCAATGATGATACCCGGGCCTTCCTCTCCATTCCGGCACGGCACGATGTGGCCCGGCGGGTGGATTGCGCCTTTCTGGCGCGCCTCGTGGCCGAGCATCGGCTCGCCCTGGATGAGGCCCATGAGACCGCTCGCGATCTCGCCTACCACCTGGCGAAACGCGCCTACAAACTAGAAGCCTCCAGCTGAGACAGGAATTCCCCATGAAGATCGCGCTCATCATCGAAAACAGCCAGGCCGCGAAGAGCGGTATCGTCCATGACGCCCTGTCCTCGGTAGCCGAGCCACTCGGACATCAGGTGCACCATTACGGCATGTATACGCCCGAGGACAAAGCCTCGCTCACCTATCCGATGAATGGCCTGCTGGCGGGCCTTCTGATCAACTCCAAGGCCGCTGATTTCGTTGTGACCGGGTGCGGAACCGGCGTGGGGTCCAACCTCGCCTGCAACGCGATGCCTGGCGTGTTCTGTGGCCTGGTCGTGGACCCGACCGATGCCTTCCTCTTCGGTCAGATCAATGACGGCAATGCCATCTCGATGCCTTATGCAAAGGGCTTTGGATGGGCCGCAGAGCTCAATCTGCAGGACTGTTTCCGCAAGCTTTTCGAGAATGAGCGCGGTGCGGGCTACCCCAAGGAGCGCGCAGCGGTGATGGCCAAGAATCGCGGTATCGTGGCAGAGCTGAAAGCCGCCTCCTGCCACGACATGCTGACCGTGCTGAAGACCGTTGATCAGGATCTGTTGAAGGCTGCCATCGCTGGCGAGCATTTCCAGGAATATTTCTTCGCGAACTGCCAGGATGACGCCATCGCCGCCTATATTCGCGAACTGCTGGCATCCTAGGCGACGTCCCGGTTATCGAGCTCGAAACGGATAAAACCATGCACCACTCATTCAACCTCGACGGCAAGGTCGCGCTGGTCACCGGTGGCAATACCGGGCTCGGCCAGGCGATGGCCATCGCCTTGGCCCAGGCGGGGGCAGACATTGTCGTCGCCGGTCGATCCAGTGCCGCGGAAACGGGCGAGGCCGTCGAGTCCGCAGGCCGAAAATTCCATGAGATCAAAGCTGATTTCTCCGACCCGTCCTGTGTTGAAGGCGTCATTGCCTCGACGGTCGAGCTGGCAGGCCGGATCGACATCCTCGTCAACAATGCCGGCATCATCAAACGCAATGACGCGCTCGACTTCACCCAGGATGACTGGGACAGCGTCATGGACGTCAATATCAAGTCGGCATTCTTCCTGTCCCAGGCGGCGGCGAAGCGCATGGTCGCCCAGGGCAGTGGCAAGATCATCAATATCGCCTCGATGCTGTCCTTCCAGGGCGGCATACGGGTCGCGTCCTACACATCCTCGAAGAGTGCCATTGCCGGCCTGACCAAGCTTCTCGCGAATGAGTGGGCGGCCAAGGGCATCAATGTGAATGCCATCGCGCCCGGCTATTTCGCCACGAACAATACTGCGGCACTTCAGGCTGACCCTGACCGAAATGAGCAGATACTTGGCCGCATTCCGGCCGGGCGCTGGGGCGACCCATCGGATATCGGTGGGGCGGCAGTGTTTCTGTCGTCGTCCGCTGCCGACTATGTCCACGGCACCGTTCTGGCCGTCGATGGTGGCTGGCTCGCACGCTGACCCCAGGGAGACAAAGAACCTTCCCTCCGGCCGACCCTTCGGGGTCGGTCTTTTTTTGCCATCGAGTCATCGTCCTAGATGGCGTGACCGCGAGGTTTCACCTCGCCAATGTGTCGATCTTATCCCCGTCGCGCGTCACTTTCCTTCTCCCTGGGGAGACCGTGGCCGGAGGCCGGGCGAGGGCAGAAGTGCCTGTTATTACGAAAATTTACCCCTCACCCCGACCCTCTCCCAAAGGAGAGGAACGCGCCGCGCACCCGGAAAAATCACAAAACTTATCCCCGCCCCTTGCGGCCAAGCGATAATGGCTTTGGTTTTCGGGACGGGAGGCACGAGCTCAGTCACTTGTGCCCGGGAACGTGCGGAGCCTGTCCGCGCGACGGATGTGACAATCCGAAGCTCCGGCAGGGCGTGCGACCAGGTCGCGGGGCACTAAACGACCGACCCCATCTACCTGACGCATTGGAAACGGGGTGGAGACAGCCCGGGAAAACTCCGCGAACGGGATGTCGAGGACATCACGGACACCGCAGACCACCAACAGGACACCCCGGTGTCCGCCGACATCCCGTTCCCTCCCACCCTTCGGCGTGAAAGCGCGCGGAGATGCTGGCGCTTGTCCTAGCGCATCAGGTTGACCAGCCCCATGGTCACGGCTGGCACATAGGTCACCACCATCAAGGCGACGAAAAGGGCGCCATAAAAGGGCCAGATCGTCTTGACGGTTTCCTCTACCTTCACCTTGCCGATGGCGGCACCGACGAACAAGACCGAGCCAACCGGTGGGGTGACCAGGCCGATGCCGAGATTGAGCATCATGACCACGCCGAATTGCACCGGATCCATGCCCAGTCCGACCACGATGGGCAGGAAGATCGGCGTGGTGATCACGATCAGGGGCGACATGTCCATGAAGGTACCGAGTACCAGCAGGATCAAATTGATGATCAACAGGATCAGGATCGGATT
>NZ_CAJQOO010000045.1 GCF_905480005.1 uncultured Maricaulis sp.
AGCGGCATGGCAGGTTTTCCGTCAGATGGTTTTGATCAGAGGATATTATAGGTGGCACCGGCCAGGCCGACCGGCCAGCGCCCACGCGCGAAGAGTCGCCAGCGTGCAAGGAAGGGGTGAGGCGGCTCGTCATCCTCGGCCTCGGCCAGGATAACGAGGGCGGCGCCATTGGCGGCCTGGGCAAGCGCGCCTGCGGCGGCGTTGACCAGCGCCATGTCTTCCACATCGTCCATTGCGGCGGCGTCCTCAACGATGTCCCGGGAGCTATCGCTTGTTTTCTGGGCGACCATGGAGAGCGCAGCCGCAACCGCTTCCTCGTCGAGGCGTTCCAGCACGCGTGAGACCAGGCCTGTGCGCAGCATCTCCTCGGCTTCCCAGCTGACCGGGTCGCGATCGAGGGTTTCTGCGGCGCCTGCGGCTTCTTCCCAATCGGACAGGACCGCGGCCTCGGCATCGGGGAATCCCAGCCCGTCCAGATAGGCGCGGGCCAGGAATTGCTCGCGCTCATCCAGCGGCTCGCCGAGGCGGGCGAACCAGGAATTCGAGTTCAGGCTCTCGGCAAAGGCTTTCGCCTTGTAGAGCAGCGGGATTTCTTCGAGCAGGCGCGGGATGTCCGCGTCATCGGGATCATCATGGAATTGCATGGGGCGTATTTAACCCTCATTCCCGCCGCGCAACAGGGGCATAGGTGCGTGTGATCAGGTTGAACCCGGCCTCAAACGAATTGCGCCCGGTCTCGAGGGGGAGGAGACCGGGCGCAAAGCCATGCGCTTGTCTGTTCGAGCGCAGCGCCGGGAGGGGATCAATCCGGCGCGACTGAGATCGGGATCCGCAAGCGGGGGGACGACGCCGATCCATTGCCTCTCAGTCAGCGTTACAATAACGCCACAGCGTTCAGACTTTTACAAATAAAAAATGAGAAAGGAATTGCGTGTGTCGAAAAAGCCTCAGCCTGTTAACGGCCGCGTCGGGAATTACGCCGGTCTTCCGGCTCCGGAATAACGAAGAGACGTGGATTGAGACGCATGCCAGACTGCATGCCCGTCAGGCTCACTCGCGTAATTTCCCCCAGTGCATCAGTGACATACCATTCCCGAAGCTCATAGCTGGGTTCAGCAAAGACGAACATGATTTCGCCTTCCATTTCCTGCGAGGGGTCGCGGAGTGTGAGATACAAAAAACCGAACTCGCGCTCCATGGAGACTATGGCCGCGTCGGATTCAATGTCGATTTCCGGCTTCAGAAGCCACCAAAGCGGCGTCGAGCGCAGAGGAATCCGATCGATGGTTTCCAGGGCCTGGTCCTCGACCGCGACCGTCGTGCCATCGGCTATGATGCGTAGCGGGTTGGGCTCATCATAGTCCAGACGCAGTCGGCCAGGCCGTGACAGGGCCAGGTCGCCCTCGGCAAAAGACCCGTCCGGCGCGATCTGGATGAAGCGCGATTGCAGCGTGTCTACCGAATTCAGATAGGTATTGATCCCGGCCAGGACCTGATCCCGGTCGGTTACCGGTCCGGATGTCTCCGGCGGCGCCTCGCTCGACGCCTCCGTCGGCTCAGATGGCGGATCGGTCGGAACCGGGTCGGTGGCCTGCAGAAGGGCCAGGGAAGCAAGCAGTGTGATCATTCCGCCAAGCTGGCCCGGGATTGCGGCGTGAGCAAGACCTCGATGTTCATGTCGCGCTCAGCCGCAGCCCCTGTTTCAGTCGCCACTGGCGTCAGGGTAGTGGATCTCATAGGCGGAGAGCTGTGAACTTCGCCAATGCGGGGCAAAAATGAAACGACCATCCGGAGTTCCACCGATCGAGTTGAGCATGATCTCCTCACCCTCATACCCGTCGAGCACGGTCAGGCCGAGAGCGTCTGACCAATGCAGGAGGCGTCCACGAAGATCGCTCAGCACCAATCCGCCACGGCCGTCCGTCACGACTCCATCCAGCGAACCCTCATTCTCGAGGAGCACGGTCAGCTCCAGCGTGTACGGATCGATCCGGATCAGGCGGCCTTCGCCACTTGAGCTGACGACATAGACCGCGCCATCGACATATTCGACGCCATTGGCCCCGGTGAAGCGGTCATCATTGAAAACCTGCTCCCACAGTCCGTCAGTCAGTGTGTAGAGCGCGCCGCCACGCGTGTCCGTGATCCAGAACCGGCCGCTCGGGTCGATGGCGATATCGTTGAGCACGACATCATCATGGGCGAAATCCCAGCGATCGAGCTCGGCACCGGTTTCAAGATCCATCGCCACGAGCGTCCGGGCGGCTTCGATCATGAAGAGGCGGCCATTGGCAGAGACAATGCCGAGCGGGCTCACATAACCCTCGACCCAGCGCGCCTGCCATTCACCGGTCACGAGGTTCAGCCGAGAGACATAACCCGAAGCCTCAGCCTCATCGGTTTCGCTAACCGGCCCCTGATTGCCGATATAGGCCCAGTCACTGCCGTCCGGCACATGCACGGCCTCCGGCCGGGTGACGGAGTCCGTGCGCCATAATTCTGTCGCCGTCGGTCTGTCCTGAGCGTAGGCGCTCGCGCCAACTAGCGCGATGCCAGCGGCCAACAAAGTTCTTTTCAAGATGATTGTCCCTCAACACCGCCCCCCGGCACCCGCAAGCTTGCAGACGGACGCGGTCCCGGCCAGTCACGAACCGGTGAGGCCTGTATCAGGCGTCGCCATGCTCCGGCAGGTAGATCTCGCGGCGGCCGGCATGGTCGGCGGGGCCGATCATGCCTTCTTCCTCCAGCCGCTCGATCAATGTCGCGGCGCGGTTATAGCCGATCTGGAGCCGACGCTGGATATAGGAGGTCGAGGCCTTGCGATCGCGAGCCACCACGGCCACGGCCTGGTCGAACAGGGCATCGCCACTGCCCTCACCGTCATCCATGCCGGGCAGGCCGCCCTCATCATCCTCGCTGCTGGCGGTGACCGCTTCGAGATATTCCGGCGCGCCCTGTTTTTTCAGGAAGGCCGCGACATCCTCGACCTCCTTGTCCGAGACGAAGGGGCCGTGCAGTCGGCGCAGACGGCCGCCCGATGCCATGTAGAGGAGGTCCCCCATGCCCAGCAGCTGTTCAGCGCCCTGTTCGCCAATAATGGTGCGGCTGTCGATTTTCGAGGTGACGGAATAGGAAATCCGGGTCGGGAAGTTGGCCTTGATCGTGCCGGTAATGACATCGACCGAGGGGCGTTGCGTCGCCGTGACCAGGTGAATGCCGGCCGCCCGGGCCATCTGGGCCAGTCGCTGGACGGCGCCCTCGATTTCCTTGCCGGCAACCATCATCAGGTCGGCCATCTCGTCGATCACGACAACGATATAGGGCATTTTCTCCGTGGAAATGGTCTCGGTCTCAAAGACCGGCTCGCCGCTTTCCTTGTCATAACCGGTCTGGACGGTGCGCGAGAGCTCGTCGCCATTGGCGAGAGCTTCGGCGACGCGCTCATTGAAGCCGGCCACATTGCGAACGCCAACCTTGGACATGCGCAGATAGCGGCTCTCCATTTCCCGGACGGCCCATTTCAGTGCGACCACGGCTTTCTTCGGATCGGTCACCACCGGGCTCAAAAGGTGGGGAATGCCGTCATAGACGGAGAGCTCCAGCATCTTCGGATCGATCATGATCATCCGGCAGTCTTCCGGCGGCAGGCGGTAGAGCAGGGACAGGATCATGGCATTGATGCCAACCGATTTGCCCGAGCCGGTTGTCCCGGCGATCAGCAGGTGCGGCATGCGGGCGAGGTCGGCGACAAAGGGTTCACCGCCAATCGTCTCGCCGAGGGCGAAGGGGAGCTCCGCCTTGGCGTCCTCAAAGGCCTTGGAATTGAACAGGGCGCGGAGAAAAACCGTTTCACGCTTGGGATTTGGCAGTTCGATACCGATCGCATTGCGACCCGGCACGACGGCCACACGGGCCGCCATCGTGCTCATGGACCGGGCGATATCATCGGCCAGATTGATCACGCGAGACGACTTCACGCCCGGCGCAGGCTCGAATTCATAAAGGGTGACGACCGGGCCCGGGCGGACCTGGACGATCTCGCCCTTCACGCCGAAATCCGACAGAACGCCCTGAAGCAGTTCCGCATTCTGGCGCAGGGCGAGCTCGTCGACGGCGTCATTGCGGACGCCCGGCTTTGCAAGCAGGTCGAGGCGTGGAAGCTTGAAGCCCTCACTGCGTGCAAAGGGCAAGGCCCCCTGGGCCTCGCGGACATCGCGGCCTGACGCCTTGGACTTGCGCGATGGCGCGACCTTGACGGCCGGATTGAGCGGCGCGGTGTCGGGCTCACTGGCACGGGCCGCCGCCGGCACCGGGTCGGCTTCCGCCGCGCGCATGGCGCGTTTCAGTACGGGTTCTTCGCGCAGGTCTATGTGATGATCATCCTCTTCATCATTGTCAGCGTCATCACGACCCCAATTTCCAAGGCGTCCGCGAAGCTGATCCAACCAGACCCGCAAGGTCGCCCAGGCGAGGCCACCGGCGTCCACGGCATGGGTAAGATCCCGGGCACGCAGTCCGAAGGTGAAAAAGATCCCGGCAATCGACAGCAGGAGTGCAAATCCGGCTGCCAGCACAGCCGGGGCCGGCAGATCGAGTCTGGCTGGCAGCGAGGCCAGGGATGTCAGGGCCGCATCGCCGATCACGCCACCCAGGCCCGGCGCCAGTGGCCAGGCTTGCGGCACGGGCAGTGCGGCAACAGCTGCGGCGAAACCGGTCGTGCCCAGCGCAGCGAAGAACCAGCGGAAGACCGCGACCGACCCGCTGCGCGGCTGCGGTGTCCGCCAGATCAGGATGCCGCCCCAGATGACCAGGGCGATGGCGGGTCCGCTAGCCGCCCAGCCAAGCGCCTGCAGAAAAGCGTCGCTGGCGGTTGCGCCCGGTCGTCCCATCCAGTTTCCGATTTCGCCGTCGGACGCCACATTCCAGCTCGGATCGAGCACATTGTGGGTCAGCAGGGAGACCATCAGAAAGACACCGGCAGCCAGCATCAGGCTGCCGAAAACAATATCGGCCAGACGCAGACGCCACCGCGGGGTCGGCCTGGCGGCAGACTTGGGGCTCTTGGCTTTGCGGGTCGAGGGTTTGCGGCTCATCCTATCGTCCTAACGCTGCAAGTCTTCCCGGGCGGTAAACAGAGGTTAACAGCGCTGCGACGCTCTGGCCGCTTTTCACCGTCAGCAAAGCGCCTATTCTGCACCGATGATGAAGTCAGCAGAATTTGATGGCGATGTTGTGATCGCCGGTGGCGGCCTGGCCGGTATGACCCTGGCCCTGGCGATGGACCAGGCCGGGCTGAGCGTGGCGCTCGTCGATGCCCTGGAGATCGAGGACCAGCTGGCGCCGAGCTTTGATGGCCGTGCCTCGGCTCTTGCCTACACGTCCTGGCGCATGTTCGAGGCTTTGGGCGTGGCCGAATACCTCAAGCCGCATACCCAGCGGATCGAGCATATCCTGGTGTGTGACGGGCGCCCCTATGGCGGTGACAAGCCCGGCGGGCCCGGGCCGAATACACTGCATTTCGACCGTCGGGAAATTTCCGAGGGCGATGATGGCGAGCCGCTTGGCTGGATGGCGGAAAACCGGCATTCCCGCTTCGCCCTGATCCAGGCCATCAAGGCCCGGCCGGGCATCAAGGTGTTCGCGCCGGCACGCGCTGAACGGCATGAGAAGCGCGGTGACGGGGTCGACCTCTTCCTTGAGGACGGGCGTTATCTGTCCGGTCAGCTCCTGGTCGCGTGTGACGGCAAGTTCTCGCGCCGTAGACAGCAGGAAGGCATCCGGACGGCCGGCTGGCAATACGGCCAGAAAGGACTGGTCGCAACGGTGCGCCATGCCGAACCGCACAAGGGTGTGGCCTATGAGTATTTCCTGCCATCAGGTCCCTTTGCCATCCTGCCGCTTCCGGACAATCGTGCCTCGCTTGTCTGGACCGAACCGAATGCGATCGCTGACGCGCTGAAGGATGCCCCGGAGGCGGTCTTTCAGGAGGAGCTGGAAAACCGTTTCGGCGATTTCCTCGGCGATGTGCGTCCGGAGGGACCGCGTTTCGCCTATCCGCTGGGGCTGCGCTATGCCGAGCGCTTCTGCGAAGAACGCGTCGCCTTCGTCGGCGATGCGGCGCGCGGCATTCACCCGCTTGCCGGACAGGGCTTCAATCTGGGCATTCGCGATGCCGCGGCCCTGGCCGAAGTGGTCGGTGAGGCCCGTCGTGTCGGGCTTGATATCGGAGCCCTCATCACGCTGCGACGTTATGAGGAGTGGCGTAAATTCGACAGCGCGATGCTGGCTGCCGGAACGGATGTGTTCAACCGGCTCTTCTCGAATGATATCGAGCCGATCCGCCAATTGCGCGGCCTTGGCCTGTCCCTGGTCAACAAGATCGGCCCGGCCCGACGTTTCTTCATGCGCCAGGCCGGCGGTGAGACGGGCGATCCGCCGCGCCTGCTCAAAGGGCAGCGCCTTGATGCGGCCTGACGGACCGGTTTCCCGTTCGCGTCGCGATCAGAACGGGTTGAGCGTGTACTCGTCCTGCTGAAGCAGGGCATGAGCGGTCATCGCCGAGAGCGCCATTTCAACGCCCGGCAGAAGGTCTTCGCGCGAGACATCGTAATAGGCTGCGCTCTGACCGCACACGATCACCCGAACGCCGTGCTCGAGCAGGGTCGCGACCAGATCGGCATTACCGGCGGCGGTTGCGCTTGCGACGTCATCGACGGCGCCGCCGTGAATGACGATGGCGAGGTGGAGGTTTTCGGCTTCGACCCCGTTGGCGACATGCATGTTGAGGAAGCGGGCTGCGCTGGTGAGGGTTCGATTGAGACTGCCCTCTTCCGACCCGGTCGCGGTGTCGAAGGCGACCTTGAAGGTCGCGCCTTCCGGCAAGGCGGTCGTCAGGTCAATGTCAGCAATCTGGCCGTATTCGGTGATCAGGGGGCCGGGTCCGAAATCCTCCGGTCCGGCGAGCGCCGGCGCGGCAGCGAGCGGGAGTGCGAGGCTCGCGACGGCAAGCAGGGTGCGGCGCGCATGGCGCGGGTAATTGGCAGGCAACATGAAGCTCTCCGGATTGATCAGCGCCAGATTAGCGAGGTCCGGGTCACTTGTCCTGCCGCTCTCCGATGCGAAATCAGCGTGCGGCTTCGCCGAGCGCGTAAAGATAGTCCCAGGTGAAAATCCCGCTGTCATGGCCATCGTCGAAAGTCAGGCGGACGGCATAGCGCCCGACCGGCTCGGCGGCGGTGATACCGACATTCTCTTTACCGGTGACGATCTTCTTTTGCCCGGCGCCATGGCCCTGGACTTCCGCACTCGGGCTTTCCACGCGCAAGGTCTCGAACGGGATGGAGAATGTCTCCCCGTCGTCAAAGCGGGCATGAAGGGCCTTGTCGGCGCTTGAAAAATCCAGTTTCTCGGGCCAGGGGCGTGACATGCTCAATCCTCGATCCGGCGGGCTTCGTCGGGCAGCATGATCGGGATGCCGTCACGCACCGGATAGGCAAGTCCGGCGCCCCTGGAAATCAGCTCGTGCGCGTCACGGTCATAGTGCAGCGTCTCGCGGGTCACCGGGCAGACCAGGATTTCCAGGAGTTTCGGGTCGATGTCGCGGGTTTCGGCGTCGCTCATGGACATTCTCCTCAGGAAAACAGGATGGCGGACAGGCGGCGACGACCCTCGCGGGTCACCTCGGAAGCCGGGCCGGCTGCATCAAAGACTTTCAGGAGCAGGGTCCGTGCGGCCTGCTCATTCCATTCACGATCAAGCGCTGTAATGGCGATCAACTGATCGACCGCTCCCTTGTGATCACCGGTCGCGACGAGTGCTTCGGCGAGTTCGTATCGCGCCTGGAAATTGCCTGAGTCCGCCGCAACGGCCTGACGCAGGGCAGCCGTTGCCGCATCGTCTGCCGGGGCACCTGTTGCCAGCTCCAGCGCGGCGCGCGCGCCATCAATGGCGGGATCATCTGCGCGATCCTCGGGAATTTGAGCGAGGATCTGACGGGCCTTGTCGGTATCGCCAGCCTTCAGCCAGACACGCACAAGCCCGGCAATGGCGCCGGGATGCCCCGGATCTGATTGAAGAATAGTGCCGAAGTCCTGCGATGCCCCCTGCAAATCACCGGTCTCGATCGCCGCCAGGCCGCGTTCGACCATGGCGCGGATCTCGGTTTCGCTGGGCCCCTTGCCGGAGATGCGACCAATGAAGTCCTTGATCTGGCTCTCCGGCAGCGCCCCGGTAAAGCCGTCGACGGGCTGACCATTCTTGAACGCATAGACGGCCGGGATGGATTGAACCCGCAATTGCTGGGCGATGCCCGGATTCTCGTCAATATTGATCTTGACCAATTTGACGGCACCGCCGGCATCGTGGACGCATTTCTCGATCATCGGGCCCAATTGGCGACAGGGGCCACACCAGGGGGCCCAGAAATCCACAATGACGGGCACGTCCTTGGACGGTTCAACCACATCCTGCATGAAGGTGCGATCGGAGGAATCGCGCACCAGGTCGTCATTGGCCGTGTCTTGTCCGTTGTCGCCGCCGATAAGGGTCATGCCGGTTTCCTTGTCATTGCCAGGGTCATTGCCGGGATCTGTGCCGAGGTCTGTACTGACTGCCTAAGTGGCCTCTGGGGAAGGCGGATGCAAGCGGTCACTGCGCCGCATCGGCCGCCGCAGGGAGGGCGTGGAAGTCCAAAACCTCCGGTTCGTGGCCTGTATCGCGCACAAAGCGGACAAGGTCGTCCGCTGCAATTGCGGTGGTCGCGTTATTCGAGAGCGGATGGAAATTGACGATATCATGCGCCATCAGTGCGGAATCCAGAACAAAGCGTACCCGGGCATGCGGGTCATTCATGAGCGCAAAGGCTGTCACCGAGCCCGGCGTGACCCCCAAGGCCTCGAGCAGGAGTTCGGGCTTGGCAAAGGACAGGCGACCGCAGCCCAGGGCCGTGTGCAACCTGTTGATCCGGATTTTTGTTTCGGCAAGGGCCGAGACCAGAATGAGGACGCCTTTCTTGTCTCGCAGGAACAAGTTCTTCGTGTGCCCCCCGGGCATGTCATCCTTCATCCCTGCCCCTTCAGCGACGGTGAAGATGGGCGGATGCTCATGGGTGTTGTGGGCGATGCCCAATGCGTCGAGACGGGCAAACAAGTCTGTGTGGCTGGCTGTCATGACCTTGTTGAAGCGCGGCTGCAGCCCATGTGCAAGAGGACGGAAACAGACGCTTGCAATCTTCGGTGCTTTGCGCGATATACCCCGCTCCCCGGCCGGGCCATGCCCTGCCAATCGTGAGCGGGCGTAGCTCAGGGGTAGAGCGTCACCTTGCCAAGGTGAATGTCGTGAGTTCGAATCTCATCGCCCGCTCCATTATTCCAATGACATAACGATCATCGAATTCTGGGTCGCGAAGCTTCCCGGCACCCTTC
>NZ_CAJQOO010000046.1 GCF_905480005.1 uncultured Maricaulis sp.
GCCTATCGCTGGCTGGCTGACAGCCGCGACGAAGCCACGGGCGAGCGCCTCGACGAGCTCAATGACCCGTTCAAGCTCTATCGCTGCCACACCATCATGAATTGCGCCCAGGTCTGCCCGAAGGGCCTGAACCCGGCCGAGGCCATCGGCGAGATCAAGCAGATGATGGTCGAACGCGAAAGCTAGGCCTGGCCTCTGCCGGAAAGATCAATCAAGCCCCGCCCGGTCCGGCGGGGCTTTTTTGTGCGCCGAGGCATGTTCCGACCAAATCGTAACTAGCCCCCCTCCGTGCCAATCGCTAGCGTCCGGTCACAAAGGGGAATGGCATGGATAGACCGGTTTCAAGCGCATTCGTCGGAATCTTCCTCGGGCTAAGCGTGCCCCTCGCTTCGGCGTCGGCCCAGGACCCCTTCTGGCTCCACCCCTATAATTTCTTCGGGGAGGAAACCGCGCTGACCGCCTCGGTCAATCTGGGAGACCTGGATGGCGATGGGGATCTGGACGGATTTGCCGTCAATGGTCGGCACTGGATCCAGCAGGATGAGGTCTTCCTCAATAACGGGCTGGGTTTCTTCCGTTCGGCCCGCAATGCCGGCCCCGACCGGGCGACCGGTTATGAAGCGGCGCTGGCCGATCTGGATGGCGATGGTGATCTTGATGCGGCGATCGCGCGCGATCTCCTGCCGGTTCTTCTCCTCTTCAATGACGGCGCGGGGCATTTCTCCGAGGCGCGTGAGCTGGGTCCCGTTGCGCAGGCGCGCAGCATCGCCGCAGCCGATCTGGACGGCGATGGGGATCTGGATCTTGTTCTCGTCCAGCGTGGAGAGGCGAACCGATACTTCCTCAATGACGGGCACGGCCGATTCGGTGTGGACATCGAGTTGCCGGGCGCCTGGCAGACCATCCAGGTGGCGATCGGCGATGTGGATGGCGATGACCGGGCGGACCTGATTTTCTCCAATCGTGGCGGCGAGGGTGTCGTGCTCTATCGCGGCCTGACCGAAGGCGGTTTTGCCGAACCGACCTTGCTGGGCGGTGAGCTGGACATGGAAATCCGCGCCATCGAGCTGGGCGATGTCACGGGCGATGATCATCCCGATATCATCGCCGGAGGCATGGGGGCCGAAAGCCTGATTTTCGTGAATGATGGTGACGGCGGCTTCGCGCAGATTGAACGTTTCGGTGCCGAAGCGGACATCGTCTTTGGTCTTGCCCTCGCCGATTTCAATCAGGACGGAATGACAGATATTGCCGTGGCAAACGGGGGTGTCCGCAACCGCGTTTACCTCCGCGACGGTGATGGTTTCGTTGCCCTGGAAGTCGGGGATGAGGCATCTGACAGCTATAATCTGTCGGTTGGCGATCTGAACGCGGACGGTCGCCCCGACATTGTTTATGCCGTCTCCGAAGGGTCGAACTATACGTTGATCAATCGGATTGACCCGGACTAGCGGTCGCCCGATTGGCGTGGCTCATGCGCCACCACGCCCCCAGGCCTGTTGCTCGCAAATGCCGCGGAACATCTCGGTGACCTGGGCGTCTGAGCCATCATCCTTGCCGATGATCATGGGGCGACCATAGGCGAGTTTGTATTTGGCGCCCGCCTTGCCCATCAGGCCGTGGAAAATCGTCATGTCCTTGAGCTCTTCATTGAGCTGGGCGAGCACGTAGTAGAGCAGGGGCATGCGCTGGCGCACGGCCAGCGGGATGACCGGGGCGCCGAATTTGCGGGCCAGGCTGATCGCGGTCGGTTGCCAGGGCTTTTCGCGCAGACACCAATGCTTCCAGCTCCATTCCGACATGCGGCCGGACGGAAAGAGGACGATGCACTGACCGTCCTTGAAGGCCTCGATCGCGCGCCGCAGGACTTCCCGACTCTGATTACGATTGCGATGCTCATCGCGCCAAACCACCGGAATGATCCGCTCTTCCAGGCCGGGACAGACCTTCAAGGCATCTTGATTGGCGAAATAGAGAAGGTCGGAGCGGCGGGCCTTCAGGCTGTCCCAGAGGGCGATGCCGTCTGCGATCCCGCCCGGATGATTGGCGACAATCACGCAGGGTCCGCTCTCCGGGACATTGTCCAGGCCGCTACACGCGGTGTTCAGTCGAAGATAGTCGGAGGCCCATTCAAAGCATTCCGTGCCGGACAGGTCGGCGATGGCATCGGCCATGGCGACGGCGCGTCGATATCCCAGCATGGGATAGCCGATTGTGCGAATCAGCGGCCAGATCGGTGTGTGGATCAGGCGTGGCGCCCTGTCCTCGATCAGCTCGTCGACAATATGCGGCTTCACCGCGGGCGGCGAAGAATCGGCTTCGGTCATGCTGGCAGGAAACCCCCGCAGCGCTCCCGAAGCAACGGGTTTTCGCGTTGCGACGCAACAGGGTTACCGGAAGATTGACGAATTGGCCCGCAGCTTGCGACGGCCCGGTCAGACGTTAACGCCTTGTTCACGAATGGAACACGCCATGACGATGACCCAGACACTGCCTGCCGGGGAAATCCGCCGCCTGCCGACCAAGCGCGCGCGGATCCAGGATGACATGGTGGCGGACTATCTTGCGACCGTTGTCGAGTCCGGCCAGCGCACCATCCAGATCGGTGCCGGTGATCTGGGCGCCGTCTGTCTGAAGCGAGGCGCGCATCACCAGATCGTGGCGCCGATGGGCGCGATCGAGGCCTTGCAGGCCGCGTGTGACAGTCGCGCCATTCCGACCGATGCGCTGAGCGGCGGTCCGGCGGCGCGTTCCGATGTAAACGCCGCTCCGTTTGACCTGGCCATCTTTGGCGCCGAAACAGGCTTCCCGGCCATGGCTGCCAATTGGCGCCATGTATCCAGCCGACTGCGTGATGGCGGTGTGCTGGTGCTTCTGGGTGCCGATCACGGCGCCTGCGCCCGCCTCGCGGATGCCCTCGAAGGCGATCAGACCTGGGTGATGGAGGCCCGGATCGGTGGCGAGGCGGCGATCTTCCGCAAAGCGGGCAAGGTGTGCGAAGCGACCTCGCTGGCCGGCCTGGCCCGGGTGTCGGATCCGGCCCGTCGCCCGCGCGGCGTGCGATGCGGGCTGGTCAGCCGCTTGATCGATCGTGTCTTTCCCAAGCGGCATAGCGCGGCCTGAGCGCTGCCCGTCCCTGCCAGGACAGGCCACGTGTCGCAAAACTTTCACCAAAACCCAATCTGGTAGTCATGCTTTACCCGTAACCCGGAAGGCATGAATGCTCGCAACGCTCTCGCCGGATTTGCAGCCTTGGCTCATCCCGTGCGCCTCGCCCTTTTTCGCCGTCTGTGCGATCAGGCCCCCGATTGTGTCTCGGCCGGGGAGCTGGCCCAGGGCTTTGAAACTCCACCCTCCACGATGACGGGGCATTTGCAGGCGCTGGAGCGGGCCGGCCTGGTCAAGGCGGAGCGCCGCTCGCGCTTCATGCTCTATTCGGTGGATCCGTCCGGGACGCGGGATCTCGTCAACTTCCTCGTCGATGAGTGTTGCCACAACCGCTCCGATCTTGTCGGCACGGTCAGTGAGGCCTTAGCCGAGGCCTCCTGAACGGATCGACTAGCCGCGGCCTCCAGGGCCCCGGCCTTGCCCGCCTCGACCGCCACTGCCGCCGCCGGGGCGACCTCGGCCTTCGCCCGCGCCGGAGCGCCCGCGACCCGAGCGGACATGGGCCGCACAATCCGGTGTCATGGGGAGGCGTTCCAGCGGCGTTCGGGTGAAAGCGGCTGCCCGGGCCGAGGCTGACGCGCGCTCCTCGGCAGACAGGGCGGCGTCAATCCGGGCCTCCACGCCATCATCCAGACGGTCGAGCCCATAGGCGCGTTCCCGGGTGTTGCCGCGATAGACTTCCGCCCAATAGGCCGCGTCCGTGCGCGATGTGTCGGTTTCAAGCGTGGAGAAGGCCTCGGCCAGTTCGGCCTGGGCCGCGGGCCAGCCCGCCTCGCCAGCCTTGATCAGGCGATCAAAGCCCTCCGCGCGCATGTCATCGCGCAGCAGGTCCGGTGTCTCGGCTTCCCGCGACAGGGCCAGCGCGCTGTGACCGGCCAGGTATTCGGCGATCTCGAACCCTTCCCCCTGCCGCGCCACGCAGCGCAGGATTGGCAGGGCCTCGGCGTACTGGCCCCGGTCAACCAGACGGGCTGCGCCATCGAAACCGGACGGAGGTCGTTCGTCCTGGCCGCTCCGGCCGCCGGCACAGGCTGTCAGACAGAGGAGAGCCACCAGGGCGGTTGTCGCGCGATACATCAGCAAATTCCCGATTAGCCATGTCCGGTTCAACGTATTGAACCGGACAATCCGTCGCGCCAGTCGCAGCGGCCCTTGGTGTGATCAGTCTCAGAACGGCAAGGATATCGCCAGTGTGGTGACCGAGCGGTCGAGATAATTACGGTTGATCTCGCGCTCATGGCTGACCGAAGCGACCAGACCGTTCTCCAGCGTCTTTTCAAACCCGACCCCGACCTCGTACCACGTGCCGTCAAGGGTCAGGTCCCCGGCCGATGCGAAGGCGATGCTTGGGGCATTCGAGAAGGCCGCCGCGTAGGTTTCACTGCCATCGCCGAAATCATGGACCACGCCGAGATAGACGCTGGGCTCGATACCGAAGGCCTCCCACTCGATGAGTGTTCCGGCCCGGGTCTGGAAGCTGGTCGCCGATCTGCCGGCAATATCCAAACTCGCGGGTCCGGCGATTGTTGTTGCGCTGTCGAAGCTGAACTCGGTGTATTCGGCACTGGCGACCGGATAGATCGCGACCGGACCGGAAAACCAGGAATCGAGCGTGAGCTCGACGCCGCCACCAAAGGCCGACCCGTCCTGTTGCAGGCGTGACATGCCGCCCGTCGCCAGGCTGCGCAGGCCATCATTCTCGAAATCGGAATAATTGATGTGAGCTGTCAGGTTCCAATGCTCCGACGCATGGCCGGCGAACAGGCTGAACTGGGTCGTGGCGACTTCCGAGGTGACATAGCCAACCGAATTCATTGCATCGCCATCGGTTTGCGCAAAGCCGATGGCTCCGCCACCGGACCAGCCATTGGCGCCCTGGCCCTCAATGCCGAGGAGCGTAAATCCGCCATCGAAATCGAACCGGCCGGCGCCCGCGATCAATGCCGCATCACCCTCAACAAAGCCGAGCTGCCCGAACGCGCGCCACCCGGTCTCGCCATGGGCAGAATCGGATGGTGTTGAGCGGCGGAAGAGTGATTTCGCGCCGCTCGACTGAACCGCATGGCCCATGCCATTGGCGTGCAGTTCTGCGCTGGCCAGGACTTCTGCCATGGCTTCGGCCTCGCTGCCCCGATTGCCGATCTGGCGGCGCAGTGCCGCGTTCAGGGCATTGGTCTGGGCGCGGGCAGAGCGATCGAACATCACGCTCTCATAAGGCGCAAAACTGTCGAGCGCGGCGGTCAGGTTTCCGCCCTCCAGCAAGTCGACCAGACCGTAAATCGTAGCCAGATCGTCATAGCTGCCAGCACGACCGCCATCGAGTGCGCTGGCGAGATTGTACTGGAAGAAATTGTTGAAGCTGGCCTGGCTGGTCAGGTCGTCGGCTTCAATGCGATAGGAGGCGATGCCATTGGCGAAGCTGATCGTCGGTCGCAGCGCGCCGGGCAGATCCATGATGTCGGTGAAGCCATCGGTAATGGCCGTCGCGAGGATGAAGCTGTTGCTGTCGCCATAGCGCGGCAGGTAGCCATTCACCGGATTGAGCAAAAGCGTTCCGCCGAGCGAGATCGTGCCATTGACCGTCAGGCGGTCCGAGCCGCCGGGGGCGACATCGATTGCGAGACCGCTGGCCGATGCCAGGACGACATTGCCATTCACTGTGAGATTGCCGACCTGTCCAAGCCCGCCGGGTCCGATCAACCCCATGATATTGGTAAGGTAGGGCGTGTTGATCGTGCCCGTGCCGGTCAGAAGGCCGGACATCAGGAGGTAATCGCCATAGCTCGTCAGTCTTCCGTCGACATTCATCGTGCCGGACTGGTGCATGATCTCGATCAGGCTGGTCAGATCGCCACCGGCGGCGATGTTGAGGCCGGCCTCGGCGCCCGCGAGCGTGAGCCGGTCAATCTCGACGGCACTGGACAGGCGGGTCGTGCCGCTGCTCAGGGTCACATCGAAATAACGACCGATCGAGCTTGATGTGGCGTTGATATTGTCAGCCACGAAGCCGGACGCCCCGGGCAAGCCATTGTCGAGCGTGGCGGCCGGCAGGGCCGACAGGGTGCCTGGTCCGGTCGATGCGACCTCGGACACGGCGTAGGCCGGATTCTGTTCCGATACCGGCAAGCGGATCGGTTGGTCGCCGGTCTCAAGGGAAAGCGAGCCGAGACCGCTGACTTCGGAACTGCCGCCCGCATAGGGCGTTGTGACCCCGGTCTCCAGCGTCTGGCACTCGACCGGAGCAAAGCAGATTTCACCCCAGGGGTCGGATGTATCGTTGATCCCTTCACCCGGCGAGGTGGGGAGGCCATTGACGATATTGCCTTGCGCATCAATGACCCGGAAGGCCGGATCAAGCATCGTCACCCAATGGTTCGGGTTTTCCCAATTGCCGTCACCGCCGGTCGTCGAGACGTAACGATAGGGGCTGTTCTCCACGATCCAGTCCCAGAACAGATAGAGCGGCTGGTAGAAGCTGGATGTGCCGTAGGAGGAGAAGACTTGCGGTCCGAAAAAGCGCGAGCCGCCCGACAGGACGCCGATGACCAGGTCTTCTTCGACGCCGGCATTGCCAGCCGCATCAAGAATGAGCGGGCCGCCGGAATCACCGCCCGCTGTTGTGCCTTCATTCGGCGCCGCGTCGCCCCGGAACAGATCGAAATCATACGGGTTGGTCCGCGTCGGGTCATCGAAATCGAGCTGGTAGAGATTCTGCGGCAGATCGCCGAAGGCTGCGCCAAACAGGACAATATTGCGATCATCGATAGAGGCGAGGGCGCCAATGAAATTCTCTGCTGCATGCCGGCGCCAGTTGATCCCGATCGAGGCGCCCGTCGTGCCGTCCCCGCTTCGCCCGTAGCCGATGAGATCGACATGGTATCCGGAGCCGGTGGCCTGCGTGTAGGCGGTTGGCGCCGGAAGTGCGGAGAAGAGCAGGGCCCAGGTCGGGACATTGCCGGCAGGTGTATCGAGAACCGAAAGGGCGACGTCGCCTTCAAGGAAGCCAAACCCCTCGGGGCGCGCGCGCGATTCCAGATTGTACAGGACCTGCGCGACGTTGAAGACGGCAAGGTCCGGATTGCTGCTGAGACCGTTATTCACCCAGTCGATGAAGCCCGGCAGGGAATCGGCGCCGAACGACCAGGCCGCGCCGATCGTGTCCCCGAAATCGCTGGCATCCCGATCATTCACGCAATGGGCGGCGAAGAGGACGGTGCGCGGATTGATGAGCGTCCCCGAGCAGACAAAGCCGTCATTGCGGAAGAACATGCCAATGCCGGTCACGTCGGTGGCGTTGTCCAGGATGTCATCAGGCGTGACGCCGTCCACCGGCACGATCTGTCCAACCTCCTGCTGCGCCAGGGCTGGCGAAGCGGCCAGCGCCAGGACGGATGACGTGGCAATGAGCAGTGTCTTGAAAGCGCGAAGTTCGGACATGCGTATTTCCCCCCGGTGCGGACCCGGGACACAGAGCATCAGCGCTCATCCCATTTGGTCGCATTTTCTGACAAGATTGTCGGCTGAACCTGTCAGCCTGACAAGGCGCAATCGACGCGTCGGCCGAGCTGCCAACCCGGCGGGCCGCGCCAGATTGCGGGCATTGGTGAAACGTCGCGGCGTGGTCTGCGGACCGGCTCGACATCTGCGGGCCGGCATACTAAGTCAGCGCCAGCAACCGGTCCCGGCGAGGATCGGGTCCACACGAGTTTCGGGAGCGTAGCAATGACGCGCGAGATCCATCATTTCCTCAATGGCAAGGCGGCCGTTGGCACATCCGGTCAATATGGCGATGTCTTCAATCCCAATACGGGCGAAGTGCAGGC
>NZ_CAJQOO010000047.1 GCF_905480005.1 uncultured Maricaulis sp.
CGGCATGATCACCGCCTTCGCCCGCAAGCAAAAGCGTATCCGCCTGCGCATTGCCCTTCACGCCAGCTGCTGGGCGGACCGCGATCACAGAGCCCGGCTGAGCGCACGCATCGAGACCATGCCGGCACCGGCCCGCAAGTCGCTGCTCGTACGAATCGACGGGCTCACCGACCAACCACAGAGCCAGGCCGAGGCGCTGGCGGAACTGGGAGAGCTGGGGGTCGGTCTGATGGCGGAGATCCCGTTCGGCGAAACCGAGCTTGAGGCCTTCGCGGCCTGCCCGGTCAGCCTCTTTTCCTGCGCCTCACCCGCACCGACCAATGCCAATTCCGAAGGCATGATGGACCATGATGCGAGAGCGCTGAAACAGATGGTCAAGGCGGCAGCAGCCCGCAAGGCCGCGACCTATCTGCATGATGTCCGGGATCTGCTGGTACTCAAGGCCGCCATGGCCAGCGGCGTCCGCTTCTTCTCCGGCCAGAGCGTGGTTCCGGACAGAACCTCACCCGCTCCCGGTCAGGCGCTCTCCATGGTCGACATCTACCGGATGCACAAGGCCGCCTAGACGCGCGGGCCCGGTCTGCCGATAGTGCCGTGATGAGCCAGACCGAAGATCGTAGCGGGATCGATTGGGAAACCCGATTCCTGAATGATGACACGCCCTGGGAACGCCCGGGTCTCCACCCGGCCGCTGAAGCCTGGCTGAAAACCGGCGTCCTGGCGCCCGGCCAATCGGTCATCGTGCCGGGTTGCGGTCGCTGTCCGGAAGTTACCGCCTTTGCACGCGCCGGCCTGACGGTCACCGCAGCCGATTTGTCTGATACCGCGATTGCCTGGCAGGAAGCCGCATTGCGCGAGGCCAAGCTTGCGGGCCAGTGCATCGCAGCCGACATCCTGCGCCCGGGTGACCAGCTCTGGCGTCCCGAGGAACCCGTCGATCTTGTCTATGACCAGACGTTCCTGTGCGCCATCCATCCGCGCCTGCGCAAGGATTACGCTTTCGCCCTCGCGAATCTCTGGCTGAAACCGGGCGGGCAATTCCTCGCCCTTTTCATGCAGAAGGATGAGCGCGGCGGCCCGCCCTTCGGCTGCCCCCTTGAGGCCATGCACGAGCTGTTCAGCGAGACGGCGTGGATCTGGCCGGACCCGGACGAGATCCAGGCCTGGCCGCATCCCAGTTTGAACGGGAAGCCGGAACTCGCCGCCATGCTGACGCTGCGCTAGGGCGCTTCCTCGGTCGCGACAGGATCGACAAGCGGCGCCCGGCGCTTGCGTTGCTTGCCATGTTTCGCCGTCATCGGCGCCCGCGTCAGGACGAAAAGCGCCGTGGCGCCACCCGCGAGAATATTGGCGAAGGCCACACCCCAGATGACACCGCTCGGCGCGCCCATGAGGTGAGCGCCGATGATGACGGCGGGGATCATCAAGCCCAGCGCCCGGGACGCGGTGATCACCATGCCGTGCGCCGGTCGGCCAAGCCCGTTGAAGCCGGCCGACGCGGCAATGGTGATGCCATAGCCGACAATGGTCAGCGGCACGATCCGCCAGTAGGCGATGGCCGTCGACTGGCCGGCTTCACTTGGCAGAAACGCCATCGCCAGCCAGGGCGCCGTCACCCACAAGATGGCGGCAATGGTCAGGCTCCACCCCATGCAGAAGAGGAAGCTCGAGCGGAAGGCTTCGCGGACCCGGTCGAGACGGTCAGCGCCGCCATTCTGGCCTGTCACTGCGCCGATACAGGCCGAGAGCGCAAACAGCGGAACGATGGCAAAGGCCTCGATCCGGCCGGCAACACCGAGCCCGCCGACTGCGGAATCGCCAAAGCGCGCCATGGCAAGACCGGACATGGCCACCGTCATTGCCAGCGGATTGAAGACATTGGACAGGCAGGCCGGCGCTCCGACGCGTGCAATATCCACCCAGTGATGCCAAACCTCGCCGAGATCTTCCGGTTTGAAATCAATAAGTTTTTCCTTCACGCCCAGATACCAGGCGACCATCACGAAGGTCACCGCATTGGCGGCAACCGTTGCCAGCGCGGCGCCGGACACGCCCCAACCCAGGCCGGGAAACAGTCCAAAGACATCGTCGAGGATAAAAATCGGATCGAGTATGAGATTCACGAAGGCGGCCGCGATCATCATCAGGCTTGGCACGACGGCATTGCCGAGCGCGCGCAGGATATTGCTGGCGACCATCGGGCCAACAATCAGCACAATGCCCGAGAACCAGACCGTCATGTAATCGACGACGTGCGGGAGCATCGTCTCGCTCGCCCCCAGGGCGGTAAAGATCGGTTCCACGAAAACAACGCCGAGCAAGGAAACAGCGCCGACGTATATCAGGGCCAGAGCCATTGCATCGGTGGAAATACGGGCAAGGGTCGAGGTTCCGTCATTGCGACCGGCCGCGCGCGAAACCGCCGAAACCGCACCCGCGCCGAGGCCGATGGAAACACTCATTACCAGCATGGTGACCGGGAAGCTCATCTGGACGGCCGCCTGCTGGGCCGTACCGAGCGTGCCGACCCAATAGGTATCGACAATACCGACCAGCATCATGGCCAGAATGCCGAAACTCATCGGCATGATCATGCGCAGGATATGCCCGAAGACCGGGCCTTCCGTCATGTCGCGTGCTGCCCGTCCGGCCATGTCGTCCCCTCTTCACTCGCAGACGACCATAAATAGGTATGGCAGGTCGTGTCTGCAGCACGTGACTGTCAATTCGCTGTGATTTCCGATGACCGGTTCGGCCGGAGAGGCCCCGTAATGGCCAGTCCGGCGCCTCAAGGTCAGTCCGGGACCTTGTTCAGGTCATAGGCCGCGATGCCCGCCAGATTGACGATATCCGTCACATTGGCGCCGAGGCGGGCGATCTGTACCGGTTTTTCGAGGCCAACCAGCATCGGACCGATCACTGTCGCGCCGCCCGCTGCCTTGAGAAGCCGCACCGCGATGGAGGCGGAGTGAATGGCTGGCATGATCAACACATTGGCCGGCTCGGTCAGGCGAGAGAACGGGTAGAGTTTGTGGTGATCCGGATCGAGCGCGACGTCGGCCGCCAGCTCGCCCTCATATTCGAAGTCCGCCCCCTCGGCGTCGAGGATCTCGACCGCCTGCTGGACCTTGGCTGTGCGCTCACCCGGCGGATTGCCGAAGCTGGAATAGGACAGGAAGGCGAGATGCGGCGTAATTCCGAACCGGCGCGCGGCATTCGCCGTCACCACCGCGATCTCGGCCAAGGCCCGGGCGTCCGGGAATTCCGTGACTGACGTATCGCCAATGACCAGGCTGCGCCCACGCGTCACCGCAATGGTCACGCCGACCGGCCGGCTGCCCTCGATCGGGTCGAGGACCAGCTCGACTTCGTTCATGACCACATTGGAGTGTCGCGTCACGCCCGTAACCATGCCGTCGGCATGACCCATTTTCAGCATGCAGGCGGAGAAGACATTTCGGTCGTTGTTCACGCGCCGTTGCACGTCCCGGCGCAGATATCCCTGCCGCTGGAGGCGCTCATAGAGATAGTCTGAATAATCCGCATTATACTCGGAAAGCCGGGCATTGCAGACCTCGAGCGAGCCGGCCGGAATACCCAATTCCTTCATATTGGCAGCCACGACATCCTCACGCGCGACCAGCACCGCCTTGCCCAGTCCCTGGACCTGGAAAGCATGGGCCGCACGGATCACTGCCGGCTCTTCGCCCTCGGCAAACACGATGGTCTTCTGCTCGGCGCGAATGGACGCGGAAATGCGCTGCTGGACGGCCGCGGTAGGGTCCAGACGACGAGCCAGGACCTGTTTGTAGGCGTCATTGTCTTCAAGCGGGCGACGCGCTACGCCGCTATCAATCGCCGCCTGGGCCACAAAGGGGGGCACCCAGGAAATCAGGCGCGGATCAAACGGCGTCGGAATGATGTAGTCGGGACCGTATTGCAGGCGATCGACCTTGTAGGCTTGGGCCACCTCATCCGGCACATCCTCGCGCGCCAAAGCTGCCAGCGCCCGCGCCGCGGCGATCTTCATCTCTTCATTAATGGTTCGCGCCCGCACATCCAGCGCGCCCCGGAAGATATAGGGGAAGCCGAGGACATTATTGACCTGGTTGGGATAATCCGACCGACCGGTCGCCATGATCACGTCATCACGGACCGACTTGACCTCCTCCGGTGTGATCTCCGGGGTCGGGTTGGCCATGGCGAAAATGATCGGATTGGGCGCCAGCGAAGCGACGATGTCCTTGGTGAAGACCCCCGCCGCCGACAGGCCGAGCAGGACATCCGCACCCTGTGCCGCGTCGGCAAGGGTTAGCTTGTCCGTTTTGATGGCATGCCGGTTCAGCCGGTCATGACCGCCCGGGCGGCCCTCATAGACCACGCCATCAATGTCCACGACGATGGTATTCTCGGACTTCACGCCCATCGACTCGATCAGCTCGAGCACGGTAAGCCCGGCCGCACCGGCGCCGCACAGGACGACTTTCAGGTCTTCCATCTTGCGGCCTGTCAGATCGCAGGCATTGATCAGGCCGGCGGCCGCGATGATCGCCGTGCCGTGCTGATCATCATGGAAAACCGGGATGTTGAGCTCCTCGCGCAAGCGCGTTTCGATCTCGAAACATTCCGGTGACTTGATGTCTTCCAGATTGATGCCGCCAAAGGTGTCGCCGAACCCGCGGACACATTCGATGAATTTGTCCGGATCCGTGTAATCCACCTCGATGTCGACCGCGTCGATATCGGCAAAGCGCTTGAACAGCACCGCCTTGCCTTCCATCACCGGCTTGGACGCCGCCGGGCCCAGATTGCCAAGGCCCAGGATTGCCGTCCCGTTCGAGACAACGGCCACCATATTTCCCTTGGAGGTGTAGTCGTAGACGGTTTCGGGATTCTCCGCGATCGCGCGCACAGGCGCTGCCACGCCAGGGCTGTAGGCGAGCGCCAGGTCGCGCTGCGTTGCCATCGGTTTGGTCGCCGCCACGGACAGCTTTCCGGGCGTCGGTTTCATGTGGAAAATAAGCGCGTCAGCATCGAGTTGATTGTCTGCGCGATAGGTCGATTCAGCCATGTTTCACCCCGGGGGAAGGACGTGCAGCGACCCTGCACCGCTCCGCGACAAGTGCCAAGCCCCGCAAACGCTTAGCTTCCATGCGCCAGCAGATGGGTCAGGGCGGACTCGCGCCTGTGACGCGCGATCACGG
The DNA here is from genome assembly GCF_905480005.1 of uncultured Maricaulis sp. GTDB lineage: Bacteria > Pseudomonadota > Alphaproteobacteria > Caulobacterales > Maricaulaceae > Maricaulis. The sequence goes on from NZ_CAJQOO010000047.1 coordinate 5,205, forward strand.
CCTGCAGCACCTGGGGCAGAATCTCGGGCAGGTCCTCGGCGATCAGGCCCGGACCGAGCCGCCGTCCGGCATCGCCGTGCAGCCACGCCGCGCCGGCAGCAGAATCATGGGGCGAAAGACCGGCGGCAAGCCCCGCCGCAACCATCCCGGCCAGGACATCCCCGCTGCCGGCAGTCGCCAGCCAGGGCGACGCATGCCGGTTGATCCAGGGCAATTGCCCGGGGGTTGCAATCAGCGTCGCCGGTCCCTTGAGCAAAACGGTGCAACCGGCCCGGTCCGCGGCGGCGGCCACCTGGTCCAGCCGGTTCTGCGACGGGTCTTCACGCCCGAAGAGCCGCGCGAACTCGCCGGCATGGGGCGTCAGCACGCAGCGCGCATGGAGGGCTTCGAACAAGGCCTCCGGCGCGCCTTCAAAACTGGTCAGAGCATCAGCATCCAGAACGACGGGCAGGCCCGTCGCAAGTGCCGCGAGAACACTGTCACGAGTCGCCTCTCCCAACCCCATGGCCGGGCCGAGGACGGCGGCCTGGGCGCGTAGATCGGTGAGGACCCGGGCGGTATCTTCGCCGCCGGACCAACGCGTCAGCATGATCGCATCAAGACGGGACGCATTGACGAGGCTGGCTGATGGCGGCGAACACACCGTCACCAGACCTGCTCCGGCGCGCAACGCAGCTCTCGCCGCCAGGCGCGCCGCGCCGCTGGCGCTCGCGCCACCACTGAAGACAGCGACCCGCCCTCGCCTGTGCTTGTGCGCCACCGGATCGGTTTGCGCCCCGGCAGACGGCCAAACCGGTGCCCGGGTCTGGCGCGCAATCGGCGGTACAGAGCTCGCCCAGCCATCGGGTATGCCAATGTCGCAAAGCAAGACTTCGCCGCATTTTTCCGCATAAGGGTCAACGAGATGCGCCAGTTTTCTGCGATGAAATGTGACGGTCAGGTCCGGCGCGACGCAAGGCCCGTCAACCGGGACGGCGTCGCCATTCATGCCACTGGGCAGGTCCACGGAAACCACTGGCACGGATGCCTCATCGACCGCCTTGCACCACGCGGCGGCTTCACCGCTGAGCGGGCGGGACAACCCGGCCCCGAACAGCGCGTCAACAACCAGACCGCCCTTCAGGCGCGTGTCGGGCGAATCCGTGACCAGGCCCGTCTTCCAGACCGACCGCGCCCAGAGCGCGTCGCCGCCCTGCCTGGCCTCATCACCCAGCAGCATGACCCGGACCGGCCAGCCCGCATCGCGCAGCGCGGCAGCGGCGATGAATCCGTCACCGCCATTATTGCCGGGCCCTGCGAGGACCAACACCGGGCGCATCGACCAGCGGGCGCGAATCGCGTCGCTCACAGCCTCCCCGGCCCGCTGCATCAGCGCCTGGGAGCTGAAGCCGTTTTCGACCGCGAACCGGTCACAGCGGCCGCTGTCGGCGGTGCTCAGAATTTCGGTGGCCATGCTCGCTCCATTCTGTAGCAGCTGTGCCTGATTGTGAGGCATATGATCAACCCGCTGCCGAGCAGACCTGTTTCTGTCTTGTCACTGCCTGCGCCACGTCTAGCCTCGACCAGAGATCATGGAGTCCGTGATGAAAAAAATCGAAGCCATCATAAAACCTTTCAAGCTTGATGACGTTAAGGAGGCCCTGCAGGAGATCGGTGTGCAAGGCCTGACGGTCATCGAGGCCAAGGGGTTTGGTCGGCAAAAGGGGCATACCGAACTCTACCGCGGCGCCGAGTACGTCGTCGACTTCCTGCCCAAGATCAAGATCGAACTGGTGCTTCCCGCAGATCGCGTGGACGCCGCTGTCGAAGCCATCCAGACCGCTGCCCAGACCGGCCGCATCGGTGATGGCAAGATTTTCGTAAGCCCGATCGAAAGTGTGATCCGCATCCGGACCGGCGAGACCGGCCGTGATGCTCTCTAATCCAACCTGATCAGTAATCCGGAGCCTGGCCCATGTCAGACGCAATTCTCAAAAAGCTCAAAGACGAAGACATCAATTTTGTCGATCTGCGCTTCACCGACCCGCGCGGCAAGCTGCAGCACGTCACCTTCGACCGTTCGGAAGTCAATGAGGACTTCTTCGAGGACGGCATCATGTTTGACGGCTCCTCGATTGCCGGCTGGAAGGCGATCAATGAGTCCGACATGGTGCTGAAGCCGGACGCTTCTTATTGCGAAGTCGATCCCTTCTACCAGCAACCGACCGCAGTCATTCTGGCCGACATTCTCGAGCCGGGGACGGGCGAAGCCTATAACCGTGACCCGCGCACCACGGCCAAGAAGGCCGAGGCCTTCCTGAAGGCCTCCGGTGTCGGCGACACGGCCTATTTCGGCCCGGAAGCCGAATTCTTCGTGTTTGACGATGTCCGCTATTCGACCAGCCAGCAGGACACGGGCTACAAGCTCGACAGCGAAGAGATGCCCCACAATACCGGCTCGAAGTTCGAGGGCGGCAATATGGGTCATCGCCCGGGTCCCAAGGGCGGCTATTTTCCGGTCAATCCGGTCGATAGCGGCCAGGACATGCGGACCGAAATGCTGACCGTGCTCGATGAACTCGGCCTCAATCCGGAAAAGCATCACCATGAAGTGGCACCGGCCCAGCACGAACTCGGCATGAAATTCTCGTCCCTGACGACGATGGCCGACCGCATGCAGCTGTATAAGTACACGGTGCATATGGTCGCCCATGCCTATGGCAAGACGGCAACCTTCATGCCGAAACCGGTCTGGAACGACAATGGCACCGGCATGCATGTCCACCAGTCAATCTGGAAGGACGGCAAGCCCATGTTCGCAGGCGATCGCTATGCCGACCTGTCGGAAACCTGCCTCCACTATATCGGCGGCATCATCAAGCACGCGCGCTCGATCAACGCCTTCGCCAACGCTTCGACCAATTCCTACAAGCGTCTGGTGCCGGGCTTTGAGGCTCCGGTCCTGCTGGCCTATTCGGCCCGCAACCGGTCCGCTTCAATCCGCATCCCGTGGGTCAACTCGCCGAATGCCAAGCGCCTGGAAACGCGCTTCCCGGATCCGGCTGGCAATCCCTATCTGACCTTCGCCTCGCTGCTGATGGCCGGTCTCGACGGTATCGAGAACCGCATCGATCCGGGCGATCCGATGGACAAGGATCTCTACGACCTGCCGGCCGAAGAGCTCAAGGACATTCCGACCGTCTGCCGCTCGCTCCGCGAGGCCCTGGAATCGCTCGATGGCGATCGCGACTTCCTCAAGAAGGGTGGCGTCATGGATGACGATCAGATCGACGCCTATATCGATCTCAAGATGGAAGAGGTCCTGCGCTTCGAAATGCACCCTCACCCCGTTGAGTTCGACATGTATTATTCCTGCTAAATCAAGCAGTTTCGAACAAATTCCAGGTAAAGTTGGCGGCCGGACACATGTCCGGCCGCTTTCTTTTGCACTCAGCGCACCCGATACGGTCGACGAGCGCGCGGGCTTTCGCTACAAATCGTGTCTCGTTCGACCAACCCCGTTTGGGGAAGTCCTGTCAGGAGTTCGTATGCGTCGCCGTTTCTTGTTCGCCAGCGCCCTTGCCACGCTGACCGTTACAGCTCCTGCCGCTTTCGCAGACCGCGAAATCAACGACGAAATCACATCGCCGATCGCCACCTCCACGGCGGGCGATGGCGGCGTCGCCGACAATATTGTCATCACGGCAGGCGGCCGCGTCACGCTCGTTCCGAACGCGACCGCGGTCACGGTCGACAGCGACAATGACGTGACCAATAGCGGTTCGATCATCATCGAAGGCGATGATGATGGCGGCGTCGGCATTCACGCCATCGGTGGCAATACCGGCAACATCACGAATTCGGGGACCATCCAGGTTGTCGCCGAGACCCGCGCGGCCGACACGGATGATCCCGCCGACGGTATTGTCGATGGCCCGATCGCCATTGGCTCGAACCGCGTTGCGATCCTTGTTGACGGTGCGGCGGTCTTTACCGGTGACATCGTGGCATCCGCTGGCAGCACGATGACCGTGATCGGCAATGATTCGGCGGGCCTGCGCCTTCTGACGGGTCTCGATGGCAATATCAGCACTGCTGGCCTCATCCGCGTGATCGGCGACAATAGTTTCGGCGTCGAGCTGCGCGGCACTGTCACCGGTGATGTCACGCTCGACGGCCGCTTTGAAGCCAATGGCGAAGGCAGTGGCGGCATCCTGATTGCCAGTGACATTGACGGCGCATTGAGCATTGGCGGTACCGTCAATGCCACGGCCTACCGCTTCATCGGTCGGCCGAATGAAGACCTCCGCGACACGCTTGAGGCCGAGGATCGCGCCGATAGCGCCTCACCTGTCCTGGTGAATGGCAATGTCAGCGGCGGCGTCTTCTTCAGCGGCTTCTCGACGGACCGCCCCAGCACACCGTCAGCCAATATCTCCGTTCGCGGTTCTGCACCGGCGGCGCACATCCTGGCCAATGCGAGCTCCGGCGACATTGTCCTCGGCGAAGTCGTCCTGGAAGCGATTGCCGACGATCCTGACACGGCCGATGTCGATGAAAGCGTCGCTGCCGAGCTGATCGGCTACGCGCTCGTCAATCGCGGCAATATCCAGTCCGCCGGCAATCTGGACGGTGTCGATACCGTCTCGCTCTTCGTCAATGGCACGGACGGGCATACGGTCACCCTGACCGGTGGCTTTCTCAATGAGGGCGATATCGGCGGCTCGGCCTGGGCCGCACAATCCACCGGCGTCCTGATGGGCAATGGCGCGATTGTCCCGACATTTGCCAATGCCGGAAACATCCTGATCCGGACGAATAGCGAAGGATCTCACGCGCAAGGCATCTATATCGATACCGGCGCAAATGTTCCGATGCTCGTGAATTCAGGCGTCATCGATGCGACCGCGCTCAATGGCGGCGGCGGGACCGCGCTGACCGATGTCTCCAATTCTCTCACCATGATCGAGAATACCGGTGAAATCGGCGCCTATCACCTCAACACCGTCCCGGGTACCGACCCGCAGGTTGACGATCTGGTTGCCATCGATCTTTCCGCGAACACCGTGGGAACAACTGTTCGCCAATACCGCGCTGACGACGCCGAAGATGATTTCGTCGAAGAGATCATCGGCGAAGTCCGGTTCGGATCCGGCGATGACCGCCTGCAAGTTGAATCCGGCTCCGTGACGGGTGACCTTAGCTTTGGTGATGGCGCTGACGAATTGATCATCACCGGCGGCACGGTCGTGGGTGGCCTGAGTGATTCCGACGGCAATCTCGCGATCGAAGTCGATAATGCCGGTCTCAGCCTCAGCGCCACCACCAGCGCCGACATTGCGACCGCACGCTTCGGCGATGGCTCCGTCATCCGCTTCCAGATTGACGACGACGCCGGCACGGCAGCCAGCCTGACAGCGTCAGGCGACATCACCTTCCAGTCCGGCTCCCGTGTCGCCGCGACACTGGCCAATCTCATTGGCGACGGCGCGACCTATGTCGTGGTGTCGGCGAATAATCTGGTCATCGAGGAAAGCCTCGACATCCTTCAGAACACCGAGGCCCCCTGGCTGTATGAATCCAGCCTCGAATTCGACCCCAATAATGCCAATGCGCTCATCCTGACCCTGCGTCGTCGCACGGCAGAGGAATTGGGCATGAATGCCAATCAGGGCGCTGCCTATGCCGCCGCCCTTGAAGGCTGGCAGGGCAATGAACTCCTCGGCGAGGCGATCGCATCCCTGCTCACCCAGGATGAGTTCTTCTCGGCCTATGACCAGCTACTGCCGGAATATGCCGCCAGCGCGATCCAGTTTGCTCTCGCGGCCAATGACAGCTCGGTCGGCGCCCTCGCCAACCGCCTGGAAGCCGTGCGTCGCAGCCCGGAAGAGACCGGTGGGCTCTGGATCCAGGAATTCGGTTATTTCGCCGATCGCGCCGGCACCGCCTTCGGTCCGGGTTATCGCGGTCACGGTATTGGTGTCGCAGTGGGTTTCGACCGACCTGTCGGCCCCTTCTATGCCGCCGGTCTAAACTTTGTCGGCGCAGCCAGCGAAGTCTCTGAAGTCGACGGCGTCGATGACCCGATGAGTGCGCTGACGGCTCAAATCGGTGCCTATGCCGGCGCTCATACCGACATGTTCGACCTCGATATCTACGCCGCCCTTGGCTATGACAGCTTTGAGCATAATCGCCGCGTTCTAATTGGCGAGTTCGATGCCTCGCCGAGCGCGGAATGGACCGGCTGGCATACCTCGGCGTCAGCCCGGATCGGTCGGGACATCGCCTTCACCGACAATTGGTATTTCCGCCCCGCCTTCTCGGTGGATTATCTGCGCCTCAGCGAGAGCGGTTACACCGAGACCGGTGGCGGTATCGGCGTCGACCTTTCGGTCGGTGATCGCGAGACCACCAGCTTCTCCGGCACAGGCCTCATGACATTGGGTGCCCGCTTCGAGAATGACAATTCCTGGTGGGCTCCGACCGTGCGGGTCGGCTTCCGCAACGAGTTCGGCGATTCCGATGCCGAGACGACTGCGAGCTTCTCGGACTTTGACGACACCTTCACGCTGCGCTCACAGGCGATGCCGGGCACCGGCGCGATCCTGGGTTTCGGCATTGCCGCCGGGTCGGGCTATTCGACCTTCTCCTTCGACTATGACGCTGATGTGCGCGAGGACTTCATTCGCCACACGGCTCGCTTGGTCATGCGGATGATCTTCTGATCCACCGCTCCGGGTTTCAAACAGCCGGCCCGCTGCAATGCAGTCGGGCCGGTTTTTTGTGTGGAACACCCTGAAAACCTCTGTCGACGGCTGCACACACAGGCTATCCGCGCCCGATACGCTGCGTAGAATTCCCCTACCTGCCGCCGACTCGTGCAAAGTGGACCGATGTCGAACCAGAACTCCGATTCCGACCTGTTTGGTGGTGCTCCGGCGCCGACCCCGTCCAAGGCCCCGGCCCCGGGTTACTCGGCGGCCCATATCGAGGTGCTGGAAGGTCTTGAAGCCGTTCGCCGCCGTCCGGGCATGTATATCGGCGGGACTGATGAGCGGGCCTATCATCACCTCTTCGCCGAGATTCTCGACAACTCGATGGATGAAGCCGTGGCCGGCTGGGCCGACCGGATCGAGGTCGCGGTCGACGAGGACGGCTATATTACCGTGACGGACAACGGCCGGGGCATCCCGGTCGACCCTCACCCCAAATATCCGGACAAGTCGGCGCTCGAAGTCGTTCTCACGGTCTTGCATGCCGGCGGCAAATTCTCCGACAGTGCCTACAAGACGTCCGGCGGCCTGCACGGCGTCGGCATTTCAGTGGTCAACGCCCTCTCCGAAGTTCTTGACGTCGAAGTCGCGCGCGAGAAAACGCTGTGGACCCAGTCCTATTCCCGCGGCCTGCCGCTCGGCAAGCTGGTCAATGCCGGCTCCGCACCGAACCGGCGTGGGACCAAGATCCGCTTTTTGCCCGATCGGCAGATATTCGGCGACAAGATGTCGGTCAAACCAGCGCGCATCTATGCGATGGCGCGGTCGAAAGCCTTCCTGCGCCGTGGTGTGAAGATTCAGTGGCGCTGCGCCCCGAGCCTGGTTGAAGGCACGGACATTCCCGCTGACGATATTCTCTGCTTCCCGGGCGGGCTGGCTGACCGGATGACGGAGATGGCCGACAAGCGCGCGCTCATCACGGCTGAAGCCTTCACCGGGCGTGTCGAGCGCGAGGATGGCGCCGGCGGCGTCGAGTGGGCGATCACCTGGTCCGGCAATGGCTATGGCGGCGACGCGGACGGGTTTTGCCAGTCCTATTGCAATACGGTTCCAACACCGCAGGGCGGCACGCACGAGCAGGGTCTCCGCGCCGCGCTCTCCAAGGGCTTGCGCGCCTATGCCGAGCACACCCATGCCAAGAAGGCGGCTCAGATAACGGCTGAGGACGTCTTGGGCGGCGCGGGCGCGCTGGTGTCGGTCTTTATTGGTGACCCTGAATTCCAGGGCCAGACCAAGGAACGTCTGGCGACCCCGGAAGCGACCAAGCTGGTGGAGACCGCTGTCCGCGACCAGTTCGACCACTGGCTCGCCGGCTCACCCAAGGAAGCCGCCAAACTCGTCGAATTCGCCATTGAGCGCGCCGATGACCGGATGCGCCGGCGCAAGGAAAAGAACGTCAAGCGCCAGACCGCCTCGCGTCGCCTTCGCCTGCCGGGAAAATTGGCGGATTGTTCGCGCGCCGACGCCGACGGGACCGAGCTTTTCCTGGTCGAGGGCGACTCGGCCGGCGGCTCTGCCAAACAGGCCCGATCACGCCAGACCCAGGCCATTCTTCCGCTGCGCGGCAAGATCCTCAATGTCGCCTCGGCGACGGCCGACAAGATTTCGGCGAACCAGGAGATAAGCGACCTCCTGCTCGCGCTTGGCTGCCAGACGGGGAGCCGGTTCAAGCTGGAAGAATTGCGCTATGAGCGCGTCGTCATCATGACCGACGCCGATGTTGATGGCGCCCATATCGCGGCTCTACTGATCACGTTCTTCTACCGGTCCATGCCTGAGCTCATTCATTCCGGACGGCTCTTCCTGGCCCAGCCACCGCTGTATCGCCTGACTCAGGGGACGCGCACGCTGTATGCCCGCGATGACGCCCATCGCGAACAATTGATCCGCGACGAGTTCAAGGCCAACAGCAAGATTGATGTCGGCCGATTCAAGGGTCTTGGAGAAATGACTCCGAGCCAGCTCAAGCAGACCACAATGGATCCGGCCGTGCGTACACTCGCGCGTGTTGTGATCGATGAGGATGATCTGCCGAGCCTGGAGGCCCTGGTCGAGACCCTGATGGGCAAGAAGCCGGAAGCGCGTTTCAAATTCATCCAGGACAATGCCAGCTTCGTCACCGAAGAGCTCGACCTCTAGCGATCCCTGGCCGGCCACCCCCGCGGTTGCGTCAAGGCACTGCCCGGCGAGTGGACAAGTCCGCCCGCCGCGCTAGCCTCTCGCGCAAGCACTATCCAGAATCACGAGGGGAAGCCGATGACCTGTACACGCGCACTCAAGAACGCCCTGCTCGGGGCCTGCCTGATGGTCGGTGGCCTGGGCGGCATGGCCCTGGCCGAGCCGGTCGAATTCTTCCAGGTCGAGGGCGTCGACTATGACCCGGACGTGCCCGCGCCGGAGGATGTGATCGGATGGGGGGTCGGCGACCGCCCGGTACGTCATGACCAGCTGGTGGCCTATCTTTCGGAAATCGCCAACGGGTCCGACCGCATCTCGGTCGAGACGATCGGCTACACCCATGAGCGGCGCCCGATCCTGTTCTTTGTCGTCACCTCGCCTGAAAACCATGCGCGTATCGACGACATCCGGGCCCGGCACCTGGCCTCGCTCGAGCCGGGCGCGCCGGTCAGTGATGGCCCCGCCATCCTGTGGCTGAACTATGGTGTCCATGGTGCCGAGTCCGCCGGCATGGATGCATCCATCCCCACACTCTACCACCTCGCCGCTGCGCAAGGCCCCGAGATTGAGTCGACCCTGGACGACAGCGTCATCCTGATCACCGCCATCTTCAATCCGGATGGCCATTCGCGCCGGGTCAATCATGTCGAGACCTTCGGCGGCGATGTTCGGGTGACGGATCCCGATCACGAACAGCACAATTTGTGGACGGCGGCGCGGACCAATCACTACTGGTTTGATCTCAATCGCCAATGGCTGCTGCAAACCCAGCCGGAATCGCAAGCCTGGCTGGAGCAATGGCATGAATGGAAGCCGCAGGTCTCCGCCGACTTCCACGAGATGGGCACGGAAAGCACTTTCTATTTCCATCCCGGCGAGCCCTTGCGCCGCAATCCGCTGATCCCGGAGCGGGCACGCGATCTGACCCTCGGCATCGCCCAGCACCATATCGACTTCCTCGATAGTGAGGCGCGGCTTTATACCTCCGAGGAAGGCTTCGACAACTTCTATGTCGGCAAGGGGTCAACCTATCCGCAGGTCAATGGCTCGCTTGGCATCCTGTTCGAGATCGGCGCGGCGCGCGGCGGGCTGATCGAGGCCGAACGCGGCCTTGTCAGTCATGGCGACAATGTCCGCACCCATTTCCGCACCTCGCTGACCACGATTGAAGGCGGCATTGCCGGACATGACGAGATCGCCGCCTATCAGCGCGACTTCTTTGCCAATTCCGCCGCAGAGGCCGGGCGCGACCGCGATCGCGGCTTCATCTTTACGGCGGACGGTGACCCGGCCCGCGCGAACATGTTTGTCGATTTGCTCAATCGCCATGACATCCGGGTCAATCGACTGGCCCGTGATGTCCGCAGCAATGGCCGCACCTATCGTGCCGGCGAGAGCTTCGTCGTCGATCTGGCCCAGCCCCAATACACGATGATCCGGTCGATGTTCGACCAGCCCACCGAGTTCGAGGAAAACATCTTCTACGACGTTTCGGGCTGGACCCTGCCCCTGGCCTATGACCTCGACTACACGGCTCTGGGTCGCGATTGGTCCACGGATCTGCTCGGCGCGGAAACAGGCCCGGAAGCGCTCGCCCAGCCGGCGCCGCCGCGGTCAAGCTATGGCTATGTCCTGCGTTGGTCGGATTATTATGCACCGCGTGCCCTCTATCGCCTCCTGGATGCCGATATCCGCGTTCGTGTTGCGACCGAGCCGGCAACGATAGCGACCCATAGGGGGGCCACCGAGTTCGGCCCCGGCGCGGTCTTTGTGCCACTGGTCGGACAGGATCCGGATCGCGAGACCATCCATCAGCTCGTCGCATCGATTGCCGAAGATGACGGTGTTGCGGTTCACGCCGTGACATCCGGCTCGACGGCTGCAGGTTCGCCCGATCTGGGCGACGGCAATGGCTTCCGTGCGGTGCGCCGCCCCGAAGTCCTCGTCCTGTTTGACAATGGGCTGACAAGCTATGATGCCGGCGAAGTCTGGCACCAGCTCGATCACCGCATGAATATTCCGGTCACCTTGCGCCGCAAGAATGATCTGGGCGGCCTCGATTGGTCTCGCTACACCCATATGGTGATTGTCGGTGGCGGCAATACCAGCCTGCCCTCGCGCAGCGCCGAGCGGGTCGAACAGTGGATTCGCGAAGATGGCGGCGTGCTGGTCACCATGCGCCAAGCCTCGGTTATGGCACAGTCGACCTTCTTCGACATGGAAGCCGAGGACGACACTGACGAGGACACCGATAGCGAGACACCGGACCGCCGCAATTACGCGGATATCGGGGTCGACGACGCCGAACATGTCATTGGCGGGGCGATCTTCCAGACCGATCTGGACCCCTCCCATCCGATTGGCTTTGGCTATGGTGATCGTCTCCTGCCGGTCCACCGCAATACAACGCTCACCCTGCAACGGCCGGAGGACAACCCCTTCGCCGTGGTTGCCGAGTACGCGGATGATCCGCTGATGTCGGGATATGCCTCTCAGATGCGCCAGGATGAAATCAGCGGCACGCCGGCCGTGATCGCCCAGCGCCTGGGTCGCGGCAGCGTCGTCATGTTCGCCGACAATCCGATGTTCCGGGCCACATTCCGCGGCACGGAGCGGGCCTTCATGAATGCGATCTTCTTCGGTGCCCTGATCGATCGCCCCTTCGGCGACTACAATGATGAGGACCATCACTAGCCAGAAATGCGGGCGCGAGGCCTGACCTCGCGCCCGCCATTTCAACGGGCGATCGCGACCTAGCGGTTATCGCGCAGGACATCCCGCGACATATTGTTGAGCGCCGCCGACCAGACATTCGGCCGGATGTCGCACTGCATGTTGTTCTGACCGATATCATAAGGCCCGTCATAGACCGGGCAGACACATTCGGTCAGGCCATCCTCGTCAGCATCACTGCAAGGCGCCGTCATGCAGCCGGCATAATTGGTGCCGGTGTCCTCACAGCTCGTTGAGCCAAAGTCGAAATCCTGGCTGTATTCGAGCGAGAACGTCGAGATCAGGGTGGCTTCCGGCAAATAGGGGTAGAGGGTCTGCCCCTCGCCCGTTTCCATATCCCCGAGATAGTCGCACACCGGCGCAAACTGGCAGTGTTCGGCCTGGGCGATGTGGGGGTCATCCATGTCGCATCGACCGCTCAGGAGGCTGGCCATATTGAGGCAGTTCGAGCCATCCTCATTGCAGATATCCGTTGTGGCATCGCGCACGACCGGATTCAGGATCGAGCCGACTTCCACAAAATTATAGATCGTCTGCTGCAGGTCGGACGGTTCGGTAAACGCGAAACACTTGCACTCCGCATTGGCGGTCGCACCGTCGGCACTGTCACCGGGCACGCAGGGCAAGCTTTGGCTCGCCCCGTCCGATGTCGCGATGGCGTCACCCGGCCCGGAGTAATAGCACAGCGCATATGGATTGCCGGTACAGGCGAGAAAATTGGACACGTCCTCGAAGGCGTCTGCGCGTGGCGGTTCGTCCGCGGCCGGATCCTCGGTCTCGGCGGAACACGCAGAGACGAGAAAGATGACCGACAGGAAGACGATGGGGTTGAACAATTTCATGGCGCTCTCCCAGCCTGGGGGCCGTGCTCCCGGCCCAAATCTCCATCCAAGATTGCATTAAATCATCACATCACCAATAGTCGCGCCCCGGGCTCGGCGAGCGGTGTGAAGCATCCTTCTGAATATTCACAAATCTTTCCCTCGGCCGACGCATCGGGGTTTGACGACAAGGGCGCGAGGGCGTTCAATTGCACGATCTCGTTCGGCTCCGTTGTGCCGAACGCCAAGTGGGGAATAGACAATGACACGCAAGGCATGGATGCCAGCTCTGGCGGCGACCGCCGCTATGGGTCTGGCGGCGTGCAGCGCCGGCACCGACTCAGACGGTTCCGGTTCTGCTGCGTCGGATTCGGACGTTGTCCGACACAGTCTCGATCCATTTCCATCGACTTATACGGCCCGGGAGAGCGGTACCACGCTCATTCGTGGCGGCACGGTGCTCGATGGAATTGGTGGCGAGATCGAAAATGGTGATGTCCTGATCGAGAACGGCCGCATCAGCGCGGTTGGTACCGGCCTGGAAGCCCCGGACGGCGCGACCGTGATCGATGCCACCGGGCGCTATGTGACGCCGGGTGTGGTCGATATCCACTCCCACCTTGGTGCCTATCCGTCACCGAGTGTCAGCGCACACAGCGATGGCAATGAGGCCACCCAGCCGGTGACCGCGGAAGTCTGGGTCGAGCACAGCGTCTGGCCACAGGATCCCGGCTTTGAAGCGGCACTGGCCGGCGGCGTGACCACGCTGCACATCCTGCCCGGCTCGGCCAATCTGTTTGGCGGACGCGGCGTGACCCTGCGCAATATCTCGGCGCGTACCGTCCAGGAAATGAAGTTCCCGGATGCGCCCTACACGCTGAAAATGGCCTGTGGCGAAAACCCGTCCCGCGTCTACGGCAATCGCGGCCAATCCCCGGCCACCGATATGGGCAATATGGCCGGATACCGCGCCGCCTGGATCCGCGCCTCCGATTACCGCGACAGCTGGCATGACTATTGGGAAGCAGCCGAGAATGGCGAGGATGCCACCGCGCCGACCCGCGATCTCGAGCTGGAGACCCTGATGGGTGTCCTGGACGGCGAAATCCTGATCCAGATGCATTGCTACCGTGCTGACCAGATGGCTCAAGTCATCGATATGTCAGAGGAATTCGGGTATCAGGTCACGACGTTCCACCACGCTGTCGAAGCTTATAAAATCCCTGACCTCCTGGCCGAGAACGGCGCTTGCGCCGCGGTCTGGGCCGATTGGGGCGGCTTCAAGATGGAAGCCTATGACGCCATCCGCGAGAACCTCGCCCTGACCCATGCCAATGGGGCCTGCGCGATGATCCACTCGGATAGCGATATGGGTATCCAGCGCCTAAATCAGGAAGTCGCCAAGGCGCTTGGTGATGGGCGCCGTGCCGGCCTTGAGATTTCCGATGGCGAGGCCTGGGCCTGGCTGTCCTCGAACCCCGCGCAGGCGCTGGGTATCGCGGACGAGACCGGCAGCCTGCAAACCGGCCTGCGGGCCGATGTCGTGCTGTGGTCCGGCAATCCCTATTCCACCTACACACGGGCCGACCAGGTCTGGATCGATGGCGCGCTGAGTTTTGACCGGCGTGACGAAGACCAGCAGCCAGTCCGCGACTTCATGCTCGGCCAACCGGGTGAAGGAGAACAATGATGAAAGCGATCCTTCCCGCGCTCGCCCTGGCACTTGCCAGCACGGCGCCAAGCCTCGCCCAGACCTATGCCGTCACGAATGGCCGCGTGGTCACCAACTCGGCTCAGGGCATCATCGCCGATGGTACCGTTTTGATCCGTGATGGCAGCATTGTTGCCGTTGGTGCTGATGTGACCATCCCCGACGGCACCGAAGTGATCGATGCCGATGGGGGCTGGATAACGCCAGGCCTGTTCGCACCCTTCACACAGATCGGCTTGATTGAAGTCGCTCTCGAAGGCTCCACGACCGATGCGGGCGCGAATGACTCGCCCTATTCCGTCGCCCTTGATGTCACCGACGGGTTCAACCCGGCCGGGACGCACATCGCGTCGACCCGCATGCGCGGCGTGACGCGGGCCGCCATCTATCCCTCGACCGGCCACAATATCTTTGCCGGTCAGGGGGGGCTGGTGAATACGAGCGGCGAATCCGACTCGGTGTTCGAGAATGGCAGCTTTGTCTATGCCGACCTCAGCCAGTCCGGGGCCTCGACGGCCGGCGGCTCCCGCCCGGCTGCCTGGGCTTATCTGGAGGCCGCTTTCAATGATGCACGCGGCTATCCGGGACGTTTCTCGGCCGACCATGAGGGCGATGCACTCAATCGCTTCGACGCCCAGGCCTTTCTGCCTGTGGTGCGGGGACGCGTTCCGCTTGTTCTGAACATTGATCGAGCCGCTGATTTGCGCCGGGCGATCCGCTTCCAGGCGGAAAACACCCCGGTCCAGATCATGATCGAGGGTGGCGCCGAAGCCTGGCTCGTCGCGGACGAGCTGGCCGCGGCCGGAATTCCGATTCTGCTGGACCCGCTGCGCAATCTCCCCGCCTCATTTGATGAGATCGCCGCGACGCTGGACGGTGCCCAGCGCCTGCACGCAGCCGGTGTTACCGTGGCCTACACCACGTTGACCTCGGACGGGTATTACAATGCCCGCCTGATCACCCAGCATGCCGGCAATGCGGTCGCCAATGGCGTGGCCTGGGACCAGGCCTTCCGGTCGATCACCCTTACCCCGGCTCAGATCTATGGCGTGGGCGACCGCTATGGCGCCCTGGCAAATGGCTATGCCGGAGATGTCGTCGTCTGGGATGGGGACCCGCTCGAGGTGATGAGTTCACCGACTGCGGTCCTGATCGATGGCGAAATGACGGAGATGGATTCGCGGCAGACGCGCCTTCTGAACCGTTACATCAATATCACGGACGAGACGCCATTCGCCTATCGGCGTTAGGGGATCAGCCTTGTTGCGTTGACTCGCAGCGGCTCCCCCGTATTTTGCGCTCACCAAGCGGCCGCGCCACTACGGCGCGGCCGTACCGTATTTAGGTCAAACCAAAGGACGCCATGACGTTCGCAGATCTGGGTCTGAGCCCAAAACTCCTCGAAGCCATCCAGAAGGCTGGCTATAGCGAACCGACCCCGATCCAGGCCGGCGCCATTCCTCCCGCGCTTGCCGGGAAAGACGTGCTGGGCATTGCCCAGACGGGCACCGGGAAAACTGCGTCCTTTACCCTGCCCCTTATCGAGCGTCTGTCCCGTGGCCGCGCCAAGGCCCGGATGCCGCGCTCGCTTATCATTGCACCGACCCGCGAACTCGCCGCCCAGTGCGCCGAGAATTTCGAGACTTATTCCGAGGGCCAAAAGCTCTCCATGGCCTTGCTGATCGGTGGCGTTGCCTTTGGTCCGCAAGAGGCCATTCTCAACAAGGGCGCGGATGTCCTGATCGCCACGCCGGGTCGCCTGCTCGACCATTTCGGGCGCGGCAAGCTGCTGATGACCGGTGTTCAGATGCTGGTTGTCGACGAAGCCGACCGTATGCTCGACATGGGTTTCATCCCGGATCTCGAGAAAATCTTCTCGCTGGTGCCGCCGGCACCGCGTCGTCAGACGCTCTTCTTCTCGGCCACCATGCCGAAGGAAATCCAGAGCCTGGTTGATCGCTTCCTGCGCGACCCGGAGCGGGTGGAAGTTTCGCGCCCGGCGACCGCATCCACCAATATCAGCCAGCTCATGATCAAGCTGGATGACAACTCGGCCAAGGCCAAGCGCGCCGCCCTGCGCCTCGCCATGTCCCGTGATGGTGTGAAGAACGGCATCATTTTCTCGAATCGCAAGCGCGACGTCGACATCGTCGCCCGCTCGCTGCAACGCCATGGTTTCTCGGCCGCTCCGATCCACGGCGATCTGGACCAGTCGGCCCGAACCGCAACCCTCGCCAGTTTCAAGTCCGGCGAATTGCGATTCCTGGTCGCCAGTGATGTTGCAGCCCGCGGCCTGGACATTCCGGATGTCAGCCACGTCTTCAATTATGACATGCCACATCATGCCGATGATTATGTGCATCGCATCGGCCGAACCGGGCGCGCCGGCAAATCCGGCGAGTCGATCACGATCTTCGTGCCGGGTGATGAGAAATCCCTGGCTGCCGTCCTCAAGCTGATCCAGGTCGAGATCCCTGAACTGGTTCTCGATGGTATGGGCGAAGCGATGGCTGATGCCGGTGTCTCCAGCGGCAGATCACGACGATCCACGCCAAAGAGTGGTGGCAGTTCTTCCTCATCCAAGGGCGAATCTACTAGCTCAAGCTCGCGCTCGCGCAAGCCGCGCCGCTCCGAAGCGAAGGGCGACGAAGCCCCTACGAGCGCGGCATCCGCGGTTCAAAAAGCCGTCGCAGCGGTGGAAGAAAAGCAAAAAGAACCCGCCAAGCAGGCCGAACCTGAACAGGCTGTCACTGAAAAAGCCGAGCCCAGAAAGCGCGAAACGCAACCGGAAGCTCAGCGTCGAGGAGGCCGGAAGTCGGGCTCCAAGCGGGATCGCAGCCAGGACAATGATCGGTCTGTGGTCGGCTTTGGCGACCATGTTCCAAGCTTCATGAATGCTGATCGCTGACATCGGCCTGACGCAATCGCAACGAATGGCAGCAGAAGTCGTGAAAACAACTCATACGGTATGAGCCATTTTTACTACTTCTTTCCCTTTGCCGGTTACGGTCACTCCAATCCGAAGAGCGAAGTTATTCGCGTCGGCAGGGAAGGACTTTCTGGTGAACGGTCGACTGCTTGGAAATGAAGGTCGTGAGTTCGCGCTCAAGGCGTTGGACCTCATGGATCAGTTCGGCATCGCGCCGACACCCGAAAACTATGCGGTCTGGGTCTGTTTCACCAGTGATACCAATCCGGAACTTTGCGAGACCCTGAAAGGTCACATCCAGTCCGGCGACACCTTCTCCGAAACGATCAATAACGAACTCTTCGAACAGTATTTCCAGTGGAAAGCCCTTCAGGACGCGATTCTGGAGAGCGGCGGCGCGATGTGTCGCGAGCTGGGCGCCGTGCAGCAGACGCTGCAAGCCGCCGAGCGGGACACCGCGGCCTATGGCAAGGCACTTGAGGGCGCCAGCCACGAACTGGTTGCCAGCCCGGATGCCCCGGGCATGAAGAAACTCGTCGAGAGCCTGGTCTCAGCCACGGCTCGGATGCAACGCCGCAGTCAGGCGCTGGAGGATCGTCTTCAGGTGACCTCCAATGAAGTGACGCAACTGCGCTCGAACCTGGAGAAGGTTCGCGAGGAGGCCATGACCGATGCCCTCACCGGTATCGCCAATCGCAAACGCTTCGACGAAAGCCTCCGCCGCGCACGCCGCGATTCGGAGACCAAGAAACAGCCGCTCAGCCTGATCCTCTGCGACATCGATTTCTTCAAGCGTTTCAATGACACTTGGGGCCATCAGACCGGCGACCAGATCATTCGTTTCGTCGCGGGTTGCCTGACCCGTCATGCCGGCGAAGGTCATCTCGTGGCCCGTTATGGCGGCGAGGAATTCGGTATTGTGATGCCGAATACGGCGCCGAATGTTGCCGAACAGGTTGCCGAGAAGATCCGCAAGACCGTCGAATCCAAGAAATTGCTTCGCAAGTCCACCAATGAGGATCTCGGCAATATCACGGTCTCGCTCGGCATTGCGACCTATCAGGACGGCGAGTCGATTGAAGACCTCATCGAGCGGTCCGACTCGAACCTCTACCGCTCCAAGACCGAGGGCCGTAATCGCACGACCGTCGATGATGGCCGGACGAGTTCACGCAGCGCCGCCTGACCGCAGGCCCGTCACATTGTTGAATTTCCGGATCAGGCCGCCTTTCGAGGCGGCCTTGTCATGTCAGCTGTCTGCTGGCGGCGGTGTGGCCTTGAAACTCGGACGTGCTTCCCATGCTTCCAGCAATGCCGCCAGATGCGGCCGCCCGCTCCGCCAATCGCTCTCGGGATAGCGAAAATCCATGTAGGACAGCGCCACAGCCATGGTCAACGGCCCCTGGGCAAGCGGCGCGTCGAGATGCCCAATCAGGGTCTCGATCTCATCGATTGCGCGCATGATTCCGCGCTCGCGGCGCTGGATCCAGAAGTCTGACTGGATCCCCTCATCCCGCACCATTTCCACGCGGCGCGCGACGGTCAGGTCGAGCAGACCATTTCCGAGCGCCTCGAGGCGACGATCAGTCCAGTCCCGCGGCCAGGGCTCACCGGCCCGCTCACACAAATAATCGGCAATCAGTGCGCTTTCAGTGAAGGCCTGCCCGTCATCCAGTACCAGACACGGCACGCGACCGAGCGGATTGGCCTGGATCAAGGCCGGATCATCGTCAAAGGGATGGGATTCCAGCTCTTCCACCTCGTCCGCCAAACCCAGTTCATGCACCATGACGCGGCATTTGCGTGAATAGGGCGAGGTGGTCGAGATGATGAGTTTCATGGTCGGTCAGACTTCCTTGACAGGAATGATCGTCACGCTTTCCCCGCAGCCGCACGCGTCGGTCTGGTTGGGGTTGTTGAACACGAATTTCGCATGAAGCGGGGTAATTTCATAATCGATCTGCGTTCCGAGCAGGAATAGCAGGGCCTTCGACTCCAGCACGATCTCGACGCCATGGTCTTCGACACGCTCGTCCAGCGGGCCAGGTGCCTCGACATAGGCCATCTCGTATTCCATGCCGGCACAACCGCCATTCTTGACGCCCACGCGCAGGAAACCGGCACCGCGCTGGGCCATCAGCCCCTTGACGCGCTCGGCCGCCGCTTCGGTCAGGCTCACCGCCTTGGGTCGTTCACGTACAGCCATTCCGGCCTCCTAGAACATGTTCAGCGCGAGGCGCGCTTCATCGGACATGCGATCGGGCGTCCAGGGTGGTTCGAAAGTGAGATCCACCAGCGCACGGTCGACGCCCTCGACCTTTTCCACCGCTTCCTGGACCCAGCCCGGCATCTCGCCCGCGACCGGACAGCCTGGCGCCGTGAGCGACATCTGGACCTTCAAGGTCCTGTCGTCCTCCAGGTCGACCTTGTAGATCAGGCCAAGTTCGTAGATATCGACCGGAATTTCCGGATCGTAGACGCTCTTGAGGGCTTCGACGACAGCATCGGTGATACGCGCCAGCTCGTCGGCCGGTATGGCACCGGTCCCGTCGGCCGGGCGGCTTTCGGTCGCAATTGCGCTCGCCGCCACCGGCTCGGCGGGGGCAGACAGGTCGATCACGTCACGGTTGATTTGCTCGGTCATGGTCATCCCTAGATGAGGAAGTCGCGGGCCTTTTTCAATGCGTCGACAAACGCATCGGCCTCTTCAATGGTGTTGTAGATGGCGAAACTGGCCCGTGCGGTCGAGCTCACACCCATGCGACGCATCAGGGGTTGGGCACAATGATGCCCGGCCCGCACCGCAACGCCGTACTTGTCGAGGATCTGGGCCACATCATGAGGATGGGCGCCATCGAGGGTGAAGGAGATGATCGCGCCCTTGTCCTGGGCTGTTCCGATCACGCGCAGGCCATCAATATCGGCCAGGCCCGTCATGGCCCTGTCCATTAGCGCCCGCTCGTGCTCCAGCACCGCGATGCGGTCATGACGCTCTACCCAGCGGATCGCCGCGCCCAGCCCGATCGCGTCGGCGATTGCCGGCGTTCCGGCTTCAAACTTGTGTGGCACGTCCGCGAAAGTGACCCGATCCTCGAACACGTCCGCGATCATCTCGCCGCCGGCCATATAAGGCGGCAGACGGTCCAGCCAGTCGCCCTTGGCATAGAGCGCCCCGATGCCGGACGGGCCATAGAGCTTGTGACCGGTAAAGACGAAGAAGTCACAATCAAGCGCCTGGACATCGACCGGCAGGTGCACCGCCGACTGTGAACCATCGAGCATGACCGGCACGTCGTGAGATTTCGCGATCTCGATAATCCGGGCCGCATCATTCACCGTGCCCAGGACATTGGACATATGGGTGATGGCGATCAGCCTGGTCTTTTCATTAACCATGCCTGCCAGGTGTGGATAATCCAGCTCACCGGCTTCCGTTACAGGCGCCCAACGCAGAGTAAGCCCTTTGGAATCAGCGAGAAGGCGCCATGGAACGATATTGGAGTGATGCTCCATCTGTGAGATGATGATCTCATCGCCCGGCTCCAGCATCTGGCCGAAACTGTGGGCAATGAGATTGATCGCCTCGGTCGAGCCGCGGGTAAAGACAATCTCCTCGGTCCGCCTCGCATTGAGAAAACGCCGGACGTCTTCGCGCGATTTCTCGAACTCTTCCGTTGTCTCATTGGCCAGGGTGTGGAGCCCGCGATGCACATTGGCGTAGGAGGCACGATAGACACCGGCCACGCTCTCGATCACGAATTCCGGCTTCTGGGCCGAGGCCGCATTGTCGAGATAACACAGCGGATAGCCATTGATTTCGCGCTGCAGAATCGGGAATTCGCCCCGGATAGCGTCAATATTCAGAGGCGCCGTAATGGTCGATTGAGCGGTCATATCAGCGCTCCAAGGCGCGCGCGAAGACTGGCCTTGAGTCTCTCGCGCAAGGCTTCGTCCTGCACCCGGTCCAGCGGCTCAGCGAGATAACTCTCGATCAGGAGCGCGCGCGCCCTGGCTTTGGGCAAGCCACGCTGGCGCATATAAAAGAGAGCCGTCTCATCGAGCGTACCCAGTGCATTGCCGTGGGCGCACTGGACGTCATCGGCATAGATTTCCAGCTCCGGCTTGGCGTCAATTTCGGCCCTCTCGCCCAGCATGAGCGCCCGGTGCGTCATGCGCGCATCGGTCTGCTGTGCAGCACGGTCGACAATGAACTTGCCCTGGAAGACCCCATGGCCGCCCGAGGCGACAGCCCCCTTCACCAATTGCTGGGTCACGCCGCCCGGGCCGGTGTGATGGACCAGATTGGTTGTGTCGGCGTGGCGCCCGGCGGCAAGGACGTAGGCGCCGCCCATGGTGATGCTGGCGCCCTGCCCCGGATGGGTCACATGGGTTTCATTGCGCGAAAGGCGCGCGCCGGTATCCACCATCGTCTGGTTGAGGGTCGCCGTTTCAGCCAGCTCGATTTCCGCGGAACCGACAAAGACGGCATCGGCGTCATGATCCGTGATCACAACACGGTCGAGCCTGGCACCGGCCTCAAGCCGAATCGTCATGTGCCAGTTGCCAAGCGATCCAGCCGCCCCCTTCAGTGTTTCCACAAGCGTCACGGATGCGCCTGCCGGCACCACCAGGGCAGCATCGGCAGCGCTTGCGCCCGCCGAGGCGGCAACCGCCAGCTCGATACGATCGCCGTCCTTGACGTTGGTGAGGCCATCCAGGCCGGTCACATCAAGGCGGCCGACCCCGCTGACATCATTCGCGGCGCGGCGTAGATCGGACCATTTCCAAAATTCATTGCGGCGTGTCGGCAAGCCGTCACGCTGAGTCGCCTCGCGCAAGTGTGCGCGCCAGCCTGTCGCGCCATCCAGCGCACCAATCAGGGCTTTCTCGGCCTGGGTATGGGTCAGTATCGCGGTCATGCCTCAGGCCGCCTCGCCGATGAATTTGTCATAGCCTTCCGCTTCCAGCTCGTGAGCCAGTTCCGGGCCACCGGATTTGACGATCCGGCCATCGGCCATGACATGGACGACGTCGGGCGTGATGTGATCTAGCAAGCGCTGATAGTGGGTAATCACCAGCATGCCGCGCTCGGGCGAGCGCAGCGCGTTGACGCCATCGGACACGATTTTCAGGGCATCGATGTCGAGGCCGCTATCGGTCTCGTCGAGGATGAGGAATTTCGGTTCGAGGACCAAGGCCTGGAGGATTTCCATCCGCTTCTTCTCGCCGCCGGAAAAGCCGACATTGACCGGGCGTTTGAGCATGTCCATCGAGACATTGAGCTGTTTCGCCTTCTCGCGGATCAGCTTCATGAATTCGGGCGCTGAAACCTCCTCCTCGCCGCGCGTGGCGCGCTGGGCGTTGAGGGCCTCCTTGAGGAAGGTGATGGTCGGTACGCCGGGGATCTCAACCGGATACTGGAAGGACAGGTAAAGGCCCAGCGCGGCCCGTTCTTCCGGAGCAAGCTCGCCGAGCTCTTCACCGAGAAACGCCATCTCGCCATCGGTGACCTCATAACCGTCACGGCCGGTCAGCACATAGGACAGCGTCGACTTGCCGGACCCGTTCGGGCCCATAATGGCATGCACTTCGCCGGCTGGAACTTCGAGCGAGAGGCCCTTCAGAATGGCTTTTTCCTCGCCGTCCTGGGTTTCGACCTTGTTGTGGAGATTGTTGATTTTAAGCATTTTTCTAATCCCAATCCGGCGCATAGGCTGTGCAGGCAATCTCAACGCGCGCGCCGAGCGCCAATTCCTGGACGCCCGCCGTGACGCGGGCCGGGCGTGTCGCGCCCAGCGCTTCGGCATAGGCGGCGTTCATCGCCGCATAATCCATCATGTCGGTCAGATAGACGGTGCAGCGAGTGAGCTGATCGAGCTTGGCCCCGGCCAGCTCCAGCGAGGTGGCGATGTTGGCCATGGTCTGGGTCGTTTCCGGCCCGGCACCGCCCTCGACAATGGTCTCCGTACCCGGCAGGCGGCCGAGATGCCCGGAGACGTAGATCGTTTCGCCGGCGCGCACGACGGAGGAGAACGGCGCCCAATCCGGCAGCCCCTCCACGCGATAGGTCTGGATAGCGTCGTCATCGCCGACATTATAATCGAGATCGACATCGGCCGAGTCGGCAAGGATGACACAGCCTGAGAGGGCGAAGGCGGCCAGGGCGGTCAAGACAATACGGATCATTCGAACACCTCTTCACAGGCACTCAACAAGGCATCCGCATCCAACCCGGCGTCCGGCGCGGGTTCCAATACCAACCGACAGGCCTCCATCTGCATATTAGCGACCATCTCGTAAACCGGCTCGAGCCCGTCCGGGGTCAGCCGGTACGCCGTCTCGTAATGGGTCACAGCACTGCCGCGCGAACCCACCTGGATCAGGCCCGGCACGCGTTCACTCGGCCCAACGCCATAGCCAGACAGTTCGCCAGCCGGCTGGAAAATTCCCGTCGCGCTCTGCTGCCACAGCAGGTAGGACGTGTTCACATTGCCGGTACCGATCGGGATCAGGAGCTCCTCGACCCCATCGGCGTTCAGGTCGATTAGCCGAACAATGCTCCGCGCATGCCAGACCCCCTGAACCGGAAAGCTGACCCAGCCAACCTGCCCATCAACGTGCTGGGTCAAATGCAGGCCATCCTCTTGGTAGTTGAATTGAAGAGTCCCGCCAGGCACTTGAAGCGAGCAATTCTGCATTGCGCCGTCGCCGGACTCCAGCTCGTCGCACCAGATGTCGGTCGCCGACTCTTCCGGTGCCGGATGGACTGACATAGCCCCCAGGGTCAAACCGGTAATTATGGCTGCAATCATCATCAGCCCACACTCCCCTCAAGACTGACTTTCAGAAGCTGCTGGGCTTCCACAGCGAATTCCATCGGCAATTCCTGCAATACCTCGCGGACGAATCCATTGACCAGCAGCGCCGTCGCGGCCTCTTCGTCCAGACCACGCTGGCGGGCATAGAAGAGCTGGTCCTCGGAGAGTTTGGTCGTCGTGGCCTCATGCTCGAGCACCGCCTTCGGCGTCTTGCACTCGACATAGGGAACGGTGTGGGCGCCGCACTGATCACCGATCAGCAGACTGTCGCACTGGGTGAAATTGCGCGCCCCCTCGGCCTTGCCATGAACCGAAACCAGGCCGCGATAGGTCTGATCCGAACGCCCCGCAGAGATGCCCTTAGAGATGACACGACTGGTCGTGCCCTTGCCCAGATGGATCATCTTGGTGCCTGTGTCGGCCTGCTGGCGGCCATTGGTGACGGCGATCGAGTAGAACTCGCCACGCGAATTCTCGCCGCGCAGGATACAGGACGGGTATTTCCATGTGATCGCCGAACCGGTCTCGACCTGGGTCCAGGAGATCTTGGAATTCTTGCCGCGGCAATCGCCGCGCTTGGTGACGAAATTATAGACGCCGCCCTTGCCGTTCTCATCGCCCGGCCACCAGTTCTGAACCGTGGAGTATTTGATCTCGGCATCGTCCAGCGCGACGAGCTCAACCACGGCCGCATGGAGCTGGTTCTCATCGCGCATCGGCGCCGTGCAGCCTTCCAGATAGGAGACGTAGGCGCCCTTGTCGGCGATGATCAGCGTGCGCTCGAACTGACCCGTGCCTTCCGCATTCATGCGGAAATAGGTCGAAAGCTCCATCGGGCAGCGGACACCCGGCGGGACATAGACAAAGGAGCCGTCCGAGAAGACGGCGGTATTGAGCGTGGCGAAATAATTGTCTGATGCCGGTACGACCGAGCCGAGATATTTGCGCACGAGGTCGGGGTGATCCCGCAGCGCTTCGGAGATCGAGCAGAAGATGACACCGGCCTTGGCCAGTTCCGCCTTGAATGTCGTCACCACCGAGACACTGTCGAAAACCGCGTCAACCGCGACGCGATTCTCCGACCCTTTCACGCCCAGCAGAACCTCCTGCTCCTTCAGCGGGATGCCCAGCTTGGCAAAGTCGGCAAGGATTTCCTCGGGGACATCATCAATGCTGTCATACTTCGCGCCGGCCTTGGGCTCGGCATAGTAGTGAATGTCCTGATAGTCGATCTTGGGATAATCGACCTTGGCCCACTCCGGTTCCTTCAGGGCCATGAAGCGCTCAAGGGCTTCCAGGCGCCATTTCAGCATCCAGTCCGGCTCATCCTTCTTGCCCGAGATGAGACGCACGGTCTCCTCGTTCAGCCCCTTGGGAGCGAGGTCTTGCTCGATGTCCGTCGTGAAGCCGTACTTATACTTGTCGGCCTCAAGATTGCGAACGTCTTCAATGGTTTCCTTGACCGCAGCCATGATATCCTACCGCCTCTTCAGGCACTTGCTTTGAGTGTCGGGGAAATACGCGCGCGCGCCGCCGACCAAGCGTCGACGAAGGCGTCTGCATCATCCGGTTTCGAATTCCAACCCAGGCTTACACGCACGAAGCCCTGCGAGGCCGCTTCCGGCAGGCCCAGCGCGGTGCCGATCTTCGAGCCTTTCGACGTGCCCGAGGAACAGGCCGAGCCGGCGCTGATCGCCACACCGGCGAGGTCCAGCGCCATGACCTGGGTTGCGCCGGGCCAGCCAGGCTGGCTCATACCCAGCGTATTGGGCAGGCGCGGTACAGCCGCACCGATCTCGATCAGATCCGGGGACGCAGCCTTCAGCGCCGCAGCCATCCGATCGCGAGCCTCGCTCAGCCCGGCAAAGGCGTCGAGGTCAGAAACCGCCTCCTCGAGCGCGGTCGCAAGACCGACAATGCCAGCGACGTTGAGGGTGCCCGCGCGACGACCCTTCTCCTGGCCGCCGCCATGATGATGCCGCGCCATCGGGGCGTCACAGGATGCCAGCAAGGCACCGACGCCCTGGGGGCCACCGAATTTGTGGGCAGAGATCGCCATATAGTCACAGCCCAAAGCGGCGAAATCGACGGCAATCTTGCCGACCGCCTGGATCGCATCAACCACGCTCAACCCACCGGTCTGGCGGACCCGCGCTGTCGCCTCGGCAACGGGCTGGATCGTTCCGATCTCGTTACTGGCGAGCATCATGGCGAGAAGCGGCTTGCCGTCGGCCGGCGCCCAGCGCGACAGGCGCGCCTCAAGCCAGGACATCTCCACGACGCCCTGATCATTCACCGGCCAAATCTCGACCGAACAACCGGTGACCGCCGCAGTCGCCGCGACGGCTTCATGCTCGATCGCCGTCACGATGATCGTCTCGATCCCGCCAGCGCTGAGGGCCGCATGGATCGCCAGATTCAAGGCCTCGGTACCGCCGGAGGTGAAGACGATATCCTCTGGCCTTGCGCACAGCGCCTTGCCAACCTGACGCCGGGCCGTCTCGACACGCGCCAGCGCAGCTTGCCCGGCGGCGTGTACGGAGGACGGATTGCCGACGCGGGTCATCACATCGGTCATCGCCGACACGACGCTCGGACGCACTGTCGTGGTCGCATTATGGTCAAGATAGATTCGGCTCATGCTTATTCAGCGGCATGAATATCGTTGGTGACGCGCCCGGAGCGCAGGTTCGCGCCCGGACGTTCAATACGCCCGACGGCACCCGAAGCCGCGCCGAAAAGCCGACGTTCCAATACATCTTCCAGCGTGATCGACGACAGGAAGAGATAGATGTGCCGTCCGAGCTCATCCCACAGATCATGCGTGATGCAGCGACGGCCATCACTGAGGCAGCCCTTGGCCTCGGAACACCGGGTGGCCCGCAGGGGCTCGTCAACCGCCAGGATGATGTCCGAAATGCGGATCTCGGTCGGCAAGCGGCTCAGCTTGTAGCCCCCGCCCGGCCCGCGAACCGAAGACACGATATCGGCGCGGCGCAGCTTGGCAAAAAGCTGTTCGAGATAGGAGAGCGAGATGGATTGCCGTGACGCGATATCACTCAGCGTCACCGGACCGCTATCGGCAGCATCCGCCAGGTCGGCCATGGCCATCACCGCGTAGCGCCCTTTTGTGCTCAGCTTCATGCGTTTACCTCCTTAAACACTCGCATCCGGCAGGCCGATCATGCTAAGACCCGCCTTTCCGGAAGGGGGGGCGGCCTCGATACGAGTGTTGCTGGTCCAATATCCGAGTGAATTAGTCAAGAATATGGGCGCGCTCTTGTGCACTTTCAACGGGCGATTTGCCGCATACTCACATGACACTGACGTTAAGACCCAAAAAGGCGAGACTGAATGCCTGATGTGATCATTCCCGGCCCGGCCGGACGGCTTGAGGGGCGTTATAGCCCGAGCGAAGACGCTACAGCCCCGATTGCCCTGATCCTGCACGCCCATCCGCTGGGTGGCGGGAATATGGAAAACCCCTCAGTGGACATGATGTATGACGTGTTCCGCAAGCGGGGGTTCGCAACCCTGCGCTTCAATTTCCGCGGCGTTGGCAGATCCCAGGGCAGCTATGACCAGGGGCTCGGCGAGCTGTCCGACGCCGCCACGGTCCTGGACTGGGTTCAGGGCTATAACCAAGGCGCGCGCTTTTGTTGGGTCGCCGGGCATTCCTTCGGGGCCTGGGTCGGCATGCAGCTCTTGATGCGTCGTCCGGAGATTGCCGGCTTCATCTCCGTCGCCCCGCCGACCAATATGTACGACTTCACTTTCCTGGCACCTTGCCCGGCTTCAGGGATCATCGTTCATGGCTCGGCCGACAAGATTGTGCCGCCGGATGATGTCGAGCGTGTGATGTCAAAGGTCCGTGTGCAGAAGGGTATCGAGATCACGACCGAGGTCGTGCCCGACGCCAATCACCTGTTCTCCGAACACCTGGGAATCCTGGAAAAGCACATCGAGACCTATCTCGATGATCGCCTGCCGCTGGTGGAAAAGGAGCGCTCCGAGCGCACAATCACCGGCAAGCGCTGAGACATCTCCAGAGCGCAGACAAGCAAAAGCCCCGACCCAATCGGTCGGGGCTTTTTTTTTCGGCCATCGGTGTCAATCAGGGCGGGTGATCCGGCCACCGCAGACCGGTTCGCGCGCGCCGGTGGTTGAGGGCAGCGAGGTTGGCAGGTTTTCTGCAACCCTTGCGGCGAGCCAGGCGAAGGCCTCGGCCTCCAGCAAATCCCCGCGCCAGTCGGCCGCCTCGACCGCTTCGGGCCTGACACCCGCCGCATCGCCAATCGCGGCCATCAATACGGGGTTATGTCGACCGCCACCGCCCACCAGAAGCCGCTCCGGACGCCCCAGAGCCTTGATGGCATCAGCCACCGTCCGGGCGGTGAAAGCCGTCAACGTCGCCGCGCCGTCTGCTGCCGACAGGGTCAGAACCGGGTCGAGCGTAAAATCCCACCGGTCGAGCGATTTTGGCGGTGCCAGCTGGAAAAAGGCATGCGTCAGCAGGCTCTCAAGCGCCGACTGGTCCACCTGGCCTCGCGCCGCAAGCTTGCCACCGGCATCATAGGACTGGCCGATCATGCGCTGGCACCACGCATCGATCAGGCCATTGGCCGGCCCGGTATCAAAGGCAATCGGATCCGCATCGGGCGCCAGCCAGGTAACGTTGGCAACGCCGCCCAGATTGAGGATTGCGAGCGGTCTCTCCAGCCCCGACTGGCGGGCCAGAGCGTCGTGATAGAGCGGCGCCAACGGCGCGCCCTGCCCACCTGCCGCCATGTCCGCTGACCGGAAGTCGTGCACCACGGCAATGCCGGTGGCCCGCGCGAGGGCCGCCCCATCCCCGATTTGCAGGGTCTGCCCGTTGCAACCGGCCTGAGGGGCCCGATGCAGCACGGTCTGCCCGTGAAAGCCGATCAGGTCGATGTCGGTACTGGCAAGGCCGGCGGCATCCAGCACCCGCTGGACAGCCAGGCCATGCCTGAGCGTAAGCACGCGCTCCGCGGCCTCAAAACCCGGTGCCGCGCCGTCGAATCCCCAGGCCAGGGCGCGATCGACAGCGTCCTGTAAAATGGCACGATCACTGGTGGAATATGATTGGGTTTCACCTGGCCCGAAACGCGTGACGCGCTCGCCATCGGTTTCGATCAGGGCAGCATCAATACCGTCGAGCGATGTCCCGCTCATCAGACCGATGATCCGTTTCATGCAAGCCCCCTCTTTTCCCCGCCCGCCACTCGACCTAGAAGCGTCTTATCAGGAGAGACCTTCATGAGTGATTACAAGTCCGATCTCGTGCGCACGCTGGTCGAGCGCGGCTATTACAACGACGCGACCAATCTGGACGGCCTGGACAAGGCGGCCCAGGAACGTGTTGTTACGGCTTATATCGGATTTGATGCGACGGCCTCCAGCCTGCATGTCGGATCGCTGGTCCAGATCATGATGCTGCGCCGTATTCAGCAGGCGGGCCACAAGCCGATCATCCTGATGGGGGGTGGCACGACCAAGATCGGTGACCCGTCGGGCAAGGACAAGACGCGCTCCATGCTCGATGATGCGGCGATCGCGGCCAATATCGACGGCATTCTCAAGCCTTTCCGGCCGCTGATGTCGATCGGAGACGGACCAACCGACGCCCTGGTCGTCAATAATGACGAATGGCTGTCGGATTTCGGCTATCTGGAATTCCTGCGCAAATTCGGACCGCACTTCACGATCAATCGCATGATGACATTCGACTCGGTGAAGCTGAGGCTCGAGCGCGAGCAGCCGCTGACCTTTCTCGAATTCAACTACATGCTCCTCCAGGCCGTTGATTTCCTGGAGCTCAATCGACGCTATGGCTGCACGCTTCAGCTCGGCGGCGGCGATCAGTGGGGCAATATCGTCAATGGTGTCGAGCTCTGTCGCCGGGTCGACCAGAAAGAGGTCTTCGGCTTCACGACGCCCCTGATCACAACCGCTTCCGGCGCCAAGATGGGCAAGACCGCCGAGGGCGCCGTCTGGCTCAATGCTAATCTGAAGAGCCCGTATGAGTACTGGCAGTTCTGGCGCAATACGGAGGACGCCGATGTCGGGCGCTTCCTGCGCCTCTTCACCGATGTGGAGCTGGACGAGATCGCCCGCCTAGAAGCCCTTGAGGGCGCCGAGATCAACCAGGCCAAAATCCGTCTGGCCAATGAGGCCACCACCTTGCTGCATGGCGCCGAGGCTGCCCGAGCGGCCGAGCAGACCGCTCAACAGACCTTCGCCCTGGGTGGGGCGGGTGCAGCCTTGCCGACCATCACCTTTGACGGGCTGGAAACAGGTGAAGTGACGCTGATGAGTCTTTTCATCGCCGCCGAGCTGGCGGCCTCGAACGGCGAGTTGCGGCGTCATGTCAAGGCCGGGGCAGCCAAGGTCAACGACCAGCCCCTGACCGATCCCTTCGCCAAGGCCAGCGCCGACGATCTGGTTGATGGTGCGATCAAGCTGTCGATCGGCAAAAAACGTCACGCCCTCGCCAAGCCGAGCTAATTCTCGTTATCCGCCCCGGCATCATCGATCGGTTCGGGGCCTGGTTGCGGCTCGGTCACGACCGTGTCTGCGGGCCCCTCTTCGGCCGGCTCCGTTTCGGGTACCGCGGGCGCATTCTCCCGCTCGCGGGCGGCCCGCTCGGCGGCCGTGCCCTCGAACATCCGGCGCAAAACGCCCGGCGCAAGGGCGGAAAGCGGGTTGGCAAAGACGGTCAGGCTGTCGAAGGGCCCTTCGACCGAATAGGTAATCCCGATTACCCCTTCACCCGGGCGCGAGACCAGAACCTCACCAATCAATGGCACGCCGCCAAACAGTGAGTTGATGACGTAGGACGGTGCCAGATTGCCGTCGATCGCAGCGAGGCTGCCGGCAAAATCGACTGTGCCGGAGGCGGTCACACCCAGGGCGCTGCCCCGCGCCCGGGCATCGCCAATCGTCAGCAGACCTGATTCCCAGGCAATATCCGCATCGACCGCGTCGAAACTGATCCCCTCGCCATTCAGCAAGGCGCCCAATCCCTGGAAGGATCCCGCGGCCAGGATGCGCGCGAGCACTGGCACCTGGACCAGCGTCAGGTCACGAATTTCGACCCGGGCCGTCAACGGCCCCTGTATTCCCAGGGGGGGCGCGCTACCCAGGACTGAAACAAGCCCGCCTCGCGCATAGCCCTCAATGCCGATCAGGGCGGACAGGCGCTCCAGAGACTGGGCCTCGATACGGAAGTCGCGCGGCCCGCCGGGCTCGGTCGCGCCGAAGAACGCCTGGAAGGGCCCGTCCATCGCATTGCCGGATATCGAAACCGCCCGAATCCCGGCTTCCTCGCTGCGCCAGATCAGATTGAACTGATCGAGCACGCTGTTCTCCGACAGTATGAGGCGCCCGACATCGACCTGGAGCGAAAGCGGCAGCGTGATCCCGCCTTCGCCGCCCATTGAGGTAATGTGCGGCACGATCGAGCTGATATCGGCATACTGGCCGGTCAGACGCATGCGGAGTGGTTCGCCAACCTCATCAGCCGGCCGGATCTGGCCAGCAATATCCATCAGGTCCGCGACGAAGATCCGGTCGGCTTCAATCTCGCGCAGGGCTCCGTTCGCGGCGATACGGGCCGAGGCCTCAAGGGCCGCGCCCTCCGCCTCCAGCCGAATGGCGTCGAGATCGAAGCCGCCATCATCGGTCTGGGTGAGGCTGAGCGTGGCCCGACCGGGCGCCCCTGCTTCCTTTGTCCAGACACCACCCGGCGCCTCGATCAGGGCATCGACCAGATCCGCCTCGATATCGACTGACCGGAATTCGAGACCATCTGAAACCGCTTCGGCCGCGATACGGATCGATCCGTCCAGATA
Source organism: uncultured Maricaulis sp. (assembly GCF_905480005.1). GTDB lineage: Bacteria > Pseudomonadota > Alphaproteobacteria > Caulobacterales > Maricaulaceae > Maricaulis. The sequence continues at coordinate 37,021 of NZ_CAJQOO010000047.1, forward strand.
GCGGCGTGCCGGCATGTTGAACCGGTCCAGCGTGCGGGCATTGATCGTGGCTTCCAGTCCGATCCGTGTCGAGGGTTCGGCATCGGGCAGGCCAAAGGTCTCGCGCCAATTGATCTGAACCGGGGCATCGAAGAGCCGCGCTGTCCCCCTCGCCTCCAGGCCCTCCTGGCTGGCAGTAATGACGACATCACCATCGCTCAGCGCATAGTCGGTGCCGGGAATATCAAGCGACGCATCGGTAAAGCGCCCCTCGATGAAGAAGGGGATGTCCTCGGGGTCGACCTCGGTAAGCATGGCGCGGCGGATCTCGAAACGCATCTCGCCCTGACCACCGACCAGTGTCGGATCGAGGCCGTAGTCGGACACGAGAAAGAGCGGATCCTCATCGATCAATGCAAGCAGGTCCGCCGCCTCACCGCGCGCCACGCCGCCATATCCTGCGATGGCACCCTTGGGGTTGAGGCGGGGCATGTCGACGAAACCCTCACTGAGGGCGATATCGCCGATCATCCCGCTTTCCATGGCGACTTCGAAGGCATTGCCATGCAGGACCGCCGAACCGCGCCCTTCGGTGATCGGCGTCATGGTCGAGATATAGCGCACATGCGCATCTTCAAAATCGAAGCTCAACCGCATGCGGTCATTGTCCATCCGCCCGGCCTCGATCGCGGCTGCGGGAAGATCGAGGTCGAATCGCGCGTTGTAGAAACGCCCGCCGAGAATGCCCTCGCTCACCCATTCACGGGCGCCATCCGCGAGCTCCACCGGCCAGTAGGCAAGCACGGTCTGCGGCTGGATATCGCCGGCGATTGGTCCGGCCAGCTGAAGGTTTGGCAACCAGTTGCCGTCTTCGCCTTGCTGCAGCTGGAGCCCCCCACTCAATTCGGCGCGAATGGTATCGACGACGACATCAAGCCGATCGAGGGTCAGCGCGAATTCGTCGAGGCGCACATCGCCAGACGCAGCCAGCAATTCCCATTGCGGCGCGCGCTCGAAGACCGGCCCCATATCGATGAAGCCCTCGCCGATGGCCAGTTCAAACCGAGCCCGCGTCGGCAACACGCCGTCATACCGGCCTATCTCGGTCAGGCGCCCTTCGACCGAGGCCGCAAAAAGGTCGGAACGGACACGCCCGCTGTGCAGGGTCATCACCGCCTCGACCGGGTCGAAGCTGGCATAGAGATTGGCACCCTCGAAGGCGTGGGTCTGGCCATCCACAAGGATTTGACCTTGGCCCACATCCATCTGCATGGATGCCGTGCGAATGCCGCTGTCACGGGTCGCATCCACAACCAGGTTCAGATTGATCGGCGCATCCAGTGCCCGAAGCGAGGCAGCCGGGCCGCTATCCGGCAGAATTCCGGCGGGAGACAAGCCCTCGAACCGCGCTTCCAGAAGAAGGCTTTCGAGATTGTTTCCGGCCCGCAGGCGCAGCGAGACAGGTGCGAATCCCGATGGTGTCGCCAGGCGCCCCTCGATCTCCGCGAGGATGCGCGCATCATCACGCTCGAAAACAACGCCCGCCGAATCAACAAACCAGGCGAGGCCGACAACGTCATCGACCACACGGACCGCGGCATTGGCGACATTCACCCGCCGCAGTCGTCCCAGCTGCGCAGGCGCATCCGGACCTGACAGGATTTCGAAAAGCGAGGCACTGTCATCACCGCCACGCTCCGGCAGGCGGGCGCTCGCCGCAACCCGCTCCACGCCGCCCAGTCCTGCACCAACGGCGCCATCGGCCCGGCGTACGATAGAGACGGATCCGCCATCAATTGTGAGTTCAACCGGCTCGACCCGTCCAAAAATGAGGGCATCGACGGCCAGGCCAGCCTCGATTCGCGGCGCGCGGGTCACCACTTCACCCGAGGCCTCGGCCACAGTCACATCGGTCGCCATCATGACGATAGCGCGGGTCGAGGGATCAAAGCGGGCTTCCAGCGTTCCCAGGGCCACGACCTCGCCCTCGAACGCCGACGCCAGCATGGCCTGGGCGTCCTCGCGCAGAAAATCGAGCTCGACTGGACCTGAGGACAGGCGCCAGAGGACGAATCCGATCGCAAAAATGGTCAGCGCCAGCAAGGCCGCGACGGCCTCTAGCAGGTAGATCAACGTCCATTTGACGGATTTGCGCAGCATTCAGACCGGCCTTCCCGCAGTCCGAGCACTGGACGTGTCGGCCCGGAGACGCACATTACACGCCGAGACCGGCCTTGCAGTCGAAACCAGACGGGGAAATGACATGAGTGAACTCAAAACCGGCGACCTTGCTCCGACTTTCAAACTGCCCGCCGATGGCGGAGAGACTATCGATCTGGCCGAGCTGCGCGGTCAGATCGTCGTGCTTTACATGTACCCCAAGGACAATACACCGGGTTGCACCACTGAGGCCCTCGATTTTACCGCTGCGGCAGACGCCTTTTCCGATGCTGGCGCCATTGTTATCGGCCTGTCCAAGGATAGCGTCAAAAAGCATGACAATTTCAAGGCCAAACATGGGTTGCAGGTGCGTCTCGCCTCCGACGAGGACAACGTCGTCATCGAAGCCTACGGGTCCTGGGTCCTCAAGAAGCTCTATGGGCGCGAATATATGGGCATTGATCGCTCGACATTCGTGATCGATCGCGAAGGCCGCATCGCTCGCATCTGGCACAAGGTGAGAGTGAAAGGTCATGTCGACGAGGTCCTCGACGCCGTGCGCGCCCTTGGCTGACATCCAGGATATCACCGCTCTGGCCCGCAGCGTCCTGGCGACCGGCGATCCGGTGGCCAAGACCGAGCGGGCCCATGAGGTTGCGCAGCGATGGCGCGCAGGTAAGAGCCCCGTGCCGGAAACGGCGCCCGCGCCGGATGATCAGCCCGCGCGGCCGGCTCACCCGGTGCTGGTCGCGCCGGTCGATGTGCCACGCCGTCGACTGAACACGGTTCCGGGTCGGATCGCCTTGCTGCATGCGGTCGCCCATATCGAGTTCAACGCCATCGACCTGGCCTTCGACATGGTGGCGCGCTTTGCCTGCGACATGGCGCTGGCGCAGGACGCCCGGCAAACCTTCATTGATGACTGGATCAGCGTCGGCGATGACGAGGCCCGCCATTTCCGCCTGATCACGGACAGGCTCGCCGAGCTTGATGCGCGCTATGGGGACTTGCCGGCACATAATGGCCTGTGGGACGCAGCCATGGCGACCCGCGATTCCCTGCCGGCCCGCCTCGCCGTCGCCCCGCTCGTGCTGGAAGCGCGCGGGCTTGATGTGACACCCGGCATGATCAACCGGCTGGTCTCTGCCGGCGATACCATCAGTGCCGACTGTCTTCGCGTCATCTATGCAGAAGAAGTCGGCCATGTCGCAGCCGGCGCACGCTGGTTCAAGCATGTCGCTGCCCGCGCCGGACGCGATCCGGTAGACTGGTTCAAAACCCTTGTGCGGCATCACTTCAGTGGCGGTCTGAAACCACCCTTCAATGCCGAAGCACGACTGCGGGCTGACTTGCCCCCGGAATTTTACCAAGACCTAACCTAGTCCGGCGCATCTCTTGCATCGCACTTGTTGATATTGCCCCCGGTTTTGTGTCACATGCTCGGCTTGGGGCCCGGGGCAATCGGAACAGAGCGGCGTACTGAATGTTCACTAGAGTTAAAGAAGCTGTTTGGGGAACGGCTCAGCGTTGGTTTCCGGACCGACAGATCTACCATCGCTCCGATGGGCAGGTCCGCTATTTTGCGATCTCCACGACAATCCAGATTTCCGCGCTTCTGAGCGCGTCGGTACTGGCTGGCTGGCTTTGTTTCTCAACCGTTTCGGTGGCCTTCCATGGCCAGGCGATGGCGGCGAAGGAAGACGAGATTGAGCGTGAGCGCCTCGAGTCGCACCGCCTCGTCGCCGAAGCACGCGCCACCGAGGCGACCGCCATATCGCTGATGGAATCGCGGATGGAGGAGTTTGACCGGACCGCCTACGAATTCCAGATGCGCCACGAGACCCTGCGTCAGCTCGTCGAGTTTGCCGAGCAATTGACCGGTCAGGAAATGGAACCCTCCCCGGCGCTCGCCGATGGACGGGTGCTGATGGCCGCGACGCCCGCTGACCCGACACCACGTGAAGGACGTGACCCGCTGGTCGCCATCGCCGCCACCGCGTCCGGTGAGCCGGAGGACCAGATCACCTTCCTCATGGGAGAACAGGACAGTGTCCTGGCCCAGGCCGAGGATGCGACCGAAGCCCGGCTGCAAAACCTGCGCGCGGTCCTGCGCCTCACCGGGTTGAACCTGGAAGATGTGATCGCGGACAATCGTGACACCACCGAGACGGGCGGCCCTTTCATTCCGATAACCGAGTCCGGCGCCTTCGCCTCGTCCTCGGTCAATATCGACCAGGCCTTCTCCAGCCGCATCGCCCGCATCGCGTCGCGCCTCCTGGAGGTGGAAGAGCTGGAAGACTTCGTCGAAGCGGGCCCGTTGGGCGAGCCGGTCGGCGACACCTATCGTCAAACCAGTGATTTCGGCGTGCGGATTGATCCGTTCAATGGTCGACCGACTTCGCATCGCGGAATGGATTTCGCCGCCTACCGTCGCGCCCCGATCGAAGCAACGGGTCCGGGACGGGTCATTTACGCCGGCTGGCGGGGCGGCTATGGTCGCACGGTGGAGATTGATCATGGCTACGGCTTCGTGACGCGCTATGGGCATCTTCATGAAATCGACGTGCGGCGTGGTGATACAGTCGAACGCGGTCAGCGTATCGGGGGGATGGGGTCCACGGGACGCAGTACGGCCACGCACCTGCACTATGAAATCTGGTATAACGGATCGGCTATCGATCCTGAGCGTTTATTGAGAGCTGGCCAATATGTTCAACAAGGGTAACAAAGACTCTTCGTCTCCCGACACCGGTGCGTTCAGCGCCGCCCCGAAAAGGACCGCCATGAAATCGAAAGCCCCCTCCATTCTTTCCGGTGACCTCGTTCTGACCGGTACGATCGTTTCCGACGGTGAAATCCAGCTGGATGGCACGGTTGAGGGCGATGTGCGTGCGGGCTCGCTGATTATTGGCGAAGACGCCACCGTATCCGGCGAAGTCCAGGCAGAGACCGTGGTCATTCGTGGCCGCGTGAGCGGCAGCGTTCGCGCTCGCCAGGTTCAACTGGCGTCGACGGCTCGCATCGAGGGCGATATCGTCCACGCTGCCCTGTCGGTGGAAAGCGGCGCCTTCTTTGATGGTCATTGCCGTCACTCGTCCGACCCGCTCAAGGATGGCGGCTCATCGAGCAAGCCGGCCACGGCCAAGGATAATGGTTCCAAGTCCGAGCCGTCCGCGAAAGCCGACAGCAAACCCCCGGCCCCGTCCAAGGGACAGGACCCGCTGGGTTCGCTTGAGCCGCCGGTCGCGAGCAAGTCAGGCTTCTAGCCGACTGCGACATCAATCAGAAAAACCGGCGCTCCGTTCGAGCGCCGGTTTTTTTGTGCCCGAGCCTCACCGATCGCGCGTCCCTGGGCAGTCGATTCGCAACAAACTGATATCATTCCGGGATTCCGCACCCGTGCGCCACATGGTCAGCTCGAGACCGAGCCTTGGTAGACAGGTTTGTATTTTAAACTTGTCTATGCTAAATGATCGGCAACACACAAATGGAGCCCTTCATGTCCCTTCCACCATCACCACGGATCCATGCGCTTGATGCGGTCCGCGCCTCAGCCCTGTTTCTCGGTGTCGTGCTGCACGCATCAATGTCTTTCATCCCCGGAATACCGATCTGGATCGTCCAGGACAGCCAGGCGAGCGCCGGCTTCAGCCTAGGTTTCTTCGTCCCCCATATCTTTCGGATGGTGTTGTTCTTCATGATCGCCGGATATTTCGCGCGCATGGCACTCGGCAGACGCGGCGTGCTCGGCCTCGCGCTCGACCGGGCCAAACGCATCGCCCTGCCGCTGGTCACTTTATGGATGCCGATCTTTGCCTTGATCGTGACCGTCGCCATCTGGGGTGCGATCAAGGCCAATGGAGGCGAAGCGCCGCAGCAGGAAACCCCACCCCTGACCGCGCAAAACTTCCCGCTGACCCATTTGTGGTTCCTCTACCTCCTGGTGATCTTCTACGCTGTCAGCCTGCCCCTCGCCGCGCTGATCCGGCTTGTGGACCGGTCTGACAGAAGCGGCCGTCTGATAGATGCGGTGACAGGCCTTCTGGCCCGCTCCCCGCTAGGCACACTGGTGCTGGCAGCGCCCATCGCGGCCTCGTTTGTGACAACGCCGATGTGGATGAGCTGGTTTGGCATTCCGACGCCAGACACCGGCCTCATCCCCAATACCGGTGCCCTGATCGCTTATGGCACTGCTTTCGCAGTTGGCTGGGCCGCCCATCGCTGCAGCGATCTGGTCCTCACGGCATGGAAGCGCGCCTGGCATGTCAATCTCGTGATCGCTGTCGGGCTGACGATCTGGCTCGTCATGGAGCTTGGTGTGACGCCGAACTTCATGCCGGTCGCAGCCGGGCTCGACCGTTTGCCGGTTGCCGCCGCCTATACACTGGCGATCTGGACCTGGACCTTCGGTTTGACCGGGGCGGCTCTCGTGGTCTTCACGCGCGAAAACAAGATCTGGCGCTATCTCGCGGATTCCTCCTACTGGGTGTATCTCCTGCACCTGCCGCTGGTGATGGCCTTCCAGGTCGCCCTGTCAGATGTCGCCCTGCCCGGCGCGATCAAGCTGGCAATCGTGCTCGCAGCCAGTTTTGCCATCCTGCTCGGCAGCTATCACCTCATCGTCCGCAAGACCTGGATTGGTGGCTGGCTGAACGGGCGGCGACTGGGGAAAGCCGCTCAGGACACGCCCGGTTTAACGGCTGATACGCCCGGATGAATCAAGTCATAATGCCGGCGCGCCCCTCTCGGGCGCGCCGGACCTTATCCGAGGACACTCCATGACTGATGAACTCGCCAACGCCCGAGCCGATCTTGCATTCCTGCGCACGCTCGCCGAAGGCGACCCCCGGCCCTCGGCCGGTACAGGCCTGTTATTGATGGCCGCTGGCTCCCTTTACGGGCTTGAAACCCTGATCCACTGGCTCGGTGTCAGCGAATTCATTCCCGTGCCCGGCTGGGTCCATATGGCAGCCGCCATCGGCGCGACCGGCGGTTTCCTCCTCTTCCTCGTCTTCGTGCTCTGGTGGGATCGAAACCAGCCAACCGGCACGGCGATGCGCAAGGCCTATGAGACCGCTTTCCAGGCCGTCGGACTGGCAAATTTGGCCATGGTTTTCGTATTTGGATTCAATGCACTAAAAACCAACGACTTCATGCTCTGGCTCTATTATGTGCCGGTTGTCTTCGCCATGCAGGGCGCGGCCTGGTTTGTCGCTGCCCGGGTCCAGAAACGGATCTGGTTCGGTGCGGTGGCGTTGGGCTGGTTCCTGTCCGCCGCAGCCCTGGGCCTGACCATGGGCCAGCCGGCATTCAATCTCGTCACGTCGGTCTCATTGCTGGGCTTGATGGCCTTGCCGGGATTTGTGCTGTGGCGACAGGCCCGCGCGGCCGATTGACCGACCCGCGATGAGCACGCCCCCCATCGGACAGATTGACGAGATCATTCACGGCCGCCTCAGGCTCGGAGTGATGACCTATCTCGCGCAAGCCGAAGCCGCCGATTTCAACGAGTTGAAGACCGCCCTGGAAGCGACCCAGGGCAATCTCTCGGTTCATCTGCGGAAGTTGGAAGAAGCCGGCTATGTCACGATCGAGAAAAGCTTCCTCGATCGCAAACCCCTCACCCGTGTCAGACTCTCGGCGTCTGGACGCGCTGCCTTCCGCGGCTATGTGGAAGCCATGGCGGCCCTGTTGGGCAAGCTGGACAATGAGGGTGGCGGCGCCGAAGGCTAGGCCTCGTCGTCATCGCCGCCGACGCGGGCCGCCAGGGCCGCAGCCATGAATTCATCCAGGTCACCGTCGAGGACACCGCCCGTATTGGACGTTTCCACATTGGTACGCAGATCCTTGACCATCTGGTAGGGCTGCAGGACGTAGGAGCGGATCTGATGCCCCCAGCCAATCTCGCTCTTGCTGTCGGCCTCGGCCTGGGCCGCGGCTTCGCGGCGCTGAAGCTCGATCTCGTAGACACGGGCGCGCAACATGTCCCAGGCCTGGGACCGGTTCTTGTGCTGGGACCGGTCATTCTGGCACTGCACGACGACCGCTTTTTCCTCGCCCGGCATGTCGTAGGTCAGGCGGACGGCTGAGTCGGTCTTGTTGATGTGCTGACCGCCGGCGCCGGAGGCGCGATAGGTATCGGTGCGCACTTTCGAGACATCGATATCCACGTCGATCGCATCATCGATCTGCGGATAGACGCCGACCGAGGAGAAGCTGGTATGGCGGCGGGCGCTGGAATCAAAGGGTGAGATCCGCACCAGTCGATGCACCCCGGTCTCGGTTTTCAGCCAGCCATAGGCGTTCTCGCCCTTGACCAGGATGGTCGTCGATTTGAGACCCGCTTCCTCGCCGGCCTGCTCTTCCATGATCTCGACCTTGTGGCCATGCGCATTGGCCCAGCGCGAATACATGCGCGCGAGCATGGCAGCCCAGTCCTGGCTCTCGGTGCCGCCGGCACCGGAATGGATCTCCACGAAGGCATCATTGCCGTCAGCCTCGCCGGAGAGCAGCGTCTCCAACTGGGCCCGGCGCATGCGATCGGCAAGCCGGTTGAGACCGGCGACAGCCTCCTCGACCATCTCCCCGTCATCTTCCATCTCGGCGAGCTCGATGATTTCGAGACTGTCGGAGAGTTCCTGTTCGGATTCGACGACCGTATTGATGGCGCTGTCCAGCCGATTGCGCTCGCGCATCAGCGCTTGCGCCTGCTGCGGCTGGTTCCAGAAGTCGGGATCTTCCGACTTCGCATTCAATTCATCGAGACGTTTCTGGGCCGTATCCCAGTCAAAGACGCCTCCTCAGCAGGCCAACTGCCTGCTGGATTTCGTCGGACAGGGTCTGGATGTCAGCACGCATGGGCGTTCAATCCTGCGATTCTTGAAAAAGCATGTCGTGGAAACGGGATAATCAGAGCGGCCTGCCGAGACAAGTCATCGCATGCAGGCCGAGGTGCCGATGCGATCAGTACAGACCACCCAGCTCGTCATCCTCTTCCTCTTCTTCCCCGTCATCCTCCTCAGCGAGCAGGAAGGCGAGCGGGTCATCACTGACCGAGGACCGGGCGAAGCTGAGACCGCTTTCTTCCTCATCCGTCTGACGCGACGGCTCGGTGCCCGGACGGAAGGCTTCAAGAATGATACCGGACTGACCCAGCACACCGGGCTCGCCATCGACCCGATTGACCGGGGCCAAACGGACCCCCGGCGGAACGCGGAAAGGCGCGACCGGATACCCTTCAAGGGCCACTGCCAGGAAATCACGCGCAATCGGCGCCGCGACACGGCCGCCAGCCTCACCGCTACCCAGCTGGAAGGGCGTATCAAAGCCGACATAGACACCGACCACGAGGTCGGGGCCAAATCCCATGAACCAGGCATCGCGGAAGTCATTGGTGGTGCCGGTCTTGCCAGCCAGCGTCCAGGGAAGCGGGCGCAAGGCGGTGCCGGTACCGCGCTGAACAGCGCCTTCCAGCATGTTCACAACCTGATACGCCGTCACGGGATCGATCACTTCTTCACGGGTCTCCGGGAAGAGCGGTTCCAGTACCTCACCGCGCTCCCACGCGGTCACATCACAGGTCTCGCACGGCAGGACCTCATGAGCGAAAATCGTGGCACCGGAGCGATCCTGGACACGGTCAATAATGGTCGGCTCAACGCGGCGCCCCCCATTGACCATCGTCGCATAGGCGGAGACCAGGCGATAAAGCGTGGTTTCCCCGGCACCCAGCGACATCGCAAGAACCGGTTCCAGCTCGTCGTAAATCCCGAAGCGCGTGCCATAGTCGACGATCGGTGACATGCCCATTTCCTGGGCCAGGCGGACCGTCATCACATTGCGCGACAATTCCAGGCCCAGACGCAGGGTCGACATGCCGTAATAGCGTTCGGAATAGTTGGATGGCATGTAGAAACGCTCATCCGGACCGCCCGTGGCGATGAAGGGAGCATCGAGGATCAAACTGGCCGGCGTATAGCCATTATCCAGCGCCGATGCATAGACAAAGGGCTTGAAGGCCGAGCCGGGCTGACGACGGGCCTGCGTCGCCCGGTTAAACTGGCTGTGCTGGAAGGAATAGCCGCCCACCATCGCCAGAACCCGGCCGGTATGCGGATCCATGGCCATGATGCCGCCATTGATCGCGGGCACCTGGCGCAGGCCGTACTGGCCATCCTCAAAGCCTTCCTCGTCGGCCAGGCTCTCCACCAGGATGACATCACCGGCCGTGAGAACTTCGGACGGCCGCGAAACGACCGGCCCGATCTCGCCATCAGGGAGAGTCTCGCGCGCCCATTCCAGCGCCGCCATCGGGATCGAGCCTTCCTCGCCATTGAGGAAGCCGATGCGGGCCGCACCAGCGCTGGTCTCGAGGACCACCGCCTGCAGCCAGCCGTCATCAAGATCACGCGGGATGTCTGCTTCCGCCAGGCGCTCGGCCCAGCCCTCACCCAGCTCGATGGTCGACAAGGCCCCGCGATAGCCGTGACGGCGATCATAGGTTTCCAGCCCGCCGCGCAACGCGTCCCGCGCCGCCAGCTGCATGCGCGTATCCAGTGTTGTGCGGATCGACAGACCGCCGTCGTAAAGCTCGTCCTCGCCATAGAGCGAGAAGACTTCCCGCCGCACATTCTCGACGAAATATTCGGCGGCGGTGTAAGTCGCACCGGACAGTCGATCGACCGTCTCAAGAGGTTGCGCCATCGCTTCGCGGGCCGCTTCCTCGGTCACAAAGCCATTCTCGGCCATGCGCGAGAGCACCCAATTGCGACGCTCGATCGCGGCGTCATGATACCGGTCCGGGTGGTAATTTGCCGGACCTTTCGGCAGGGCTGCGAGATAGGCGATTTCATGCAGGTCAAGCTCGTCGAGCGACTTGCCGAAATAGTTCAACGCGGCCGCGGCCACGCCATAGGCGCGATTGCCGAGATAAATTTCGTTGAGATAGAGTTCGAGGATCTGGTCCTTGGTAAAAGCGCGCTCGATCCGGCGCGACAACACCATCTCCTGCACCTTGCGTTCAAGGCGCTGCTCACTGGAGAGCAGGAAATTCTTGGCGACCTGTTGGGTAATGGTCGACGCCCCCTCGAGGCGACGCCCATTGATCACATTGCTGATATTGGACAGTCCGGCGCGGATGATGCCGCGAAAATCGAGCCCGCCATGTTCGTAGAAATTCTTGTCCTCGGCAGAAATGAAGGCGTGAACCACATTTTGCGGGATATTCGCGATCGGCACGAAGACCCGGTGTTCACGGGCGTATTCGGCGATCAGCAGGCCATCGCCGGCATGAACCCGGCTCATGATGGGCGGCTCGTATTCCGCCAGCTGCTGGTAGTCCGGCAGATCATCGGTGACGCGCACCACATAGACAGCCACGGCGATGAATCCGATGACGGCCAACACGACAGCAGCGATCCCGCCCCAAAGGGCTGTCCGCAAGACGTTACGCAAGGTGAAGATCTTCATTGTGCCCTCTGGCCACTCTACCCGCAGGTCAGGCTGTTTGGTTGAGCATGACTCCGAGGCGCCATTATGGCCGCGCTCGGTCCGGGTTTAAAGGGAGTCAGCGGGCCGGAAGTGCAATCGTCTCACGATCGGCAAACATCTCATCGCCGCGATTGGCGAAATAGTCGTCGATACCGCGGACAATCGAGGTCATCTGGCGACGGCGATAACTCGCCGACGTCAGATTGCCATGATCGGCCCGATTGGTCAGGAAACCCATTTCCACCAGAACCGCCGGAACCCGGGAATCGAGCAGAACGAAGAGATTGGCCTGACGATGCGGATTGGCCAGAAGCGGACCGGCGCTGTCGAGATGCTCCAGCAGGACTTCCGCGAAGGCCGATGACTGGTTGCGCTTCTCGCGCAGCTCAAGCTCGACAAGGATATTGTTCACATCCGCGTGCGAGGTGTGGTTCGCGCCCTCACGGGCCCGTTGACGCGCCCGGTTTTCTGCCCGGTCATTGAGCGTATAGACCGCCGCGCCACGCACACCGGAATTCTGCGACGAGTCCGAATGCAGCGAGATAAACAGGTCCGCGCGGGATTCCGCCATCACGCCGACACGCTGTTCCCAGGACGGATAGACGTCCCGATCACGGGTCAGAAGCACTTCATAACGCCCGGTCGCCTCGAGTTGACGCCGCAGCTCGCGCGCGGCTTCCAGGGCGATATCGGCTTCCTGGGTGCCATGCAGGCCGATCGAGCCGGGATCGCGTCCGCCATGGCCGGGGTCGACAACGACGACACGACGCTCGCGCTGCGGCGGCACGTAAACGGCCTCGACGCGTTCGGCGATCAGCGAATCGAGCGAGTCGGCCCGGGTGTGTTCGAAGCCGGATGCGCTCTGGAAACTGTCGGAACTGGACCGTTCCACATCGATGACCAAACGGTGATTGCCGCCCGGCGTCGCCGGGTCGAGCGCGAACTGGTTCACGATGACGGCAGGATGTTCGAGTTCGAAAACCACGCGAGAGCTGGATGCGGAATTGTCGAAAAAGCGGAAAGCATCCACCAGACCATGCCCGACACCCTCGCCTGATGCGAGATTGGCGACAGACCAGCGTGACGACGGCAGGTCCACGACCAGTCGATCAGCCAGACCGTCCAGCGTAAAGGCCCGGAAGTCGGCAGGCTCGGATGTCTCGATGACAACCCGCGTCGTGGAGACATCCACGCCGAAACGCACATCGCGCACTTCCTGGTCGGCCAGACCCGGTCCGCAAAGCGTCAAGGCGCCTGTCAACGCCACTAAAAACTGTTGAACCCGCATCACTACACCATCGCACACACCGTGATTCTGTCCACGGCTTTTGCGTAACGCTAGCGCATGGAACTTGACGTTTCGTTGATGCCGGAACGGAATTTTGCCGTGCAATTCACCGACGGCGCGAAAGCCTTTTCATCCGCATTCGAATGTTGCATGTTGCCAAGGCCTTGACGACGCACCACCGGATTGCCGGTCGAGTGCGGAAGCGAGGCGCGAAGCGGTCGACCCAAGCTGTCGGCCAAAACGCTAATCGTCGCCCCGGTCCGACCGAAGATTATTCCGGGGCCCCGACCGCCGCGTCCTCCCAATCATGGTGCGGGACGCTTATGGTAACTGCCGATGCGCGGGGAGCGCCTGATGCCTAGAGCACTGAAAACAGGCCGCACCCCGTCCATCTCGCCCCCGCCGCCTCTTCCGTCCCTGTCTCGCCGACTGGCGAGCAGCAGATATTCGAGCGCGCGCGCAGGAGACGACTTTAATGTCCAAGAAAATGTTGATCGATGCGGGTCATCCAGAAGAGACCCGCGTCGTCGTGCTCGACGGTTCGAAAGTTGAGGATTTTGACTTCGAAGCGGCCGCCCGCCGCCCCATTCGCGGAAATATCTATCTCGCCAAGGTAACCCGGGTTGAGCCCTCCTTGCAGGCGGCTTTTGTGGAGTATGGCGGCAATCGCCACGGCTTCCTGGCCTTCAACGAGATTCATCCCGACTATTATCAGATCCCCTATGAGGACCGTGTCGCCCTCGCCGAGGAAGAAGCATCCGCGGCTGACGAGGACGAGGACGAGCCGGAAGACGCCAAGGCCGAATCCGCCCCGAAATCCGACAACGCCTCCGCCGATGCGGACCCGGACGGTGATGCTGACGGTGAGTCCGAAGCACCCGAAACCATCGGTGATGACAGCGAAGACGACGATATCAGCGACCAGCAGGCCGCGCGTCGCCGTCGCCAGATGCTGCGCCGGTACAAGATCCAGGAAGTCATCAAGCGCCGCCAGATCCTTCTGGTCCAGGTCGCCAAGGAAGAGCGCGGCAATAAGGGCGCGGCCCTGACGACCTATCTCTCGCTGGCCGGTCGCTATTGCGTGCTGATGCCGAACACGCCGCGTGGTGGCGGGATCTCCCGCAAGATCTCCAACGCGTCCGACCGCAAGCGTCTGAAGTCCGTTGTTTCGGAGCTGGAATTGCCCAAGGGCGTCGGTCTGATCATTCGGACCGCCGGTGCCTCACGGACCAAGACCGAGATCAAGCGCGATGCCGATTATCTGCTTCGCCTGTGGACCAATATCCGCGAGCTGACGCTGAACTCCGTGGCGCCGTCGCTGATCTATGAGGAAGGCAATCTGGTCAAGCGCGTGATCCGCGATCTCTATGACAAGGAGATCGACAGCGTACAGGTGGAGGGCGAAGAGGCCTACAAGGAGGCGAAAGCCTTCATGAAGATGCTGATGCCCAGCCACGCCAAGAAGGTGCAGCACTACAAGGAAACCGTGCCGCTCTTCCTGCGTCACCAATGCGAATCCCAGCTCGAGGCGATCTATTCCGACGTCGCTCCGCTCAAGTCCGGCGGTTATCTGGTCATCAATCCGACCGAAGCCCTGGTCTCGATCGACGTCAATTCGGGCCGCTCGACGCGTGAACGCAACATTGAGGCGACCGCGCTCAAGACCAATCTCGAGGCGGCTGCGGAAGCGGCTCGCCAAATGCGTCTGCGCGACCTCGCCGGCCTGATTGTCATCGACTTCATCGATATGGACGAGAACAAGAATAATCGTGCCGTCGAGAAGAAGATGAAGGACATGCTGAAGCGCGACCGGGCCCGCCTGCAGGTGGGTCGGATCTCGCAATTCGGCTTGATGGAAATCTCCCGCCAGCGGCGCCGCTCGAGCCTGCTGGAAGGGTCGACCACTACTTGTCCCACCTGTAAGGGCACCGGACATTTGCGCTCCACCGAGTCGAGCGCCCTCGTCGCTCTGCGCGGCCTGGAGAAGGAAGGCACGCGTGGTCGCGCGAAGCGGATCCGTATTTCGGTCCCGACCGCGGTTGCGATCTACCTGCTCAACGAGAAGCGTGATCACCTGCTGATGATCGAACAGCGTTTCTCGATGCGTATCTCCGTGGAAGCCGACGATTCGATCCTGGCACCGGAATTCTCGATCGAAGCCCTCGAGAACCGTGAGCCGGGCGAAGAATTGACGATGGCACCGCTGTCTGTGGAGTCGATTGAAGAGATCGAGATCCCGGACACGCCGGAAGAGGAAAGCGCCGAGAGCGAAGACGAGAACCGCGAAGGTGGCGGTCGTCGCCGTCGTCGTCGCCGGCGTCGCAAATCCTCCTCCGAGGACAGCAACGCCGCCATGGAAGTGGTCAATGTCGAAGGTTCGGATGATGAGGCCGCAGAGGCTTCAGGTGAGGAATCCGGCAATCGCGACGCCCAGGGTGAAGATGGCGAGGACCAGCCGCGCCGTCGCCGTCGCCGCGGGCGCCGGGGTGGACGGGGACGTCGTCGTACCGAAGGCGAAGCATCGACTGAGGACAATGCCGCATCGGCTGAAACTGGCGAGTCCGAGACGGCAGAGACCGCGGCGGACGCCGTGAGCGAAGCCACGACTGACGCACCAAAGGACGCACCAGAGAACACACCGGCAGACACACCGGCAGACGTACCGGCAGACGCGGCACCCGCCGAAGAAAAGCCGAAGCGCAAGCGTGCCCCGCGTCGCAAGAAGACCGAGACCGAAGCGCCTGTCGAAGCTGGCGCGGAAGAGACTGCCGACGTCACGGCCGACGCGCCGGACGAGGCGCCGGCAGCGGCCGAGGAAGCGCCCAAGAAGCGGACACGTCGGCCGCGCAAGAAGGCCGCGGAACCTGCTGCTGATGCCGCGACCGACACGCCGGAGGCCGAAACAGCCAAATCGGTCGAGGACGAAGCGCCGAAGCCGAAGCGGCGGACACGTCGCAAGAAAGCGGACGAGCCAGAAGCGGAGGCAGCAAAGCCTGCTCCCAAGCCTGCTCCCAAGGCCGCCCCGAAGGCCGCCGCCAAAACGGCTCCCAAGGCTGCCGCAAAACCGGCCGCTGCTGCAGAAACCGAGAAGGCAGCGACGGAATCCGACGACACACCGCGTGAAACCGAAGCTGCCGACGCCGGCACGGCCGAGAGTGATGACGGCAAGCCGAAGCGTCGTGGCTGGTGGAACCGGACGGGCTTGTTCGGGAACTGACCAGGATAAGGGTTGCCCGGCGCGTCCGGGCAACCCATCTTGGTTCTTGTGGTGTCATGGGGTGATGCTGCTATCATAGGCCGAGCGGGGGCCGATCAGTGGAGGCAGGATGTCTGTCCTGAAAACCGTCGCTACAGCCTGCATGCTTGCTGTGGCCGCACATGCGCCGAGCCTGAGTCAGTCTCTGATTCGGGACACGGAAATCGAGCATATGTTGCGCGATTACGCTGACCCGATACTTGATGCTGCCGGCCTGGAGTCGGCCGATGTCGATCTCTACATCGTAGCGGATCCCTCGCTGAACGCCTTCGTTACCGGGGGCCAGAACATATTTCTGCACACCGGTATCATTCTGGAATCCGAGACACCGAACCAGCTGATTGGTGTCATTGCCCACGAGGCCGGACATATTTCCGGCGCCCATCTGGCTCGAATTGGCGATGGCATTACCGCAGCCCAGGCGCCGATGTTCATCAGTCTTGGTCTGGGCGTTCTCGCTGCCCTGGCGGGCGAAGGCGGAGCAGCCGGCGCTCTGCTGGCCTCCTCACAGCAATTCGGTGCCCTCTCCTTCATGACCTATAGCCGGGCCCAGGAAGCGTCCGCCGATCAGGCCGGGCTGCAATTCCTCGAAGCCAGCGGACAATCAGCCGAAGGTCTCGTGCAATTCTTCGAACGCTTTCGCTATCAGGAAGTGATGTCGAATGCCCGGCGCTTCCCCTATTTCCGCTCCCACCCGTTGTCATCGGAGCGGATCGCCAATCTGCGGGGTGGCGCGACCGAGTCGCCTTATTACGAGACTGAGGACAGCGCTGGGGAAATGGCCCGCCTGGCCCGGATCCAGGCCAAGATCTACGGCTTCCTCGCCGAACCGCAATTCGTTTTCTACCGGTATCCCGAGAGCGATCAGTCGCTGCCGGCGCGGTATGCGCGTGCGGTGGCCTACTATCATGACGCACGGCTCGACCGTGCACTCGAGGAGATTTTGAGCTTGCTCGAGGAAGAGCCGGAGAACCCGTATTTCCACGAATTGCACGGGCAGATGCTGTTCGAAAGCGGCCACGTGGAAGACGCGATCATACCCCATCGGCAATCTGTCGACCTGGAGCCCACGGCGCCCTTGCTGCGAGTCAATCTGGCCATCGCGATGATCGCGACCGAGGACGCGGCCTATCAGGATGAGGCGGCCCGGCATTTGCGCGTCGCGCTCGATATCGAGCCCGACAATGGCTTTGCCTGGTATCAGCTCTCCATCATCCACGAGCGCAATGGCGACACGGCCCTGGCCCAACTGGCGATCGCCGAACAGTCCTACGCCGCCGGCAATCGGCCTCGTGCGCACCAGTTTGCAACGCGCGCCCGCGCCGAGCTGGAAGTCGGGACACCGGCCTGGGTTCGGGCGACCGAGATTGAAGCTGTTTCCCTGCCCACCGCAGCGGAATTGCGTCAGATCCGGCGCCAGCAACGTCGCAACTGACCGGGGATTGAATGGCGCCTCCACCGGCTGATGACGGCGAGACCGGGTCGCCGCCGATCACCGTACAGGCGATCGAGGGCCTGAGCGCTTTGTCACGAGACGCTTGGGACGCACTGGCCAATCCGGCCAATGCCGAGTTCGACCCTTTCCTGAGCTGGGATTTCCTTGAAGCGCTCGAAGCCAGCGGCTGTGTCGGTGAGGAAAGTGGTTGGTTGCCCCGGCATCTTGTGGCCACCGGCCCGGATGGCAAATTGGTCGGCGCCCTCCCGCTCTACGCAAAGACCCATTCGATGGGCGAATATGTCTTTGATCACGCCTGGGCCGACGCTTATGACCGCGCCGGCGGACAGTATTATCCCAAACTCCTGAGCGCGATTCCCTTCACCCCGGCGACCGGACGCCGCGTACTGGCCGACAGCGCCGCCATGCGCCGCGCGCTGGCGCAAACAGCCTGCGAACTGACCGAACGCTGGGGCTGTTCCGGATGGCACGTGAATTTCCCCGATGCCCCAACCGCGAGCGAGCTCGATGAGAGCGGCCTGCTGGCCCGGATCGACCGGCAATTCATATGGTCCAATCGGGACTATGCCGATTATGACGCCTTTCTCGCCGATCTCAGCTCCCGCAAGCGCAAGGCCCTGCGCAAGGAGCGCGCCGCCGCGCAGGACGGTATCGAGATCGAGCACCTGACCGGCGCGGCCTTGCAGCCAGAGCATTGGGACGTCTTCTACGCCTGCTACCAGGAAACCGGGTCGCGCAAATGGGGTTACCCCTATCTCAATCGCGCCTTCTTCGACCTCATCCATCAGCGCATGCCCGATCGCGTCTTGCTGGTCATGGCCAAGAAGGCGGGCCGCTATATCGCCGCGGCGCTCAACCTGATCGGCTCGCACGCGCTCTATGGCCGCTATTGGGGCAAGCTCGACGATCATCCTTACCTGCATTTCGAGCTCTGCTATCACCAGGCCATCGACGCCGCGATTGCCCGCGGGCTGAGCCGCGTCGAGGCGGGTGCCCAAGGCGAGCACAAGCTGGCCCGCGGCTATCGCCCGCGAGAGGTTCGTTCGGCTCATTTCATCGCCAATCCCGGATTTCGCGACGCCGTCGCGCAATATCTGGATCAGGAACGCGCAGCCGTACGGACTGACATCCGGCTCCAGGACGCGGAGAGCCCGTTTCGGCGGGACCAGACGTCGTGAGCACGCGGAACGCCTACTCACCTTGGCAGAACGAGGCCGCGGTCCTCGCCTGCACATTGCGCGCCGGTGGCTTCCCGGCGGAGGTGGCTGACTGGCACTTCATCTCAATCAAACCATCACTGGAGTTCGGGTATAATCGACCGCGCATGCTTGTCCCGCCGAGCTGCCGGAGGGAGGCCGAAGCCTGGCTGGAAAGCCTTGAGCCCGCGAGTACAGAGCCGATTTTTCCTTGCCCGAGCTGTGGCGGCGAAACTCGTCGGGTCCGTCGGCTGCTCCTGATGGCGATCCTCACATCGCTTGGAACCTTTCATCCCTTTTTCTCGCGTCACCGCCGATGCGGCAGCTGCAAGAAGACCTTCAAAGCCGAACCACCGGAGCCTTTCACAGTGGAGGAGCTGGGTTATGCGCCTCACTCCCCGCTCGGTCTCCGCGGCTGGCTCTCAAGCCTTCGCACGGTCGGGCAGACGCTCCACGAAGACCGGTAAACCGGCCGATCGGTGGACGGACCCGGGCGCAACAGGCTAGGCAGGATATCCAGCTCACACGAAGCGGAGAGACATAATGAGCCTCGACGGCGCCTACGATCCCGAGAATATCTTCGCCAAGATCCTGCGCGGCGAACTGCCCTGTGTGAAGGTCTATGAGGACGAGCATGTCCTGTCCTTCATGGACATCTTTCCGCAGGCGCCGGGACATGTCCTCGTGGTGCCGCGCGAACCGGCGCGCAATGCGCTCGAGATGACCGATGGCGCACTGCAGGCCGCCATGGTGCGGGTCAAGCGGATCGCGCTGGCGGTAAAGACCGCCCTCGCCCCGGGCGGGATCGTGCTGACGCAATTCAACGGTGCGCCGGCCGGGCAGACCGTCTTCCACGTCCATTTTCACATCATTCCGCGAACAGAGGGCGAAGCGATGAGTGCCCATGGTGGTGGCCAGGCGGACATGGATGAACTGGCTGACCAGGCCGCCAGGATAGCAGCAGCGATCGAAATGCCCTGAGCGGCCGTTGCGGCTCGGTATCAGCGCAAGCGGCCCTCGAAAGTGAGATAGACCAGCAATGCCATGATCCCTCCTTGCAGGGTGAAGGAGAAGAGCGCCCAGGCGTCGGCATCCACCATGTTTGAAAACAGGTTATTGCCGCCCATGATGATCCAGTCGGCCCGGTCGAGCAGGAAGGACAGGATAAAGACCGGTAGCGCCAGGCGCCGTTCCATCAAGGCCAGGGCCAGTGCCACCCCATTCATGACCACGTGTGAAAAGAAGAAAACTTCCTGCAGCACGGTCAGGCTTTGGACGAAGGCGGCGGCAAGCAGAGGGTCGGGCCATAACCCCATCCGGGCCGTTATGTCATTGACTGCCCAGAACAAACCATAGGCGACCTGCACAGACAGCAGGCCGATCAGGATGTAAAAGGGGGCGTCGCGACGGGGCATGTCTCTTCCTGCTGGGCCGCGCCATGACGTCATGATTTGCCGCAAATGTCATCCGGCTTGCACGTCATGCCCACGGTCCGGCCCTAGGTTTTCAGCAAGTTCAGGAAGTCCGTTCCGAAGGTTTCGAGCTTTTTGGGTCCGACGCCGTTGACGGCAGCCATCTGCTCCAGGGTTTGAGGCTTGAGATGCGCCATGTCGATCAGGGTCGCGTCGGAAAACACGACATAGGCCGGGACATTGCGCTGCGCTGCCAGCTCTCGGCGCAAGGCCTTCAATGCACCGAGGAGCTCGACATCCACTCCGTCGGCCTCGGCCGCGATCGTCGCCCGGCTGCGCTTGGATGCCGCATTCGGTTTCGCCTTGATTTCGCGAATCTCCACGGATTGCTCGCCCTTCAGCACCGCACGGGCGGCCGGGGTCAGCTTGAGCGCGCCGAAGCCCTGGATATCGATCGCCAACAGGCCCGACGCCACGCATTGGCGCACCAGCCCCTGCCAGAAGGGTTTGGGCCGGTCAGAGCCAACACCCCAGGTCGGAAGGGTCTCGTGACCACGCGCACGGATCTTGTCGGTATCCGCCCCGCGCAAGACGTCGATGACATGGGCGGCACCAAACATCTCTCCGGTCCGGGCAATCGCGGAGAACAATATCTGGGCTTCGCGCGTGCCGTCGATCAAGGTCGGCGGATCGAGGCACAGATCGCAATTCCCGCAAGGCTCACCACCGCTTTCACCAAAATAGGCCAGGAGGGACAGGCGCCGGCACCGGGTCGCTTCGCAATAGGAAAGCAGGCTGTCCAGGCGTTTGTGTTCACGGCGCTTGTGATCACCATCCTCACCGTCCTGGTCGATGAATTGCCGGCGCATGCGGGCATCGCCGAGACCGTAGAGCATCATGGCCTCCGCGGGCTGACCATCACGCCCGGCCCGCCCGATCTCCTGATAATAGGCTTCCATGGAACCGGGCATGTGGAGATGGAAGACATAGCGGATGTCCGGCTTGTCGATCCCCATGCCGAACGCAATGGTGGCGACCATGACAACCGCCTCCTCCGCCATGAAGCGCTCCTGATTCTCCCGTCGGGTCTCCGGCGCCAGGCCAGCATGATAGGGCAGCGCCTTGAACCCGCTCTCACACAACAGGCCGGCGACTTCCTCGGTTGATTTGCGTGACAGGCAATAGACGATCCCGGAGACGCCGCGGCGCGTCTCGAGAAAATCCATCAATTGCGGTTTCCACTTGTCCTTCGCTGCCACGGACAGGGTGAGGTTGGGCCGGTCGAAACCGTGCACAACAATCTCGGCATCCTCGCCAAAGAGCTTGGCAGCAATATCAGCGCGGGTCGCTGCGTCCGCGGTCGCGGTGAAGGCCGACAGGCGCGCCTTCGGGAAACGTGTCTTGAGGAAGCCGAGCTCCTCATATTCCGGCCGGAAGCTGGCGCCCCATTTGGAAATGCAATGGGCTTCGTCGACAACGAACATGGCGGGATCGACCCCCTCCAGCGCCGCCAGCATGCGGCCCGTCATCAATCGCTCCGGCGAGAGATAGAGCAGACGGACCTCACCCGATTGCACGCGGCGCCAGTCATCAATATTGGCGTCGCGGTCCCGCCCGGAATGGATGGCGACGGCCGCAACCCCATTGGCCCGCAGCGCCGCAACCTGGTCGTCCATCAGCGCCGTGAGCGGGGACACAACGATCGTCAGCCCATCGAGGATGAGGGCCGGCACCTGGTAGCAGATCGACTTGCCAGCCCCTGTCGGCATCACGCAAAGGGTGGGGCGACCTGCGAGTATATGGTCGACGATATCGGCCTGGCCGGGTCGAAACCCGGGAAAGCCGAAGGTCGCGCTCAAAATCTCGGCAGGGCTCGGCTGCGGCATGGAAGAAGGTCCCGGTCACAAGCCCCCGTTCTGGGCGACTTCGGCGTCAGTATCAATGCGCCGGATACAATCCACACCCGCAAATTTCCGGGGCTGTCGTGCTCATGTCGTGGTGCCGCTGCGGATGGACCGCTATCATGTCTCCACCTGAACCCTACCGGCGACGAAACCGAAGGCAGATAGATGAGTTTGATGGCCCTCAGACAGGCGAAGGGCTGGTCCCAGGCCGAGCTGGCCCGGATCAGCGATCTCAGCGAACGCACGATACAGCGTATCGAGAGCGGGCGTCCCGCCAGCCTGGAGGCCGTGAAGGCGCTGGCGGCGAGCTTCGACCTGTCGAGCGAAGCCTTGCAGAACCGGCTTGCGGCACCGATTGCCACCGTCGACGCGCCGCCGGTCCGCCCATACGGGTCGCCGCTCGCCTGGCACGGCCTGACGGCTCTGGGCCTGATCGCGACAGTCTTTGGCCTCGGCCACCGTTTCGATGCGGACCCTCGACTGGCGGCGGGAACAGCCATGCTGGGTCTCGCCAGCTGGCTGCTCCACCTCGCCTTCCGTCTGTATGTCCGCGATCGCCGATCCGCACCGACTGCCTAGCCGAAGATCAGGATGTTCGGCGACCACATCATCATCCAGGCACCAAACAGGCCCAGGGCCGTGACGCCGGCACCGGCCAGGATCAGACCGGCCACTCCCAGCTTGAAGCCTGACGAGCGCGAGTCCCGGGCCTTCTGATAGGCCTCCAGCAAGACAAGCGGCACGAGGAAGGCCAAATACGGCACAAGGATATCGGTCGGGCCGTCCATCGTCCGGTGCATGCCCGCTCCACCGCTGGCAATGGCCCAGGCCATGTAGAAGACCCGGACGAACCAGACTCCATTCACAACCAGGAAAAGGCGCATCGCCCAGCGACGATGCAGATCAATCCGGCGTGCCATCGCATGGCGCAGGGTGAAGGCTGCGGTGACCAGGATCAGCACGCCATCCAGTGTCGTGCCAAGCGCGGCCCAGTCATTCATCCGCGTCCCGCGCACCCAGACCAGGATGATGCCGCCGACCGCCAGAAAGACGGCGACAGACATGTAGGCGCGACCATTCCAACGATGAAAGGCCGGAAATTTGCGCCTGATCACAGGCAGGAGCTGGATCACGCCCGCCGCGCTGACGAAGGCTGCGAGCAGAACGTGAGAGATAAAGCCGAAATTTCCGAGCGCATCATTCTGGACATAACCGTCAATCAGGCCGGTTTCATTCCAGCGTTCGAAACTGCCGCCCAGCGTTCGCGGGATATAGGCACCGAGGATGTAGACGACGAACATCCACTGGCCGATCGCCGCAATGATGAACCAGAGGACGCCGCTCCCCTGCAGGAATTGTTGCGGGAAATTGCCGTGTCGCCGGACCGGCGCGGCAGATGTGTCAGACATGGTCGAACCCTTTTCACAGTCCTGAAGGCGCGCGTTCAACTCGCCGCCTCGACCTCTCGACCACACAGATCCATGCCCGTCTTGCCGATTTCAAAATCGGCAAACCCGGTTTTATCGAATTCAGGCAGGTTGATCCTGGCCCGAAATGTGCGACACCCATCTGAACGGCGCAGACGCGGAATTCTGGGAGGCGCATCGGATGCTCGACATTGCGAACGCCATCAAGCTCATCGTGGGAGCAGGCGGGATCGCCTCGATCCTCTTTATCCTCTCGATGCACACGCGCAGCGGGCTGCAAATCGCCTGGGCTGTATTCTGTGCCGGCCTCGCCGCCGTGATGATCCGCGATGTCTATGGCGACGCGACGGGCGCCCTCACCCCGGCCCTGGCGATCGCCGGCTGTGCCAGCTGCAGCTGTTTCTGGCTGGTCTCGCGCGGCCTGTTCCGCCCGGATGTGGGTTTTGGCTGGCCTCACGCCTTGCTGGTCGGCGGGATATTCAGCCCCGCCATCTTCAATCAGACCCTGATCGCCCTGTCGGCGGAACGCGTCATTGGCCAGTCCGGACTGGACGGTACGCTCGCGGCATCGAGCAGCTTCCAGGTCATGCTCTCATCGACCGTCCTCGTGCTCGCTTTCTGGGAAGGCCTGCGCGGCTGGAAACAGGCCGAGTCGCGGACGGACCGTCGGCTGCGCATAGGCTTCCTGACGGCCTATGGCGTCTGTGTCAGTATCTGCGTGGCCCTGCTGGACCATGGTGACAGCACGCGTTTCAGCGAAGCCAGTATCGCCCTCATGCAGGCCGTCTGCGGCGCCTCGATCTTTTTTGTCGCCGGATTCGGCGTGATCTGGCGCACACGGCACCCGATCCCGGCACTGTCGGCGGACGCGGTCGCGCGACCCGCTGCCCCCAGTGATGACGAACGCACCCTGGGCGAATGGGTCCGTAACCAGGTCGAGCGGGACGCCCTCTATCTTGATCCGGACCTCAAGGTCGCCAGCCTCGCCCGGCGCCTGCGTGAACCGGATTACCGGATTAGCCGCGCCATTACCGCGGGTCTCGGCGAACGCAATTTCAATCGCTTCGTCAATCGCTACCGGATCGATCACGCCAAGGCGTGCCTGCGCGATCCGTCCTGCCGTGAGACCAGTATCCTGGACATTGCACTCGACAGCGGCTTCGCCTCGATCGGACCGTTCAACCGGGCCTTCAAGGAAAGCGAGGGGATGACACCCCGGCAATACCGCAGCCAGCCCGACAATGCCGGCCGGATGCCCGCGCCCTGCGATTTGGCAGCAGAATAGTCGAGCCCGTTCCGGTGGCGGAAATGCGCTCACCGTATGCATACCGTGACACCAGATTCACTACGACCGGACCGGGCGCGGTCTGAACAGGAATCGGATCCGGTCCGACTTTCAGCGCGGGGAGGCCTGCCGCGCTCGTCGTCATCCCCGGCCGAATCTCGTCGCTTTGGTTCGTCTGGAGCTCGAGAAAAGCGCGATGCATCGAGGTCTGGGAATCGGCGACAGCCGCACCAACCTCCCAGCGTCCCGAAACAGGTCTGGCTATTTAAGCGACAAGACACTGAAGTTGCCGAGGAAAAGACAGGACGACAAAAAAACGGCGCCCCGCGGGACGCCGTTTCTCGTTTGGACAGAAACTTGGTCTGGGTCAGACCTCTTCCTTCTTGTCCTTTTTCTTCGCATTGCGCGGCAGGAGCCGGTCGCCAGGCGTGATGTGGAAGTCCAGGCGATCACCGTCCGCCTCATCCACATCGACCTTCACCAAGCCACCTTTCTTGAGCTCCCCGAACAATATCTGGTCGGCCAGGGGCTTCTTGATGTGCTCCTGGATGACACGGGCCAGCGGGCGGGCACCGAAACGACTGTCATAGCCGCGCTCGGCCAGCCATGCGGTGGCGTCAGCGGTCAGCTCGAAGGTGACACCGCGATCAATGAGCTGGGCTTCCAGCTGCAGGACGAATTTCTCGACCACGCGACCGATCGAATCCGGCGACAGGGGTGCGAACGGAATGACCGCATCCAGCCGGTTGCGGAATTCCGGGGTAAACAGGCGTTCGACCGCCTTGTCCGCCTCGTCCGTCTTCTTGCCTCGGCCAAATCCGATCGATTCCTTTTGCGCGTCGGACGCGCCCGCATTGGTCGTCATCACCAGGATGACATTGCGGAAATCGACCTTCTTGCCATTGGTATCGGTGAGCGTGCCATTGTCCATCACCTGCAGGAGGATGTTGAACAGGTCCGGGTGTGCCTTCTCGATCTCGTCGAGCAGCAACACGGAGTGCGGGTGCTGGTCGACCCCGTCGGTCAGGAGACCGCCCTGGTCGAACCCGACATAACCGGGAGGCGCCCCGATGAGACGCGAGACGGCGTGACGCTCCATGTATTCCGACATGTCGAAACGCTGCAATTCGATACCCATTATATCGGCCAGCTGCTTGGTCACCTCGGTCTTGCCGACACCCGTGGGGCCGGAGAAGAGATAGCAGCCGATCGGCTTGTCGGGCTCGCGCAGGCCGGCTCGCGACAGCTTGATGGCGGTGGCCAGCTGGTCAATTGCCTCGTCCTGCCCGAATACGGTGTGCTTCAGATCCGTCTCGAGGGTCCTGAGCGATTGCTCGTCATCCTTGGACACGGTTTTCGGCGGGATCCGAGCCATCGTGGCGACCACGCCCTCGACCTCTTTCACGCCAATCGTCTTCTTGCGCTTGGACACCGGCTGGAGACGCATTTGCGCCCCGGCCTCGTCGATAACGTCGATCGCCTTGTCCGGCAGTTTGCGGTCGCCGATATAGCGCGACGACAGATCGACCGCTGATTTCAGCGCGTCATTGGTGAATCGCACATCATGGAAGTCCTCGAAATAGGTCTTCAGCCCCTGCAGGATCTTGATGGCATCCGGCACGGACGGCTCGGCAACATCAATCTTCTGGAAGCGGCGAACCAGGGCCCGGTCCTTCTCGAAGTGCTGACGATATTCCTTGTAGGTCGTCGAGCCCATGCAACGCAGACCACCTGATTGCAGGGCGGGCTTGAGCAGGTTGGACGCGTCCATCGCCCCGCCCGACGTTGCGCCGGCACCGATCACGGTGTGGATCTCGTCGATGAAGAGGACAGCATTGTCCTTTTCCTCGAGTTCCTTGACGACCTGCTTCACGCGTTCCTCGAAATCACCGCGATAGCGGGTTCCGGCGAGCAGCGAGCCCATGTCGAGCGAATAGATCGTGGCACCCGCCAGCACGTCGGGGACCTGGTCCTCGATGATCTTGCGGGCGATACCTTCCGCGATGGCCGTCTTGCCAACGCCCGGATCACCAACCAGCAAGGGATTGTTCTTCCGGCGACGGCACAGGACCTGGACGCAGCGTTCGACTTCCGCATCACGGCCGATCAGCGGATCGACGCCGCCATTTCTGGCTTTCTCGTTGAGATTGACGGTATAGGCCGTCAGCGCATCGCCATCCTTTTGCGGCTCCTCAGCCGGTTCGGCGCCGCGTACGGCGCGTTCTTCGGTCGCGCCCGGCTTGCGTCCGATTCCGTGCGAGATGAAATTCACCGCGTCGTAACGGGTCATGTCGCGCTCGGCGAGGAAATAGGCCGCGTGGCTCTCGCGTTCCGCGAAAAGCGCGACCAGCACATTGGCGCCGGTCACTTCCTCACGCCCGGCATTCTGGACGTGGATCACGGCGCGCTGGATCACGCGCTGGAAGCCGGCGGTCGGCTTGGCATCTTCCTCGTCATCAACGACGAGCTCCGACAATTCATTGTCGACATACTCGGTAAGGGTCGCGCGCAATTCGTCGAGATCGACGTCGCAGGCTTTCATCACCGCCGCGCCGTCCTGGTCATCCACAAGAGCAAGAAGAAGATGCTCCAGGGTGGCAAATTCATGCCCACGCTCATTGGCGTAGCCCAGAGCGCGGTGCAGGCTGTCTTCGAGATCTGAAGAGAATGAGGGCACCACTCTATTCCTTTTCCATTGTGCACTGCAGCGGGTGTTGGGCCCGCCGTGCGGCGTCCATGACCTGGGCTACCTTCGTCTCGGCAACCTCATACGTATACACGCCACACATCCCGACACCGTTCTGATGTACATGCAGCATGATTCGCGCTGCATCCTCGGGAGACTTCCGGAAAATACGGACGAGAATCTCGACCACAAATTCCATTGGCGTGTAGTCATCATTGAGTAGCAAAACACGGTAAAGCGAAGGTTTCTTGGTTGCCGGCCGTGTCTTTGTCGCGAGGCCAGTTTCCTCTTCTACGCCGGTATCATCTTGTTTTCGTTCGGTCATATTTTAAACGTGCTCGAATATTACTTCGCTACTCATCGGGACAGATAGGAATCCGTACCGGACTTGGAAAGGGACGGTGAACAGCACCGCCGAAGCGATAGAATAGCACGCCCCGAAAATTCATGCTTCCCGTTTCACCGCGATCGGCCTAGAAAGGCGGTCCCCGTCTCGCGACGGGGTGCCGCCGGAATGGCCCCGTATCAATCACGGGCCCGGTCGGGGAGGACACCAGCGTTTCGCATGCAGCCGGAAAACCGGCGCCGAAACGCAACAGGCCGCTCGGTGCTCGCACCGTGCGCCCCAAGACGGCCACAAGGCCACCCCGCCTCAACGAGGCGACGCCGACAAAAAAAGGGCCCGGTGACAAATCACCGGGCCCAGTCGGGGAGGAAAATTCTGAATTTCGTCAGGTCACACCCGCTCAGCGCTGAGCTTGTGCGAGCTCCATGGCGGCCGCGACGCGATCGTTCAGCGGCTTCACCGAATTCTTGAACATGTCCGAGAAGAGCTCAGAGCTCTTATTGACCTCGGCGAGGTAGTTTTCCATCGCCGACTTGGTGAACTCGGACTGGATCTCGAAGATCTCCTGGACCGACTTGGCCGACGCGAACTTCTTGGTCGCGGCAACGCTGTCTTCCATTGCCGACTTGGCGTAGGTGGCGGCATTGGTATTGGCGGTTTCGATGCCCTTGCCAGCCAGGGTCGCGGAAGCGATCAGCGCCTCAACGGTCTCTTTCTGGAAATTGCTGGCCTCGGTAACCGACTTCAGCGTCTTCTCGAAACCGTCCTTGAGCGCTTCATTGCTGGCGGCGGTCATGCTCTCGATGGTGTCATTCATGGCAAAGCTCTCTGCGGTGCGGGCAGCGGGCTTGGCTTTCGGGGCCGGCTTGGCTGCCTTGGGGGCGGGTTTGGACGGTGCGGGTTTCGCTTTGGCCGTCGACGGCTTGGGCGCGGCCTTCTTGGCTTTCGTCGAGGACTTCGACTTGGCCGGGCTCGTCTTCGCAGTCGCTTTCGCGGTCGCCTTCACCGGAGCCGCATTCGGCGACACAATACGCGGTGCGCTCGGGGCGGTAGCCTTGGCGGCTGCCGCTTGCGGTTTGGTGGAGATTTTGTCGACGTCGCTCATCACGGGTCACTGTCCGGTTGCTACACTTGCTGCAAATGCTCTTCGCAGTCGCAACATTACTACCCACCCCACCGCCCCGGGTCAAGCGATTTATTGTGCAGCGCACAAAACATATATGATGACACCGTCGAAGCCTTAACCTGCTGGCAATGAGCGACCGGCAGGCTGCTCGCCATGATCAAGACAGCGCACCTTCTCATTCTCACCCTCAGCCTCGCTCTCAGCGGCGTCAGCGCGCCTGCCCACGCAAACAATTCGCGCTATGCCGCTTTCGTTGTGGAAGAGAATACCGGCGTCGTCCTGCATTCGCGTCGATCCGAAGCCGAGCGCTATCCCGC
>NZ_CAJQOO010000048.1 GCF_905480005.1 uncultured Maricaulis sp.
GCGCGAGCGCCGCTCAATACCCTCACAACTCATCCACCGAATGCTCATGCACCCGCGCCTCGGCCTTCAGCCAGGCGATGAAGGCCTCGGCGTCCGGGCTGAGGGGGCGGTTGCGCGCGGTGACGATATGATAGGCCGAGCGGACCGGCGTTGTGCCGTCGGGGAAGAGCGCCACGAGGCGGCCACTGGCGAGGTCGTTCTGGACGAGGGCGCGCTTGGCCAGGGCGACACCGCGACCGGCGACGGCGGCGTCGATGACCAGGGCCGACTGGTTGAACCTTACCCCGCCTGCCACATCGACACCGCGGGCATTGCGGGCTTTCAGCCAGGACGTCCAGTCGGCGCCGTCGACCTCGGTCTCCGGTGATGCGTCGTGCAGCAGGGTCTGGCCACGCAAATCCTGGGCGCGGGCGAGCGGCGGGCCATCGCGCAGCAAGTCGGGCGAACAGACCGGCAGAACCTCCTCGGCCAGC
Source organism: uncultured Maricaulis sp. (assembly GCF_905480005.1). Lineage (GTDB taxonomy): Bacteria > Pseudomonadota > Alphaproteobacteria > Caulobacterales > Maricaulaceae > Maricaulis. The sequence goes on from NZ_CAJQOO010000048.1 coordinate 474, forward strand.
AACGTCTCCTCATTCAGTGTCATGTCGCCGCCCGGACCATAGCGAATGCCCAGATCAGCCGCCCCGGCGGCCAGGTCGACCCGCTCCGACGTCGCGGCGATCCAGACCTCCACGCCGGGCACTTCCTCCTGGAAGCGGAAGAGGCGCGGCGCCAGCCATTTGCCGGCAAAGGAGGGCGCGACCGAAACGGTGAGCGCGCGGCGATGCACGGGCTGGCGCATCAGGGAGACGGCGCGCTCGAGCGTTTCAAAGGCTTCCGATGTAATGCCGGCGGCGGCCCGACCGGCCTCGGTCAGGCTCAATCCGCGGCCCTCGCGGACAAAAAGCGGAGCCCCGACATGCTCCTCCAATTGCCGGATCTGCTGACTGATGGCGCCCGGCGTGACCGCCAATTCGTCGGCCGCACGGGCAAAACTCTCCAGCCGGGCGGCGGCCTCGAAGGCGCGCAGGGCGTTGAGCGGGGGAAGGCGGGAGGTCTGGACCATGACGTCAGTTTAGTTTTTCTAACGTGAAAAGCCAATAATCGTCGTTTGTAATCACTGCATCGAATAGAAATATTGAACTCGTCGCGCCACGAAGGCGCAGGAACGGACGAGTGACCATGCGTGTTTTCCCTGCCTCCATTCCCCTAAATGGACAGACGGTGATCGTTGTCGGGCACGGCCCGATGGCCGAGCCAAAGGCACGCCTGTTCGCGTCATCCCCAGCCCGGTTGCTTTGGTTCACCGGTGAGTCCAGCGATCCTGTTGCTTCGGATATTGCCCAGTATGCGAAGATCATACGCCGTGTGCCGACACGGCGGGACTTTCGTGGCGCGACATTGATTTTCCTCGCCGGCGGCGAAGAGCGCGAGCTCGACAAGCTGGCACGATGGGGGCGCGGCCAGGGCGCAATGGTCAATATCGTCGACAGCCCGGCCGCCTCGGATTTCCAGACTCCGGCCATTGTCGACCGCGACGGCATTGTCGTCTCCATCGCCTCGGGCGGGGCCGCTCCGGTCCTGTCGGTCGATATCCGCGCCGCGATCGAACAGACCCTGCCGGCACGCGTCGGGGTCATCGCTGACCTCGCCCGCGAGCTGCGCGGCACGGTGAAATCCGTCCTCGACAAATTCGACGACCGCCGCGCCTTCTGGGAACGCGCCCTGCGCGGCAAGGCCCGCGACCTCGCCCTCGCCGGTGACAAGGCCGGTGCCCGCCGGGAAATGCTGCGCGAACTGAATGGCGAGACCGGGCCCCGCACCGGTATTGTCCACCTGGTCGGCGCTGGCCCCGGCGATCCCGATCTCCTCACCCTCAAGGCCGCCCGCCTCCTGCGCGAAGCCGATGTCATCGTCCATGACCGCCTGGTCAGTGACGGCGTGATGGACCTCGCCCGCCGCGATGCCCTGCGGATCGATGTCGGCAAGACCAAGGGTCATCACCCCGTGCCCCAGGACGCCATTGGCGACATTCTCGTGCGCGAGGCCCGCAAAGGTCAGCGCGTGGTCCGCATCAAGGGCGGTGACCCCTTCGTGTTCGGTCGCGGCGGCGAAGAACTGGACGTCGTCCGCGCCGCCGGGATTGCCGTCGAGGTCACGCCGGGCATCACCGCCGCCGTCGCCTGCGCGGCTTCGGCAGGCATCCCGCTGACCCATCGCGACCATGCCCAGTCGGTGACCTTTGCCTCGGGTGTGGTCAAGAAGGACGGGCCGGACCCCGACTATCGCGCCCTCTCCGCCGCCAATTCCACCACCGTTTTCTATATGGGCGTCGGTGCTGCGCCGGAGATCCAGGCAAAGATGATTGCCGCCGGACGCGATCCCGCAACCCCGGTCGCCCTCATCGAGAATGGCACGCTGGACACTGAGCGCCGCGTCTCCGGCACGCTGGGCGATCTCGCCGGGCTCGTGACACGCGAAGCCATTGCCGGCCCCACCATCATCATTGTCGGCGACGTCGCCGGCACCGCCATCAGCCAGGCCGCGACCACGACCGGCCGGGAGCAATTCGCATGAAGACCGTGACCGCCAACCGCCTCACCGATGGCCGGGTGATCTATCGCACCGCGACCGGCGAGTGGACGACCGAGCTCGCCGAGGCCGCCCGTCTCGATACCGACCAGGCTGATGCCGTCCTCGAGCTCGCCTCGGGTGAAAGCCATATCGCCGTCGGCGCCTATCTGATCGAGCTCGCCCGGGACCTGCCCGGTGGCCAGAAATGGCGCCGCGAAGGCATCCGGCTCACCGGTCCGACGACCGGCTCCACTCACGCACACGCGACGGCCTGACCCATGTACAAGTATGACAGCTATGATCACGCCATGGTGGCCGACCGGATCGCGGAGTTTCGCGATCAGGTGACACGCCGCCTGGACGGTCGTCTCACCGAGGACCAGTTCAAGCCGCTGCGCCTGATGAATGGCGTCTATCTGCAACTGCACGCCTACATGCTGCGGGTAGCCATTCCCTACGGCACGCTGAACAGCACGCAGATGCGGACCCTGGCCAGGATCGCGCGGGATTATGACAAGGGCTATGGCCATTTCACCACGCGCCAGAACCTGCAATACAACTGGCCGGCCCTGGTCGATATTCCTGACATTCTCGATCGCCTCGCCGCGGTCGAAATGCACGCCATCCAGACCTCGGGCAATTGCATCCGCAATGTCACGGCGGATCCGTTCGCCGGGGCCGCAGCCGACGAGCTGGAAGATGGTCGCCCCTGGGCCGAGATCATCCGGCAATGGTCGAGCTTCCACCCGGAATTCACCTTCCTGCCGCGCAAGTTCAAGATTGCCGTCAATGGCGCAACCGCAGACCGCGCCGGCATCCGCGTCCATGATATCGGCCTTCAGATTGTCCGGAACGAGGCGGGCCAGACCGGGTTTGAAGTCTGGGTCGGCGGCGGTCAGGGCCGGACGCCGCGCCTGGGCCATCTGATCAAGCCCTTCCTGGCGCCGGAAGACCTTCTCTCCTACCTCACGGCCTGCCTGCGCGTGTACAATCAGCATGGTCGTCGCGACAATCTCTACAAGGCCCGGATCAAGATCCTCGTCGAGGCGCTGGGTCCGGAGGAATATGGCCGCCAGGTCGACGATGAGTGGCGCGTGATCCGCGCGGGCGAGCTGAAACTCCCCGACGCCGAGATCGCCCGCATCCGCCGCTTTTTCGACCTCCCGAAACAGGTCGAGCCGACACCCATTCCGGTCACGGAAAACCGCGCCTTCGCCCGCTGGCTTGACCGCAATCGCCGCGATCATGCGGTCGACGGCCTGTCCTCGCTGGTCATTTCCCTCAAGCCGATTGGCGGCACACCGGGCGATATCACCGATCGGCAGATGACGGCCGTCGCCGATCTGGCCGAGCGCTATGGTTTCGATGAAATCCGCGCCACGCCGGACCAGAACCTGATCCTGCCGCATGTCCGCAATGGCGATCTGGAAGCGGTCTGGAGCGGTCTGGTCGACGCGGGTCTGGCCACCGCCAATGCGGGCCTGGCCACCGATATCGTCGCCTGCCCGGGCCTGGATTATTGCAATCTTGCCAATGCGCGCTCCATCCCCATCGCCCAGGCCATCTCCACCCTGCTGGAGGCCGAGGGCCTGTCGGAGAAGGCCGGCGATGTGACCATCAAGATTGATGGCTGCATCAATGCCTGCGGCCACCACCATGTCGCCCATATCGGCGTGCTCGGCGTCGACAAGCGCGGTGAGGAATTTTACCAGGTCACGCTGGGCGGCGCCTTCGGAACCGATGCCGCAATCGGCTCCATCATCGGCAAGGGCCTGGCCGGCGAGGATGTCCCCGCCGCCATTGCCCGCCTGCTGCACACCTATCTCGAAATTCGCGCTGACGAGGAGCGCTTCATCGACACGCTGCGCCGTGTCGGATCCGACGCCTTCAAGGAGGCCATCTATGCTGACGCTTGATCGCACACCCGACACCCATCCCGTCGCCGACGCCCAGCTGGCCGCCGGCGGGGGGCTCATCATCGAATTGCCCGGCGATGCCGACTGGCGCGAGGCCAGGGCTGAAATCGCCGGCGCCGTGAGGGTCGATATCCGCTTTGCCAAATTCAATGATGGCCGCGGCTTCACCCTGGCCGCCCAGCTGCGCGAGCGGGCCGGCTATACCGGCAAGCTGCGCGCCGTGGGTGATCTCATCCCCGACCAGGCCCAGCACCTGATCCGCGTCGGCTTTGATGATGTCGATCCGGACCGCAAGGGTCTGGACGCCGACTGGGCGCGCGCGCGCACCCGTTTCACCCACGCCTATCAACCCGGGCGCGGCAATGTCACACCGCTCTTTCATCACCGGCACAACCGCCCGGTTGACGATCTCGCCGCGATCAATGCCCGCTATCGCGACATGAGCCCGCAGGACATCCTGCGCGATGCGATCGAGCGCGAATGGGTCGGCAAGCTCGCCATTCTCTCCTCCTTCGGTGCCGAGGCCGCGGTCGGCCTCCACATGATGGCCCAGATCGACCCGGCCACGCCGGTCATCTTCCTCGATACCGGCCGCCTCTTTGCCCAGACCGAGCAGTATCAGCGCCAGCTCACCGAACAGCTCGGCCTGACACAGATCCGTGTGCTGACGCCGGACAGCGATGATGTCGCCGATGAAGATGGTGACAACCGCCTGTGGAGTCGCGATCCCGATGCCTGCTGCGCCCTGCGCAAGGTCCGGCCGCTGGACGCGGTGATCGGCGAGTATGACGCCCTGATCACGGGCCGCAAACGCTTCCACGGCGGCGGCCGGATGCGCCTGCCGGTGGTCGAGCGGATCAATGGCCGCGTCCGCGTCAATCCGCTGGCCAATTGGGACGCCACCGCGATCGAGGACTATTTCCGTCGCTTCGATTTGCCGCGACATCCGCTGAGCGATATGGGGTATGCCTCAATCGGGTGCTGGACCTGCACCTCGCCGGTCGAGGCGGATGGCGATATCCGCTCCGGTCGCTGGCGCGGCCAGTCCAAGACCGAGTGCGGAATCCACACCGCGGCCCCAATCGCCGCCGAACAAGTCGCGGCCGAATAAGAAGAACTGACGAAAGGACACTGCCCCGTGTCTGCCCAACATGTGCTCGACCTGATCGGCAATACCCCGCTGATCCGGCTCGATGGCCCGTCCGACGCGACCGGCTGTGAAATCCTCGGCAAGGCCGAATTCCTCAATCCGGGCGGTTCCGTGAAGGACCGCGCCGCGCTCAATATCGTGCGGGAAGCCGAGGCTGACGGCACGCTCAAGCCCGGCGGGACCATCGTCGAGGGGACGGCCGGCAACACCGGGATCGGGCTCGCCCTGGTCGGCGGCGCGCTGGGTTATGACGTCATCATCGTCATGCCCCGCACCCAGTCGGAAGAGAAGAAGGCGGCGATCCGCTCCTTTGGTGCCCGCCTGATCGAGGTCGACGCCGCCCCCTTCTCGAGCCCCAATCATTTCGTCCATTATTCGCGCCGACTGGCCGAAGAACTCGATGAGAGTCAGCCAAACGGCGCGATCTGGGCCAACCAGTTCGACAATCTCGCCAACAAGCGCGCCCATGCGCTGACCACCGGCCCGGAAATCTGGCAGCAGACGGGCGGCGCGATTGACGGTTTCATCTGCGCGGTCGGATCCGGCGGCACGCTGGCCGGTGTCGCCGACGCCCTGCGCGCCCACAAGCCGGACATCGCCATTGGCGCAGCGGATCCCGCTGGCGCTGCCCTGTTCAATTATTTCACCAAGGGCGAGCTCAAGGGCGAAGGTTCCTCGATCACCGAGGGGATTGGCGTCAACCGCATCACCGGCAATCTGGAAGGCCTTGAAGTCTCCCACATCTACCGGATTGAGGATGCCGAAATGCTGCCCATCCTGTTCGACCTGGTGAAAAGCGAGGGCCTGTCCCTGGGCGGGTCGGCCGGGATCAATATCGCCGGCGCCATGCGCCTGGCCCGTGATCTGGGTCCGGGCAAGACGATCGTGACCATGCTGTGCGATAGCGGTGCCCGCTATGCCGGCAAACTCTTCAATCCGGACTTCCTGTCCTCGCGGGGCTTGCCTGTTCCGCCCTGGGCCGATACCGAAGCGCCGCGCGTGACGGCCTGACGATCCCTTCCCGGACGGCCTCACCCTGACAACCGAGTACGAGATGATGACGATGACCGCGACCGCGCCTGCCAAGAAAAATACCGTGTCCGCCAAGCCCGGCCCCTACACGGTCGAGACCGTGCTGTCGGTGACGCATTTCACCGACCGGCTCTTCCATTTCCGTATCACGCGGCCGGACGCCTTCCGCTTCCGCTCGGGCGAATTCATCATGATCGGCCTGCCCAAGGAGGACGGGAAACCGCTCCTGCGCGCCTATTCCATCGCCAGCCCCTTCTGGGACGAGGCGCTCGATTTCTACTCGATCAAGGTTCCGGACGGACCTTTGACCTCGCGCCTCCAGCACATCAAGGAAGGCGATGAAGTCCTCCTGGGCCGCAAGCCGGTCGGCACACTGGTGCTCGACGCCCTCAAGCCGGGAAAACGCCTCTACATGGTCTCGACCGGTACCGGCATCGCGCCGTTCGCCAGCCTGATCCGCGACCCCGAGACCTATGAGAAATTCGACCAGGTCATCCTCACCCATACCTGCCGCGAAGCCGCCGAGCTGACCTATGGCATCGAACTGGTTGAAGCCGTGAAGGATGACGAGCTGATCGGCGAATTCGCCCGCGAAAAACTCGTCCACTTCACCTCGGTCACCCGCGAGGACGGCCCGGTCAAGGGACGCGTCACCGACATGATCGAAAGCGGCGAACTCTTCGACCGCCTCGGCGTCCCGCCGCTCGACCCGGAAACCGATCGCGTCATGATCTGCGGCTCGGAAGGCCTGCTGAAAGACGTCAAGCAAATCTGCCTCGACCGCAATTTCATCGAAGGCTCGAATGCAGCACCGGCGGATTTCGTCGTCGAGAAGGCGTTTGTAGCGACCTAGGGGCGCGCACCGGTCTGACCCGGCAGGTGCATCGCAAAACTCAGACAATAGGCTTGTCATTCAGGTTGCACTGATCAACCCTCACCGGAAAGCGGGGAGGATTGATCATGCGCGCGATTTTGATTTGCCTGTTTGTGGCGTCGGCATTCGGGGGCGTTTTCAGCGCCACGCCCGAAGACCCGCCAGCCGCGTCGAACACCGGCCACAATCGCCTCATCGTCCTGACCGATATCGAAGCCGATCCGGACGATACGCAGTCACTGATCCGGCTCTTTCTGTATGCCAATGAGATCGATCTGGAAGGGTTGGTCGCCACGACCTCGATCCATCAGCGCAACCGGACCGCGCCGGAGTCGATCCATCATGTGATCCGGCAATATGCCGAAGTGCACGACACGCTGAGCCGGCACGCGCCCGGCTATCCCGATGCCGACACGCTGAGCGCATTGGTCACAACCGGCCAGCCGGTCTACGGCATGGCCGGTATCGGCGAGGGTCGCGACACGCCCGGCTCCGACCTCATCATTGCCGCCCTGGAAGCCGATGATCCGCGCCCGCTCTGGGTCGCCGCCTGGGGTGGACCCAACACGCTGGCGCAAGCGCTTTACACACTCCGCGCCACCCGCACGCCCGCGGAAGTCGCACGCCTCACCGGCAAGCTGCGGATCTATACGATCTCCGACCAGGACGACACCGGCGCCTGGATGCGCGAAACCTTCCCCGACCTGTTCTACATCGTCAGCCCGGGCGGCTATGGCGCGGCGACCTGGACCGGGATTTCCCATGTCGTCGACGGGCTGGACAATACCTCCATCTCGAATGACTGGCTGGCGGACAACATCCAGCAGGGCCATGGCCCGTTTGGCGCCGCCTATCCCGATGTCGCCTACGGGATGGAGGGCGATACGCCGACCTTTCTCAATCTCGTCCGCAACGGGTTGAGCGATCCGGAACACCCGGACTGGGGCGGATGGGGCGGCCGCTATGAATTCTACACACCCGAGCTGTCCGCCCTCGACCCGGACGGGTTCACCGGCGGGGTGCCGGTGACCGAGGAGACCCGGCCGATCTGGACCAATGCGATCGACACACTCCGGCCCTGGCTGGCCCGGCCCCATGGCCGCGCCCACGGCTATGGCGAGGAAAACTTCACTGGCTATCGCGCCACCCTGTGGCGCTGGCGCGACGATATCCAGAATGATTTTGCGGCCCGCATCGACTGGACGGTGAGCGAGTATGCCGATGCCAATCATCCGCCCATCGCCCGGCTCGATCATGCGGATCGGCTGACCGTACACAGTGGCGACACCGTCGCCTTGAGCGCGCTGGGATCCTTCGACCCTGACGGCGACAGTCTCAGCTATCAATGGTTCCACTATCGCGAGGCCGGCAGTTTTCCGGACAGGATCGAGCTCTGGGGAGCGGACAATCTCTACGCCCGCGGCTTCGCCGCTCCCGAGGTCGGTACGGCACAAACCGCGCACTTCATCCTGCGCGTCACCGACAAGGGCCACCCCGCCCTCAGCCGCTATCGCCGCGTCATCGTGACAATCCTCCCGGCAGCCCGTCCTCGCCCTTGATAGGCGAGGTGGCGAGCGGCCGGCAGGGGCCCCATTGACCCCTCCCCTTTCATTTTTCCCGGAGGCGCGCAGCGCCATCCGGGACCGACGGGTTTGGTTTGAAAGGGATATCCGACGCCGATACACGCGTGTCATCCCGGGCGCAGCCCTGACCTGATCAGGGCGAAGACCCGGGACCCATACGCCCGATGCGGCCAGCTTTTGCGATAATGGGTCCCGGATCGCCGCCCGGCTCGAGGCCGGGCATATGTCCGGGACGACAAGATTTTGTGACTTTATCCCACACTGCGCACCACCTTCCTTCTCCCTTGGGAGAAGGTGGCCGGAGGCCGGATGAGGGGGAAACGCCCGGCAATACCGGGATTTACCCCTCACCCTGGCCCTCTCCCGAGGGAGAGGGAAAGTGCGCTCGATCAAAAAAATCACCAAACTTATCCTCCCCCCTTCACCGCCATGGGAGACTGCCCTCGGTTTTCGGGACGGGAGGCGCGAGCTCAGTCACTTGTGCCCGGAAGCGAGCGGAGCCTGTCCGCGCTTTGGATGTGACACCCCAAAGCTCCGGCAGGGCGTGCGATCAGGTCCAGGGGCACTAAACGACCGACACCCAGTATCTGGCGCATTGGAATCGGTCGCGAGAGCGTCCGGGAAATCTCCGCGAGCGGGATGCTTGTCGAAGCCTACCGTTATTCAATCAGCGCTTTATCGGCTCCGGCCGACATCCCGCTCCCTCCCATCGCTTCGGCGCTCACGCGTGCGGACCCCTCACCCTGTCTGAAACCCTGCCAAAAATTGGAGACACCCATGCCGCGCTCAACCCGTCCGATCGACCCGGAAGCGCCGATCACCCTGAAAAACCCCGACCTCACCACCACGCAAGGCGCGCTGGTCGGCGATTGCGTGCATTATGAATGCCTGGCCCTGAAGGCCATTCACGACGCCATGCAGCAGCAACTCGCCAAGGGCGACAGCAAGGCCGCCATCGCCACAGCCGAAATCCTGCTGGACCGACTCAAGGCCAGCTGGCTGGGCAATGCGCTGGACGAGCTGAACGAATATTTTCGCGCCGATGATGACAGTGTCCGCCTCGACATGGTGCAGACCCTGCGCGACATCGCCCGCATGCTCGACGGCGAATTCGGCGAAGGCATG